>DFFU01000009.1 GCA_002372315.1 Alphaproteobacteria bacterium UBA3768
TCCTGAGCCTGAATGAAGCTGACGCCTAACAGAAATGCGTCGTTATCATGTTACTTTGGAATTCTTGTTTTACGTTTTCAGGCAAAAGAAAACCCCGGCACCAAAGTGCCGGGGCATCTATATCAAATTCTTTTTCATCAAGTAAAAATGGCTCCGATCATAACAATCAGAGCCATAAGATACGCACTTAAACCTGTTTCAGCTAGAGGTTTTCATATGGTTACTATAATCTGCCTTTTTTAAACCTTCATAATCAAATGGCAGGCCTACGTTCGTAACTTTGTCAACCATTTTATTAACTATGCTCTTGGCATCGGATTCTGCTGACTTTTTATCTCCACCACATCCGGCAGCCAGTACGGAAGCACTGACTACTAATATAAACATTGCTTTTACTAATTTCATTTTCTCAATCCTTTACAATAAAATCATAACCATGGTTTAACTAATTTTCCAACAATAGCATTACTTTATGTGCAATAGCAGAATATCCACACACAAGAAAAATAATTCTTCGCTTATAAAAATACTAAAAGAGAGATTTCTTTCCTACTATAAGATTTAAGAAAAGAGGAAGGTAAAAAATTGATTCTGCAGATCGTGATTGGCCCTGCACATGCGATTACAAAATTGGCATTTCCCATTTCTCTCAAAGAAAAAAGTTCACAAATTATTCACAAAAAACGGCAAAAAAAAGCAAAAATGAAAAAAATAGGTCAAAAAAAGGGCAATTGTGAAATTTTGTTCACAAATTTCTGCAAAAAAGCCCTTTCATTTTTTTGCGTAATGACTAAACTAAGGGTTATATCCTGTGCAAGGAGATGGAAAAAGGATAGAAATGCCGTTGGAAAGTAAGGTGTTGGTACGGAAAGGCAATATAACGGCGAATGGAATAAAATCATAAATACTGGTACAGGAAGCCGATATGGAACCATCTCATGATGACAGGGTAATTTAATTATAAAAAAGGAGCAATCACGTTAAAAATGGAAGAATGGGATTTTAACGAAATTTATAAGTCACTTGATCTTATGCGAAAGGATTTGCGACATACCAAAAAATTATGGAACAAGAGAGGCAATTTTAATGGAGATAAGAAGAGCCGCGACTATGTCCTGTTTTTAAAAGAAAAAAATGAGGCAACTGCCATGAATGATGCTATAGAAAAATGTATTGCGCTGATTGAAGGGCATTTCTTTTTTATAATCCAGCCGGCGTATGAATTTGTACAGGAATGCGTTAAAAACAATGAGAAGTGTAAGGATGACTGCAGTACCTGGCGCTGTATAGTAGAAGAACGGCTTTACATGGCTATGTTGTTCAAAATATCTTACGAATTAATAAACACATATTGTAAAGAAAACTTTGCGGATGAGTGTTTGGATGATATTTCTGATTTCGGGCCGGACGTTGATTTTGCTGCCATGCCGGAATTGCCTCCTGTGCTGAAAGCAACAGACTGCAAAAGCATGATAGCGCGATTGAACTGGCTTGTGGATAATTTCTATAAAGATGAAAACGCGCGTCTGTATCTTAAAACACGTGTAAAATTATTGGAGAAACAAATTGCGCAATTTTCCTGCGTCAGCGCGGGTTCTGCAAAATGAAAAGAACACTGTATGTAATGATGGGAGCTGATACAGTAACATGGATGGTAAAGGACAATACGGGTACTTAGACGAAGCGCTGGATCTCATTGCAACAAAGCGGAATCAGCTGAGAGCCACACCCGTTCCAACAGACGTAGACAAAATGTCTTTGCGCATTTATGATGTTACAGAAAAAATAATTGTGTTTGCAAAAGAGGAATTTCTAAATGGAATCAAACCGGTAGTACGAAAGAAAAATACTGTACTACAATTTGAAGCTGAGGAAGAGATGCCATGCCTGACGGCTTTAATATTGTTGTCCATGGAATTGATTTACATTATGGAAGGTGGTTACGGTTGCGCCGATGGCAACGTGGACAGGATTCTTCTGCCGGAGATCGATGTAAGCGTGATACCGGATTGCCCATCCATACTGAAAGCAGAAAACACCAAAAACAAGATAAAGCGTTTGGAATGGCTAATCGACCACTATCATAACGAGGATAGCGCAAGACTTTTCCTGAAAAAAGTCTTTGAAAAATCGTTAGTGGCAGTTAAGTAATTTTATAATAAAATTTGAAGCAAATCATAGTCTCGGATAATATCCCGGCACCGTCTTTTACCATTCAACTCAGCTTACCTCTGGGTGCTGATCCATGTAATCTTTCACGAATGGCACGAACCAACCCAATTAAAAAGCGTATAACCTTGTAAATGAAGTATAGTAGCACAAAAGGGGTATTGCAAAAACGAGAAATGTCATCGTAAAAATCCCCCTTCTTCATGTAATAATTTATTATATACATTATATCATGCTATGCGTCCAAAAATTTCCCCCGTCAAACCCCTCATGGCGTCTGCTTTCAGCATTTTCACTCTACCCGATGCGCTTCCTGTCTGGGTTTGATGAGTACCTTATCTGCATCATTTCATTTTTATTTTTCCATAAACCAGCGCCCTTCATCGTTGAACAGCTTTACCTCCTTACCTCGTATCCGGCAGATGTACCGGATACCCAATCCTCCGGCTTTCAAAGATGCTGCCCGCCGGACATCCAGTATCCGGTCAATCTCAAATACACGCCCGTCTTCCCAGGTGATGGCCCTGGGCCGGATGTTACCGTCCAAATCAAAATCTGCATTAACCTGTAAATTGATTTTCATTATAATCGCCTCTTTTCTTATTGTGAACTTTTGTTTGTTTTTATTGTGGCACAGTCTGCAGAAAAAGAAAAGC
>DFFU01000030.1 GCA_002372315.1 Alphaproteobacteria bacterium UBA3768
CAGCGTTTCGGTGAAATGGAAGTATGGGCTTTGGAAGCATATGGCGCAGCTTATACGTTGCAAGAAATGCTTACTATTAAATCAGATGACGTATCGGGACGTATTGCAGCCTATGAAACAATTATCCGCGGTGATACTTCATTTGAAGCAGGTATTCCTGAATCATTTAACGTGTTGGTCAAGGAAATGCGTTCCTTAGGCTTGGATGTTGAACTCAATCATAATGAACAATAGGAGAAAAAAATGAACGAATTAATGAAAACTTTCAGCCCGTTGGCGAATCCTCAAACTTTTGATGATATTCGTATTTCGGTGGCTTCCCCCGAAAGAATTCGGTCTTGGTCTTATGGTGAGGTAACCCGTCCCGAAACCATCAACTATCGTACCTTTAAGCCTGAACGTGATGGTTTGTTCTGTGCAAAAATTTTTGGTCCGATTAAGGATTACGAATGTTTGTGCGGAAAATATAAGCGCATGAAATATCGTGGCATTACCTGTGAAAAGTGCGGTGTGGAAGTGACACTTTCTAAGGTGCGTCGCGAACGTATGGGTCACATTGAATTGGTCAGTCCTGTGACACATATTTGGTTTTTGAAATCGTTGCCAAGTCGTATTGGTACTTTGTTGGATTTAATGCTTAAACAATTGGAAGCGGTTCTTTACTTTGAAAAGTACATTGTGATTGAACCAGGCTTGACCCCCCTCAAACAAATGGATTTATTGACTGAAGAACAATACAATCAAGCTTTGGAAGAATATGGTGAAGATTCTTTCCGTGCTGGTATTGGTGCCGAAGCCATTAAAACATTGCTTTCACAAATTGATTTACCAACAGAAGCCAAGAAATTACGTGCTGAATTGATTGAAACAAAATCGGATATGAAGCGCAAGAAGATTGTGAAAAAATTAAAGTTGGTGGAGTCCTTCTTGGAATCTGGAGCACGTCCAGAATGGATGGTTTTGGATGTGTTGCCTGTTATTCCACCAGATTTACGTCCTTTGGTACCATTGGATGGGGGACGTTTTGCCACATCTGATTTGAACGATTTATATCGTCGTGTGATTAACCGTAATAACCGTTTGAAGCGTTTGTTGGAGTTGCGTGCGCCAGATATCATTGTGCGCAATGAAAAACGTATGTTGCAAGAAGCTGTGGATGCGTTGTTTGATAATGGCCGTCGTGGCCGTGCTGTGACGGGTATTAATAAGCGCCCGTTGAAGTCTTTGGCTGATATGCTCCGTGGTAAGGCTGGTCGTTTCCGTCAGAACTTGTTGGGTAAACGTGTGGACTATTCCGGTCGTTCTGTGATTACAGTGGGTCCTGAATTAAAATTGCACCAATGCGGACTTCCAAAACGTATGGCATTGGAATTGTTTAAACCTTTTATTTATGCAAAATTGGAAGCTCAAGGTAAGGCAGCCACCATTAAAAACGCAAAACGTTTAGTGGAAAAGGAAACGCCAGACGTTTGGGATATTTTGTCCGAAGTGATTAAAGAACACCCAGTATTGTTAAACCGTGCACCAACCTTGCACCGTTTGGGTATTCAAGCCTTTGAACCTGTTTTGATTGAAGGTAAGGCGATTCAGTTGCATCCATTGGTTTGTACAGCATTTAACGCTGACTTTGATGGAGACCAGATGGCTGTGCACGTTCCATTATCTACTGAAGCGCAATTGGAAGCCCGCGTACTGATGTTGTCCACAAACAATATTTTGGCGCCTGCTAGTGGTCAACCAATTATTGTGCCAACTCAAGATATGATTTTGGGGATGTACTATTTGTCCATGATGCGTGAGGGCGAAAAAGGCGAAGGAATGGTCTTTAATGGTCGTCAAGAAATTGAACATGCCTTGTTTAATAAAGACGTATCCATGCATGCCAAAATTAAAGTCCGTTTGCCCATCGTAACCGATGCAGGTGAACATAAAACCCAAATCGTTGAAACAACACCAGGGCGTGTGATTATTTCATCTATTTTGCCTGATAATGATCATATTCCATTTTCAATGATTAATCGTCAAATTGGCAAAAAACAAGTGGCTGAAATGTTGGGCCGTGTATATCGTGCCTGTGGTCAGAAAGAAACTTGTATTTTTGCTGATAAGATTAAAGAATTGGGCTTTAAGAACGCTGCTTTGGCGGGTATTTCCATTGGTAAGGATGACTTTGTGATACCTGAAGAAAAGAAGAAGTTGTTGGCTGCTACAGAAGTAAAAGTCGGCGAATTTGAACAACAATATCAAGATGGTCTTATTACCCGCTTAGAAAAATACAATAAAGTGGTGGATGCTTGGGTGGCTTGCACAGACGCTGTTTCCAAGGCGATGATGAAGAATATTTCCACAGCTGAGCCAGGAAAACCTGTGAACTCGGTCTTTATGATGTCTGATTCTGGTGCCCGTGGTTCGGCAACTCAGATGCGCCAGTTGGCAGGTATGCGTGGGTTGATGACAAAGCCTTCGGGTGAAATTATTGAAACCCCAATTCGTTCCAACTTTAAGGAAGGTTTGACCGTTATGGAATACTTTAACTCCACGCACGGTTCTCGTAAAGGTTTGGCCGATACTGCTTTGAAAACAGCCAGTTCTGGTTACTTGACCCGCCGTTTGGTCGATGTAGCACAAGATGCCATTATCACCATGCAAGATTGTGGCACAGATAATGGTATTACGATTCAACCGATTATTGAAGGTGGTGATGTGATCGCCACAACGGGTGAACGTATTTTAGGGCGTACAACAGCTGAAGATGTGAAACACCCTGAAACAGGTGAAATCATTATCCCCAAGAATAAGTTGGTTGATGCCAAAGACGTTGAAAAGATTGATGCACTGGGTATTGATTCTGTAAAAATTCGTTCAGTACTTACTTGCGAAGCGGAAGATGGTATTTGTGCGGCCTGCTATGGTCAAGATTTAGCTCGTGGTTGCCCTGTGAACTTGGGTGAGGTTGTGGGTATTATTGCTGCTCAATCCATTGGTGAACCAGGTACTCAGTTGACATTGCGTACCTTCCACGTGGGTGGTACAGCGCAACGTGGTGCTGATTCTGCAGTGGATGCTGCCTTTGATGCTCAGGTGCGTTTGGGACAAGGTGTCATTGTGAAAAACTCACAGGGTGCCAGTATTATCCTATCCCGTAACTTTGAAATTTCTTTATTGGATGCCAATAAGCGTGAAAAAGCTCGTCATAAAGTGCCTTATGGCGCCAAGTTGATGGTGGCAGATGGTCAGGAAGTGAAAAAAGGAACTCGTTTAGCTGAATGGGATCCATATTCAACACCAATGATTGCTGATGCTGACGGTAAAGCCAAGTTTGAAGATATTGTGGCAGGCAAGACATTGGATGAACGTACTGATCCATCAACAGGACTCACCGAACGCGTGATTATGGAGCCGGATAAACAGTCCTCTGCGAAAAACTTGCGTCCCCATATTTGTATTTTGGATAATGATAAGAATGTGGCTAAGACTAGCAAGGGTACAGAAGCCCGTACTTATTTGCCCAAAGGTGCGATTATTACCGTTAAAAATGGTCAAGAAATCCATGTGGGTGATGTGTTAGCTTTGGTGGCACGTGATTCTAAGACAAAAGATATTACGGGTGGTTTGCCACGTGTGGCCGAATTGTTTGAAGCCCGTCGTCCAAAAGATGCAGCCATTATGGCGGAAGCAGCGGGTCGTGTAGAATATGACCATGACTTTAAAGCAAAGCGCGTGATCAACATAGTGGATGAAGAAGGTCATAAGCATGCCCATTTGATTCCAAAAGGCAAGACACCTGCCGTCTATGAAGGCGATATGGTTCAAAAAGGTGATATGATTGTGGAAGGTCCTTTGGCACCGCATGATATCTTGCGTATTTTGGGCGTGGAAGCTTTGGCACACTATTTGATTAAAGAGGTTCAAGCTGTGTATCGTTTGCAAGGCGTGCGTATCAATGATAAGCATATTGAAGTGATTGTGCGTCAAATGATGCGTAAAATGGAGGTTGTTGATGCAGGTGATACAACACTTTTGGAAGGTGAACAAGTTGAAAAACAACAACTGATCAACGAAAACTTAAAGGCTGAAAAAGCTGGTGGTCGTCCCGCCAAAGTGGCCCCTGTTTTGTTGGGTATCACAAAGGCTTCGTTACAGACCAGCTCGTTCATTTCTGCAGCGTCCTTCCAAGAAACAACGCGTGTGTTGACAGAAGCGGCTATTGCTGGCAAAACAGATCCTTTGCATGGATTAAAGGAGAATGTGATTGTGGGTCGTTTGATTCCTGCGGGTACTGGTGCAGCTGTTAAACGTTTACGTGCAATTGCATCTGAACGGGATAAGGAAGTTTTGCAAATGCGTAACAAGGAAACACATAACGAAGCAAACGTATAATATACCATAAAGAAAGTAGCCCCTGATTTTCAGGGGCTGTTTTCATATTCAAAAATATTTTAATGAATGGCAAGGTGCTATTTGATGGGGGCAACAACCAAACTCATATTGCGTCCTTCTAACTTGGGTTGCCCTTCTGTTTTGGCGATATCGGCAACATCTTGGGCAGCCCGGTTCAATACCTCTGCCCCCAAATCCTGATAGGACATTTCACGTCCACGAAAGCGAATCGTGAATTTAACTTTATTTCCTTCGGCTAAAAACTTTTTGGCATTGCGTAATTTAAAGCCATAATCGTTATCCCCAATGTTAGGAGTGAACTTGATTTCTTTGGTTTCTTGAACCTTTTGTTTCTTTTTGGCTTCATTTTTGCGCTTTTGCAATTCATATTTATATTTGCCCGCATCAATGATTTTGCATACAGGCCAATCGCCAGATGTAGAAATTTCAACTAAATCAAGGCCTGCATTTTCGGCACGCCTTAATGCTTCACGCATAACAACTATTCCCACATTTTGACCGTTTTCATCAATTAAACGGACTTGCGGAGACATAATTTGTTGATTGACACGAGGTTCATCGGATTTTCCCGTATTGGCCGCACGGGGAGCGGGATTGAACGTATTAACGATAGGTCTATCCTTCCAAAAAATTAAACACAGCTTTATTTTAATCTTTTTTTTAAAGACTTTCAAGTTTTTTTTTGCTATAATGTATTTTATGAGAGTGTTGGGGTATATTTTTATTCTATTTTATACTTTATTTTGGGGTATCCTTGCCCAAGCTCAATCTTTTCCCGAAAAAGGTGTTGGACAACTGTATCGTTTGCCCTTTGCTGATGTCAGACTCCTTTCATGCACAACAGGCACTAGGGGGCGTGATCTGTTGGTTGGAGGGCTGCAAATTCAAATTCACTCGGGTTGGATTTTAAAAAAAACACATCTTAAAACACTTTCTAAATCCGGGGTAATTGAGTATCCCTTACAACCTGATCCGGTGGATACTCAAACATATACAGGAACGATTTTATTACCGATAGTTTATAATGCCCATACGCAGGACGAATTTGGGGTACAGGGAAATTTAATTGGATGTTGGGATAATAATTGTTTGGATTTACCGATTCGTGTTAGTTTACCCTTGGATCAACAAGAAAGTAATTATACATCCTATTGTGCCTATATTATGGATGAAATGGGAAAGGTTCCAAAGCCTGTTTTTAAACCAGAAGTGGGGCACTACATTGATGATCATACGTCTATTTTAAGATTCCATATTCCCAAAATTCATCAGGCTTTCTTACAAAATCAAAATGGTTTGAACTTTAAGATTTTGCAAACTCAATTTTGGCAAAACACTGTTCAATTTATGGTTTCTTACCCTGAAAAGTGGTTCAATAATACACCACAAGATTGGATTTTAATTACAGATCAGGGGGTATTCAGAATACCTGTTATGTTGTCAGAGGAGGCCTTACCCTCCATTTCAAGAAATAAACCGTGGGGACTTTTTGTGCTGAGTCCAATCTTGTTATTTTTGTGTTCGCCCTTCTTTATTCTATGGGGGCTCGCATTTCCAAAAACAGCCCAGAAGTTACGTCAACAATGTTTACATGCGATGTTGGTAGTGCCTTTACTCGTGTTAGGCACCTGTATAGGAATATGGATTTTACCTGATTTTTATTCAGAGTTTAGAATTTATATTTTAATCATTATGGCCTTGACTTTAGCTTTTCCACCACGTTTTGTGTGGTGGGCGAGTTTGCTTTTTATCATTTGGCCCAAGCCGTATTTACGGCAAATGGTACAAAATTTTTCTTTATTTGTTTTGCTACCTTGGATAATATGGGGGCATATCGTTCCTTTTGCAATTTTATACCGATATGCTAAATTTTGGGGTAAAAAGGCTAGGTGGAGTTTAAAAAAGGCACCTTTTTGCCATTGTTTTTTCTTTTTGTTACCAACATTGGTGATGTTGTTTTATGGAATTTATGTTGTCAATGTTGAAATACCCTATCGGGACGTTCAATCTACCGATGCAAACATACCTACGGTTGTTTGTGAAAAAACAGATTGTTTGACCTGGTCGGAGATGAATTTTAAAGTGCATTTAGTACCCCGAGAAAGTGATTTAGGAAAAACTTTATTAGATTTATATCAAGCAAATCAAAACCTCATTGTTTTTAATGATAGTGGTATTCTAACTGTTTTGACAGACACGACACCACAAGATGTTATGAGATATCTGATTGGGTTGAAAAATTATCGCGCTGGATACAGGCCAACTGATCAACCCGTTCATTCTGGGGATGACCTGCATGTCCCTTTACCCAATGCCAATTGATTTGATGCTTTTGTAATAGGGGTAATAATTTTTGCCAATATTCTGTATTTAAAACAGGTTTTTTATCAGCTTTTTTCCATCCCTTTTGAATCCATCCATCTAGCCAAAGGGTGGCTCCCTCCAAAACATATTTACTGTCAGTATATAAATCTACGATACAAGATTCTTTCAATAAGGATAACCCTTCAATAACGGCTGTTAATTCCATTTGATTGTTGGTTGTTTTTGATGTTCCTCCGGATAATTCTTTTTGAATATCCCTATAAATCAACAAACACGCCCAACCACCAGGGCCAGGATTTCCTGAACAAGCGCCATCAGTATAAAGTTGAACGTGTTTTGTGGGATTATTCATCCGTATCGTTATCCAAGATAATTTTGTATATGTCTTTGGGTAAATCGTTTTTACGCAGTTTTTCGGTGACTTTATCATTACGTAATAAACGGGATAAAGCAGCCAACGCCTTCAAATGATCTGCGCCTGCATTTTCAGGAACTAAGAGTAAAAACAATAAGTCTACTGGTTTGTTATCCACAGATTCAAAAGGTGTTTCATTTGTTTTGAAAAATGCACAAAAGATATTTTTTAACCCTTCTAATCTAGCATGTGGCAAAGCCACCCCATGACCAATACCGGTTGTTCCAAGCCGTTCCCGTTCCACCAAGGCATTGAGGATGAGCATACGATCTAAGCCTGTTCTTTCTGAGGCAAGATGTGCCAATTTTTCCAACAATTGTTTCTTCGACAGTGCTGCTTTTTCAACCAGCACTGAATCGGCGTTTAAAATTTCCGTTATTTTCATATAAAAACCTTATTTTTTATTTTTAGGATCAACCCACCCGATATTGCCATCTGCACGGCGATATACCATGCTGAGTTCGCCATGAGCAATATTCCGAAATAACAAGGCGGGTAGCCCCGCTAAATCCATATGCATCACGGCATCACTGACCGTACAAGTGGGCATATCTGCTTGCATTTCAGCAATAATGATGGGTGCATCCCCTATTGGTTCTTCAGCATCCACAGGGGCGTCAATCACTGAAACAGCCACTTGTTGTGTTGGGGTAGCCTGACGATTCGTCATTTTATTTTTATATTTTTTCAATTGGATACCCATCTTACGGATAGCTTCATCCAAAGCACCATAGGCGTCATTGGCACTGGCACTGGATGATATCGTCAACCCGCCCGCAGGACGTGTTGTGATTTCTGTTAAAAAGGTTTTGCCCTCATGGGAAACGCGCACCGTTGCATCTGTGGCATTAGCAAAGTATTTTTGTACAACCTCGGAAATTGCCTTGTCGGCATATTCACGCCAGCTGTTACCTAAATCAATTTGGTGTCCTGTTAATGTAATTTGCATTTTATCCTCTCTTTCATTATAATGTCATCACAATAGCTTTTTTTTATGGAATTGTCAAGATGTCAGATTTTGGACTTTATATTCATTGGCCGTATTGTTTATCTAAGTGCCCGTATTGTGATTTTGCCAGTACAAAAATTCATGGAGATTTGGAAATATTAAAGGGGGGCTATTTACGGGATATACAAAAAGCACCATCAGGAAATCTGACAAGCATTTATTTTGGCGGGGGAACACCCAGTTTAATGAATGCTGATTTTTTAGATTTTCTTATGAATCAAATCCATCAAAAATGGACGGTAGTTCAAAATGCAGAAATAACAATGGAAGCCAATCCTGATGCGATTGATTTTGAAAAAATGAAAATTTTTAAATCCATGGGAATTAACAGGTTATCTGTGGGTGTACAATCGTTAAATGAAGATCATTTAAAGTTTTTGGGGCGCCAACATAGTGTTCGTTCAGCTGTTAAATGTGTTGAAAATGCACAAAATACTTTCCCAAAGGTAAATATGGATTTGATTTATGCCTTGCCACATCAAAATCTTAAAGGTTGGGAAAGAGAATTAAAGCAAGCTTTAAAAATGGGACTTATGCATTATTCGCTTTATCAATTGACGATAGAAAAAGGGACTGTTTTTTACCATTGTGGCCAAAAAACATGTTCGGATATTCAGGCGCGCCGTCTTTATATTTTAACAGATGAAATTATGAGACAAGCAAAAATTCCGGCTTATGAGGTTTCTAATTATGCACATAGGGGATTTGAAAGTCAGCATAATATGTTGTATTGGACAGGACAAGATTATATTGGTATTGGACCCGCTGCAGCAGGGCGTGTGTTGGGCTATGCTACACAAAACGCACGCTCAGTGGGAGCATGGCTACGACAAGAAACAACAAAAGAAAAGCTCACGGATGCTCAAATTCAAATGGAACATTTATTGATGGGGCTGAGATTGCGCCAACGATTTTATCCCACACAAAATCTTAATCCTCAGGCCATTGCTCAGGCAAGGTTGAGGGGGTGGTTGATTCAAACTGATCAAGGGATTCAACCGACACTTCAGGGGATTTTAATGTTAAATCAGTTAATTCAGATGTTGGCGTAACTTCAATTTCCTTAGGATTCATTGGCAAATCAAATTCTTCAGCAGCAGGTTGAATTTCAATGGCGTTTCTGCCTTTTTTTTGAACCAAACGCATCGCACGATTATTGGTGCCGTCTGCATTTAAACGAATCAATCCATTCACTCCCCTATAACTATCCATATTTTGTAAGTCACTTAAATTGACAATTCCATGTGGGGATAGTTCGGCTACCCAGTTGACGGAATCGTAGGCCAGTTCCGCCAAACGAGAAGGTTGGTTGCCGAAAATTTGCATGTACTGGCGTGTAAAATAAGAAGACGAATTAGTGGATAAATCCATGAATAGCATATTGTTGAGCATGGGGTCTTTTATGGATTTAACACTGGTCAAGGTATAGATGGGAAAAACTTTCGGTGTGACATCATAAAAAGCCAATATTGCCATCAATTGACTTAAACGAACGCCTTCTTCAAAAACAAATAAACTGTCAAAGTCAACACGTTCTTGAATGGGGGTTGCCAAAATTTCTTCTTCCTCTGGGGTCAAATCTTTCTTTTTAATGTCTACCATTTTGGGCAAAATCTTTAAAACGGAAGGGGTCATGTTTTCTTCTTTTTCGCTATATAGAGCGTATTTTGTTAGTGTCATTCCTGGACATTTTTTAATAGTGCTATCCAAAGTATTCATTACAATTTGACCTACTTTATTTTCGGGACCAATAGCCGCTAATCTGAATTGTCCATTTTCACAAGCATATCGTACCATTTGTTCAATTTGATCGGAAATTAAAACAGCGAAAGAGGTGTGGTTATTATTTAATAAGGTACTATCAGAAGTATAGCTAAGGACACGACTGCTTAAAGTCGGTAAGGCAGCAAGTTCAGATGCAAAAACTGGTCCCAAAATCATATTTGAATTTTGGGCCTCTGCCCAGCGATAAGCCTCTTTGGCACCTTCTGGGGTTCCCTTTGTATCAAAAAAAAGCATTTTGATGGGAGCATCCTGATTTTTCTGTAAAGCGATAAGAGCGGCGTTTTGCATATCTATGCCCGTTTGTTCTTGTTTACCAGACAGAGGTAAAAGCATAGACACTGTCGTTGTTTGTTGCGTGGGTGTAATGGGCGCATTCAAGGTGTTTTCTGTATGAAAAAAAGAAGAAATTTTAGGCGCGTTGGTACAACTTGTACAAATGAGCAGTAACAAAATCCATAATCTTTTCATGAAAACTCCTTTTGTTTTTATTGAAGTTATGCTATACTAGTTTACAGTTTTTTTCAAGGGGCTTTTTAAAAGGAGTAAGGATGCTTTATTTAGTGGCAACACCGATTGGAAATTTGGGGGACTTTTCGCCACGAGCGCGTGAAGTTTTGGAAAAAGTGGATGTCGTCGCTTGTGAAGATACACGTACCAGTCATCAGCTTTTTTCATTATTGGGTGTGCGTGTTAAAAAAACAATAGCTTACCATGATTTTAATGAAGAAAAATCTGTACCCACTTTAATAGAAAAACTACAATCTGGGTTGGATATGGCTTTAGTGTCAGATGCGGGAATGCCGCTGATTTCGGATCCAGGTTATAAATTGGTTCATGCTTGTCGGTTGGCTGGGATTGAAGTTACCAGTGTTCCCGGTGCAAATGCCCTTTTAACAGCATTACAATTATCGGGGCTTCCCACAAACGCTTTTTATTTTGGTGGTTTTTTGCCCCCTAAAAAAACACAGCGAGAAAAAACTTTACAAGACTTATCAAATTTGTCTGCCACTTTGATTTTTTATGAAACAGCCAATCGTTTGGTTGATGTATTGGAAAGTTTATATCAAGTTTTTGGGGATCGATTGGTGGCTGTGGTGCGTGAAATTACCAAAAAATTTGAACAAACAAAAATTGGGAAAATCACAGAATTATTGGATTTTTATGCCCAAAATGGTACCCCCAAAGGAGAAATTGTTTTGGTGGTTCAAGGAAGTGATGAAAAAAAACAAAAAATGTCGAATGTATCTATTACCGATTTGCGGACTTTTTTGTCGGCCAAAGATACCGCTCAAGTTTTATCCCTTATACAAAACATCAGCAAAAAGGAAGCTTATGCGCAAGTTTTGGAACACGACAAATTATAAAGCGGGTCATAGAGCCGAAAAATGGGCGCTGTTTTGGTTACGCTTCAAAGGCTATCAATTGGTGGCTAAAAATTTTATGGTAGGGAAGGGAACGGGCGCTGGTGAGGTGGACTTGATTGTGCGGCGAGGAAAAACTTTGGTGTTTGTTGAAGTTAAAAAAAGACCTGACGAAATAACGGCCCTCAATGCGATACGTCCGCAAAATCAAAAACGCATTGAGCGGACTAGTCAAGTTTTTCTATCGCGTTTTCCACAATATCAAAATTATCAAGTGCGTTATGATGTTGTGATGGTAACACAGGGATTACCCAAGCATTTACCCAATGCGTGGCGACCCTTTTGTTTTCTTTTTTTGTTGCTTTTCTTATCCGCATGTCAGATGTGGGGAACAATGATCAGCGGCATCCATTCTTTAACAACAGTCATTTCTGATGATCGTCCTTTAAATGAAGATGCATCGGATATTGCGCTTTATACAAAAATTCGTGAGCGCTTAGCCCAAAGGGATATTAAATCTGTTTTGGATGTTCAGTTGACGGTTTTTCGTGGTTCTGTTTTATTGACAGGGGCTTTGCCCAATTATGATGAAGTGGCAGAGACAGTTGAAAAGGTTTGGCAAACACCAGGGGTCAATTACGTTTATAATTATATCCGTGTGGGACAGACGTTAGATACAGTTCAAACCAGCGAAGAGATTGCACTTTCCAGTTCTATTCGTACAAGGTTGACACTGACCGAAGGAATTAAATCATCTAATTACAAATTGGTATTGGAAAATGGTACTGTTTACGTAATGGGGCTTAAAAAAGATGCTGAAGAATGGCAAAAAGCCCGTGCTGTGATTGCCGATACCTATGGTGTGGATAAAATAATCTGCCTAATGCAAAATATGCCCAAAGAAGAAAAATAACGGTTAAATTCACATGTCATGTTGAGTGCTTCTGTAATATTGGTTTAAAGTGTAAAGATAGTCTTCAATAAAATACCCAAAAAAAATTTATGATTTCTACACCAAAAGCGAGAAATATAATTATAAATAATATTTTATGGTTGCAATTTGTATGAAAAGTACCTATAAGTATGACATACAAAGGAGGTATAAATGTTAGTATGTAAAAATGTGATAGTGAATGGTCGTAGAACAAGTATGCGCTTGGACCGTGAAA
>DFFU01000006.1 GCA_002372315.1 Alphaproteobacteria bacterium UBA3768
ATTGTTTTGGAATATGCCGATAAAATTTTAATACCTGCTGATGGAGAAATTTATCACTTTTAATTTATAATTCAGGTAGCATATAAGCCGAGTTTAACCCCTCGGCTTTACTTTTGTACGATAGTCCGGACAATAGTTCTTATTTGTAACGTTTGATAACTTGCAATATCTTTGTGCTATTAATAAAATGTTCCTCCTGCATCATTATACCACAGAAATATCATTATTCAAAATCGGAAAAATTATTATGCCAAATAAGTTTCAAGCTTTGATTTTAATGAAGTTTGGGTTATTTTTTTGCCTGGTACCCTGACAGGACTTGAACCTAAATAAGTGTTTGTTTTATAAGGGGGATGTTTACAAAAGTTCGATAATTTACGGAAGTTGGTGATTTTTTGCGCCGTTGCTATCGAACTTGCCATAGTGCTTACATAATATAAAAAAAGCCATCCCGAAAGGAATGGCCTTTAATCTTGGTGGAGCACAATTAATTAATATCGAAACAATAATTTAGCCAACTTAAAAGAATTGGCCTTTGAAAGGAAACTTTTTCCAGGCGGGAATAAAGTCCCATTTTTTTGATTGAAAAAGCCCAAGAAATTGTGTATAAGAAATTAAAGGGAGTTTCTAATGCGAAAAATGGCGCTGACTTTATTAACGACAACCTTAATTGCTTCAACAGCAATAGCGGGGAGCAGTATTTTTGGACATAAACACAAGACAGTAAATACGAATGGGGTATATTCCATTGGTGTGCATATTTGTGGGAATTTGGAATGTCCTCCGGTTCGTATCGTGGAAGGTAAATGCGATAAAGAGCATATGTCAAAACATTGGGGCGTATGCGTTTGTGAAAAAGGTTATGTCGCCAAAGGGAATACTTGTGAAGTGTGTGAGGATGGTACCTATAGTGATGGAATCACTGGATGTCAGGCTTGTCCCGATAAACATGCTGCCACCTGTGATAGTTCAGGGGTAACACAAAGTTGTCAAACAGGTTATTACTTAAACGGAAACACATGTGATTTGATCAGTTGTGACGAATTTGAAGGAACAGATATTTCCTATGCAGGTGGAATTGCGGGTAAAGCCAATGATGGTATAACAGATTGTCATTGTTCTAATGGACAAGTTTATAATTCTACCGCTGGATGTCATCCAATTTGCAATTCTTATTATTTAAATTTGTGCACCACTTCCAGTTTATGTACTGAGGCTAGTGGAAATTGGTGTAAGTACAATTCAACCTGTCGTGAATCAGAATGCCCCAACCCCAGTGATTTATTGGATAAGGAAGACGAATGTCTTGCTGCCGGATATAATTATCACTATTCAAGCGGTGAGTCTGGATGTGTAGCTGTTGATGTGGATTGTGAATATTGTAATTATGCTTGTGGTTGGAGTCATTATGTTAAATCAAAGGAAGATTGTCCTGGGGAAATGTATTTTACCAAAGAAGCTTGTTATGAGGCGGGTTTTTTTTGGAAATGTGATCACTGTCAGCTTTTTGGTGAAAGTGGACCTTGTTAAACGAATTTTTTTCTGTTCTTTTCATAAAAGAAAAATTCCTCAAAGTTCGATAAGTTACGGAATTTGGCGGTTTTTGAAGGGCAAAAAATCGAACTTTTCAAAACGCTTGCAAAATATGAAAAAAACCACCCTAAATAGAGTGGCTTTTAATCTTGGTGGAGGGTAATTAACGAATTTCGAACCAATCATGCAGATGAGTGCAAACAGTTGGCAACGGAAATGAGACTCTTGAAATTTTAATTCAGGATGTTGACATCCCAAATTAAGTTCTTTCCCCTGAGGAAAAAACTCTTGCAATATTTTTTGTATTAGGTATAATCAAAGAAAAAGGAGATTATTGTGAAAAAGATCTTTTATTTTATGGGCATATTATTAGCGAATATCTTTGTCGGATTATTCAGTAAAACAGCATCCGCAGAACAGTTTCAAACGCTTTATGGTGCTAGCTTTTCTCGGAATATTCGACCAATTGTTTATTTTGGTCTAATTGTTACAATTTTTTCTTTAATTATTAGTTTGATTATTACTGTTGTAAAAAATAAATTCAAAAAAGTGAAATTTGATTATAAAAATGAATATCAAAAATTCAAGCCAAAAAGTAAAGTGAAAATCACCTTTATGGATAGGGAAAAAGAAGTCACAAAAAAAGTTCGTATCATTTCTATAGATGCCAAAGGAATTTCTTTTGAAGATAAAGAAAACGTTTATGAATGTACTCCTGCTGAAATTAAAAATATCAGAAAAAAAAGCAAACGATTGTTGGCGTTAATCGTTACGTCAATTATTTTTGTGCTTATTACAACAGTAGATTTTATTGTTTTTTATGCAACTTCTATTGGTATGATGGAAAAATATGGTGTTGCTTATGTGACTGATTACGGTGTTGAATGGGATGAATAATGTCCTTTTGTAGTAAAAAAGTTGCAACAGCTGTATGGGAACTGACTTTAAAATGTAATGCAAAGTGTATTCATTGTGGATCAAGTGCTGGTTGTGACAGAAATAATAATCTCACTTTTGAACAAGCAAAATCTGTTGTAAAACAACTGGATGAGTTAGGTTGTGGTGTTTTAACACTGATTGGCGGTGAATATTTTTTATACCCCCAATGGAAAGAATTACTAGCCGAACTATCCAAAACAAAAATGAAAGTTGGCATTGTAACAAATGCGTTGGCTTTAAATGAAGAAAAGTTAGATTTCTTAAAAAAAATGGGAATCAATGTCATAGGTATCAGCATTGATGGCACCCAAGCCAAAACGCACGATTATATCAGGGGAGTTCCCGGATGCTATAAACATGCTTGGGAAATGGTTAAACTCTCTCAATCAAAAAAAATCCCAATTACTGTTATTACAACAATCAATAAATTGAATATTGTTGAGTTAAAAGAATTTAGAGAATTGATGATTAAAAACAATTATCATGCATGGCAATTGCAACATGCCAATCTATTCGGTCGAATGCAAAAAGAATTGGCAATTGATGAATTTGGCTATTATTGCACAGGTATCTTTGCCGCACAAACAATCAGAAAATATTCCAAAGAAAAGTTGAAACTATTTTGTATGCATGATTTTGGATATTATTCTAAAACAATTCCAAATCATGTTCCCAATAAATATTGGACAGGATGTTATGCTGGTAGGCGAAACTTAGGCATTCGTTCAGATGGAAGCATATTAGGTTGTCTTTCCCTTTATGATGATAGATATATTGAAGGAAATGTTAAAGAAAAACCCATTGCCGAAATTCGCAAAGATAAATGTTTTTGTTCTTGGAATCATCGCTTGGAAAAGTTTAAAAATTTGACAGGATATTGTGAAGATTGTCCCTTTGGGTTGATTTGTTTAGGTGGCTGTGAAGCATATACTCCAACGCAACAAATGTGCTATTATGCCATTGAAAAGAAATGGAAAGAAAGTACACCGCACAATCCCGTTGATGAAATGTTGAAAGAATTGACTCAGGGGTATATGGATAAAGATGGCAATTTTTATTTAGCCAATGGTACAAAATTAACAGATGAGTTTGTGAATACCTTAAAATTAGACGATTATCATAAAAATATTTTGAAAATTATTACAACGTAATCAAAAGAGCTAGTCGTACTCGAGTTTGAATAAGATATTGATTTATAAAGAAATAAAATTTTGGAGTTCGATAAGTTACGGAAAGTTTCGTTTTTTTGCCCCTTCACAATCGAACTCGCCGAAATGCTTGCAAAATATGAAAAAAGCCACCGTTTGCGCGATGGCTTTTAATCTTGGTGGAGTGCAATTAGCGGATATCGAGCAAGCCATTCAGCCGATGTCAAAGAATTGACCTTTAAAAATAAAATGTTTGATTTTTAACTGAATATTTCCAGAATAAAAAACACTTGATTTTCTTTAAATTTTTCGTGTATGATAGTTGACATGTTGCAAAACACCATAACAAAACAAAAAGGATGTGAAAATGTCTTTAATTAGAAGTTTAGTGAGAGGCGGTGTATTAGGTGCAAAACATCAAATATCTCATGCTCCAGAGGAAAAGCAAGGCGAAGCTCTTTTGTTTATGTTTTCGTTTTTTTTGATAGTAGTAATTGCGTATATTGTATATAACAGGTATAAGCGTATATTGATGAGAAAATCTACAAATGATCGTTCTCAAACAGAGCAATATTTCAATATTGATATTTGGAAAGAAAAAATGAAAAGACCAAAAGATTATGGAAGATTGTTTTGGGTTGATGGTCATGTGGGACAAAAAACATTCTTGCTGTACTGTATTGCAATGTTCTTTTTAACAACTTCTCTTTCTATTATACTTCCGACCGAATTGTTTGTTTTATCTATATTGCCAATTGGATATTTTATGATGTGTCTTTATGTAAAGCGGATTCACGATCTAGGTTTTTCAGGATATTGGTTTTTTATGTATTTGCTTCTATATGTAAACATGGAAAGTACTTTCTCATATATTTTTTTATCAGTTATTCTAACATTACCGCTATTTATATTTAAAACTTCAAAAAAAATATATGAATGCAGAAAAAAAGTAACAGAGGCTACAGGTAAAATTGGTAGAACCAAAACATTGCGGTTTATTATTTTTATACTTTTGTTATATGTATTGATTACTTTAGCACTTATATTAAATGATTACCACAAGTAAAATGCTGTAAAACCTCCTTATAAAAAGTGATAGAAATGTCCAAAAAGCTCCGTGAGAAATGTTCAAAAGTTCGATAAGTTACGGAAGTTTGCAGTTTTTGGAGGGGGAAATATCGAACTTTCCACAATACTTGCAAAATATGAAAAAAGCCACCGTTTGCGCGATGGCTTTTAATCTTGGTGGGCCCGGTAGGACTTGAACCCACGACCTATCCGTTATGAGCGGACAGCTCTAACCAACTGAGCTACAGGCCCCTTTTCAATTTTTATTTTAACAAAAATGCAAAGAAAAATCAAGTCCTATTTCTTTGACCAAATTGTTTTTTATTAAATTTTATGTTATAATGAAAGTATGAAACTCTATCACTATGCCCCTAAAAAGAATTCTATATTAAAAGATGGATTGCTGTCTGTTTCATGTGGCGTTGGTAACCTAGCTGTCTATCGTGATCGTGCACATTCTGATAACAGACAAGATATTTTAGATTGGATGGAGTCCACATTTGCGGGTCGAAGTCGTGCCATTTCATGTTTAACTGAGCCCATTCTTTGGATTGGTAATGATGCAGTGCTCAAGCAAATCGTTGAGAAGTCTGATTTGTTTTCTTTTGATTTGGATCAACTTATTGAAAATAAATTAGTGGAATCAATTTGGTTAAAAAGTGCTTCCTTGTCCCATGGAAAAAATGAAGTATTTGAAAAAGTATTACCCGAACAAATTGATGTTTCACCACTTCACTGGGAAAAGGTAAATCACAAAAAAGGATTGATTTTTGGGGTCATTCGCCACTATTTAGTTGTTTTGAAGGATGGTAAGATTCCACCAAAATTTTTAAAAAAGTTGACATAAAATAGCTTTTATGGTATTATCGCTCCAATAAAAAGGAAAATTTATTATGTCAAATCTATCTATTTCACCCGAATATAAAAATTCAATTGCTTTATATATTGCTCACACGAATCCAAACTCCATCAAATCAGTCATATCTCCATGGAAAGGCAAGCAACAAATTGAATTGATTATGGATGGTTCCAACCAATCATGCTGGGCTTTTCGAATTTTAGATACCCCAATTATTGCCGATATTGATTCAAATGATCTGAAAAGTTTTACTGATAATTTGAAACGCAATCATATTTCAGTCAATCAGCTGTATAGAATTCCTATTTGCGAAACACTGGAATCTTCCTCACCACAAATAGAGACTTTGCTGCATCGTTCAGTACGAAAGGGGGCAACAGACGTATTTAAGTACCTTTTAGCAAATGGGGCAAAACCACGTCGCACAGGACCATCTGGCCAGAATATTTTGGAAATGTTGGCCACACAACAACAACCCGGATTAAAAACGCGGATCAAGATGGGAAAATTGCTTGTCGCCGCTGGAATCACTTCCGAAGAGATTCAACAATTGAGAAAAGATTTTTCAAGCAATAGAAGTACTGTCAATTTCTGCAATGGATTATTGACATATATAGATAACATCAAAAATTATGAAGGAAAGTCCATTATTAAAAGGCATAAAGATCGTACGTTATGGACTAATCTCGACAAAACTCATTCATAAAAAAATCCCCACCGTTTAGGTGGGGGTATTTTTTCCAAGTTTATTGTTTTAACTGGCTTGTACAATGTGGGCAACGCGTTGCCTTGACTGAAATTTGTGTAAAACAATAGGGACAAGTCTTTTCCGTCTTTGGTGCAGGTGCTGCTGCCTCAGCCTTTTCCATTTTTGCACGCAGTGTATTAATGGCTTTTATCAATAAAAATACGGCAAATGCCACAATAATAAAACTAATCAATGCATTTAAAAATAACCCATAATTGATGGTAACAGCGCCAGCTTTTTGGGCAGCGTCCAAACTGGCATAAGGCCCTGGTACTTGACCATCCAATAATTTCAAGTAAAGATTTGAAAAATCCACTTTACCTAAAGCCCATCCCAATGGTGGCATCAAGATATCTTTTACCAAGCTATCCACAATCTTACCAAAACTGGCACCGATAATGATACCTACAGCCATGTCTAATACATTTCCTTTTAAAGCAAAAGTTTTAAATTCTTTCATGATTCCTTTTAACATTTTATTCTCCTTTTTTATAAATTAAATAAATCGGCATATTTTAATTGCAGGCCAATCATAAAATTGGACCCTGCCTTTCTGGCACCTCTTGCTTGCCCTCGCCGATAACTGAGATAGGGTGCAAATGCCAAAGTATCTGTTAAACTTACCTCTAATTTTGTAGTCAATTCCATATCATATTTTAAATCCGTAGATACATACTTTGAATAGTGTATATAGTCTGTAAACCGCGCTGTTCCCGTCCACTTAACTCCTTCACGAATGGGATATTCGGCACGTGCACCAACCTCCCAGCCATATTTCATATTTCGATCACTGGAGTAGGTAAAATCAAATTCTTCCAAAACTGCTGCGTAAAGCTCTTTTAAGTATTCACCTTCAAATAACTTCACACCCTCACGCCCCGACAAAGCCTTATAGCGTGGAGAACCTTGATTGGCTGTAAATTCCGTTTGAAAAGCCAATTGCACGAAAGGTCCAACATCGGCTTCCATCATACGCCATAATTTTAATGCATAGTCTGTGGACAACCAAATTTTATCCGCACTCTCACTGGTTTCGGATTTTTGATCTACTGGCTTAATTTTCAATTTGCCATAATTGAGCATTAAATTATTGGACCACAAACTGGTATCATCGTTTCGGTTCAAGAAGGCATCTAATTTTCCAACAATATTGTATTGGCTATCAGAACTATAGGCAGATATTGGAGAATTTTTATATTCACGCGCATTACCAACACTTGTGTTGGAATAGCTGAGCGATAACTCACGCACCTCTAATTGCCAAAGCGAATTTGCCTCTTGTGCCAATGCCAATGATGGCAAAAAAATCGCCCCAACAAGTAAAGTTTTAAGTATGGATTTCATTTTACCTCCTAACATAACTTGCTATGTAGAGTAAACAAATTTTATGAAAAAATCAAGCAAAAAACAACAATTTAGGTGTCAGATTTAATGAAATAGGGGCCTAAATCGGGCCCCTACTATTTTATCTTTCAAGCTTTAAGGCTGTCGGACGCAATTGAAGATGCGATTTTATTTTCCATTCTTCATGACTATCATCAGCCTGAAAAACATGAAATTTCCTTGCAAGTTCCATAGCCTTTTTACGACCTTCTCCTGAACTTTTACGAAGTTCCTTACGAATATCATCAGCTAGATTGCTTCTGCGCTTTGCTTCTTTTATTTTATTTTTTTGATAAGAAGCAAACCAGTGATCATGAGTTTCTTGGGTCCATTTTTTCTGATATGTACGAATCCATTTACTGACACCTTCTTTACCCCTTTCGTGATAAATTTGAATCAATTCGGCCACAAAAGGAATTTTGCTTGCAGGGCCTGTTTCAAAACTTTTTCCTTCACCATCAGGTAAATTTAAACTAGCTCCTTTGCTGATTAATAAATTCAAATTTTTGAAATATTGACGTGCAAGACACTCGTTTTTTTCTGAATCTGTCATAGGAACATTCCCATCCTTAACCCAATTCATTTTGAAATCACGTGCAATACTTTTTCCAAGATCTGTCAGGGCTGTATCCCCTTTGGTGCTTTTTGCATTTATATTGCCACCATGGTCCAAAATCATTTGCGTTGCCTTTTCATAGCCACAGCAAGAGGTGTGGAAAATGGGTGGTTCCCCATCATGTGCAGGTGCATCGGGATGTATACCAGCGTCAAACAGCATTGCAACCTTTTGACGTTGTTCTTCCGCATATTCATCATCTGGATCATCACACATATTGACACCTTCAATTAAGGCCCAACCCACACAAGAAATTCCCGTGTAAGAAGGCAGTGTAAAACCTCCAGCCGCTTTCAGTTTATCCAAGATAGCTTGACCTTCCGGATTGGTACATCCCAAACCGGCATTAGCAGTTTGGGTGCGGATGTTTGCTCCATTTTCCAATAAGCGTTTCATCCCCAAAGGTTTGACTGAGGAACAATAACTGGCCAATTCAACAGCTGTCCCTTCCTGACAGGATTGATTGATATCCATACCAGCCTTGACTAAAGCTGGAATTGCATCAGGCAAATATTGGGCAGCATAATATGCCAACGGGTAAGTATATCCGTATTTGGTTCGGACTAACTGAGTCAAATCAGCCCCTGCATCTATACATTCTTGAATATCTGCCGTTGTTGGTTTGTCATCCCAAAATTGATAATCTGTTATTTTTCTTGTTGCTTCATATTTATTCATTTTTCACTCCTTTTTTGTTTTCTAATTTACTAATGCCCTCTCCCCCTTTATGGGCATTAGCGTATCGAACCTAGATATCCGGTCCGTCATTGACGGGCTTTTTTTGCGCATCTGCGCAAACCCTCCGCGCCCGTCTGATCTCCTCAATATTACCACCTGATATTTGACCCAAGGATTCCCCATATTTCCAATAAAGAAACAGCATATCCCTAACTTTCATACGACTGCCATTATCCCCGCGAATTTGATCTTGGAAAGTGGCTGTTCGCATAAACATCTGTGTATCTAAGGGTTTACCCGAAGAATGCATCTCAGCCTGCATCATCTTTCCCAAGCGTTCAGCAAATTCAGCACTTTTAGGGTCTTTTTTCTTTTCACGTGCCCAAGCCTGAGTATGACCCGATACATCTATGTTTTCCACAGCCATGATTTTTTCCATCTCAGCTCCGTGATTCAAAATAGCCATTTCAGGCGCCAGCTTGGCCTCTTCTTCACTCATGTCTGGCGTCACATAAAAATCAATTCCTAAAATAGAAGATTTGACTTTCATGTTTTTGGCCTGAGCGTATCGCAACATCTTATAAGTAGTAGTTGACAATTTTTCACCCTCTGGCCCTTCATAAGTTCCCTCAGGTAATCCACAAGCATGAATTTTGTGAATTGTACGCCATGCAGGCAAAATATTTTTATATAAACGATGGCGTTCCAACCAACCTTCTTTGGGTGCTGGTATTTCCACCAATGGATCCAAAAATTCGGCCTCTGACATTTCCTCGCCTCCCATTAAGCCGACATTCCATTCATGTGCTGACATTTTTTTTGTTAAAATGACAGACCCCACATTCATGGCCATTTCCACTTCGGCTTCTGATGTTGGTTCTTTTATACAATCCGTATATTCTTTAAATAAATTTATTTTCATTTTTCACTCCTTTATTTAAACGCAACCACCATTGATTGCATGCATAAAATATCACAAAGGAAAACAAAAGGGCAGGAAAACCACCTGCCTTGCCACTTAACTATGTTTTTTACATATTTATAGGCCAAAAGTTATGTAAAAATGTCATTTGGTTTGTTGCCACAGATAATCAAAATAGGATGTGTAATCTTGCGTAAGTTTATCACTATATAAAATCATCACATGTACAGGATTGTCCAACAAAACTGTAGCGACACGTCCCGCATAAATAAAGCAAGGCAGCAACGGTGTTTTTTCATCTGAAAAACGTTTTTTAAAGTGATCAAACTCCAATGCAGAACTGAATTTTTTATATGTTAAAATACGAACAAGATTGTTTTTCAAATGCTTTCTTAGGCGAATAAATTCTTTGGCATAAAATTGCTGAATAAAGTTTTCATCAATGCCACACATCAACAATTCTTGATCTGAATTTTCTAAAGCAGCACCAATTTTACGACACAGATAGTGCAACGCTTCATCTCCTTCATAACATTTAATACGCAAATTGGTATTTTCCAAACGAACCCCTGGTCCATCCAAAAATTGAATTCCATTTTGTTCAAAGGTTTGAATAATATCTTCCATGGTCGCCGAATGGGCTTTATACAGACCACGTTCTATATTGTTAATAGCGGGTAAAGAATACCCCGACCTTTGGGCCAAATCCGCCTGAGACCATCCCAGCAATGCTCGCGCTGCCTTTAGTTGATCCACTGAAATATCCCCCTTCCCTGATAATGTCCGTGTCAAGGAAATATTTTTATAATAGAGCCTTTCTATTATTTTACGAAAAATATGGGCCATATAAACTCCTTTTGTTACCTCTGTAGCATAAGCCATTTCAAAATAAAAATAAAGTCTTTTATATAAATTTTCAAAAAGAAAGCAAAAAAATCTTGCAATTTTAAAAAAAGTGCGGTATAATGGGTTTTATCATCAGCGCCCGTAGCTCAATTGGATAGAG
>DFFU01000007.1 GCA_002372315.1 Alphaproteobacteria bacterium UBA3768
CAGATTGATGAAAATGATGAAGCAGTTGTGCGTTCTCGGGGAGAACGTCCTGAACTTTTTGAAGAAGGTGAAGCAACGGATTTGGATGGGCGGCCAGCATCTTGGCGTATGCCTGAGGGGGCTTTATCAAGAGGACCAGGATTTGAAGGAAACTGGGAACAAGGTCCAAGTATGAACTTTAAAATGACACACATTGCAAAAGATTCGTTTAAGCCGTATCTTCGTCCATACTATTTTAATCCTAAAAATTTAACCCCTGAGCAAAAAGAGCAAGCACTGGAAATGTTGACATCAAGGGGTATTCGTCCTCAAATTACATATGCTAAGAACAATATGAATGAAAGTTTAAATCCCATTCGTACAGGTGATGAGATTTGGGCTATTGGAGACGAATATGATGCCAATGGTAAAGAGGTTCCTTATGCAGAGAGAAAACATCAAATTGAAAGTTTGAAAAGTTTCTTAAGTGCTGCCAGAAAACATAAAGATATGGCAATGGGAACAGATATATATCATCAACATACTCAACGAGGCGTGGATGAAAATGGACGTCCTGAAAATAAAGATGATATTCCACTATTACCTGGGTTGAAAGGGAATTGGCAACAAGGACCAAGTAAAGCTTTCAGAATGACTCACGTTGCAAAAGATTCATTTAAACCTACGTTGCGTCCATTTTATTTTAATCCTAATACTTTATCCCCAGAAGACAGGGAATTAGCGCGAAAAATGCTTGAATCCAGGGGAATCTACCCTCAACCTGGTATGGCGCCTAAAGATTTATCAAAAGGTCCAAACCCAATTAAGGCGGGCGAACCAGTTTGGGTCATAGGTGGCGAATTTGACGGAAATGGTCGAGAAGTTCCTTATGCTGAACGTAAGCAACAGCTTAAGAAATTAAATACATTTTGGAAAATGGCGGCCAGAAATCCTGCCATAGCTTTTGGCAAAGATTTAGATGTTACCAAAGCAAATGGAGGAAAGAGAGATATGGATTTACCAGATATTGTGGAAAGAGATGATAAAACGAATCTTCCTCCAATTGTCGAAAGAAGTACAGGTAACAGAGAGCCTCAAAAACGTGGTGGTGAAAATGGGACAACATCTGGAGATCTTAAAGATGCTATCAAAACTCAAGCGAAAGATGTTTTGGGAGCATTTTCAGATGCTTTGGACAGATTCAACGCTCGCGTTTTTGAAAAAAATATCAGCAGTCCAGAGGAGTTTGGTTCAGAATTTATGTTTGGTTTGCTGGCATTTCCTTTTAACTTCTTGGATGCCTATTTGAAGACAAAGGCTGATCGCGTAGATTTATCAAAAGCTCAAAAGGGTAACAAGAAAGATTCTTCGTTGTCCAATGAAGACGATAAAGCACGCCAAGCAAAAGCCATGCAAGAATTCATGAAAAAATTGGCTGAAAAAAATCCTGATTTAATTGATGAATTAGCACAAAAAGGAATTATTGGACAAAATCCTAATATATCCCAAGATGAGCGTGCTGATAACGTTAAACGTGCCTTAGAGCAAGATCCTACTTTAAAAGGGCGTATGAAGGATGCATTTGCCAGAATAGCCCTTGAGAATCCTGAATTATTAAAAGGGATGTACCCATCTAACTATAATGGTCCAATGACACCTGATGTCTTTTTGAATCATTTGCTAGGATGGCAGCAGGATGGTAATGTTCATGCGCAACAGAACCAATCTGTTGTTCAGCCACAGACAATGGCTCAGCCTCAATCTGAAATGGCTCAAATGATGGCAATGATGCAACAGATGAAGGCTCAATTGGATATAATGAAGGCAGAAATTGCTCAATTGAGAGCAGATAATGCGCAACTGCGTCAAGAATTAGCCGCAAGAGATGAAGAAATGAAGCAGCTGCGTCAGGAAAATGCTCAGTTACGGGCACAGAATGAGGCTTTGTTAGCTCAACAACAGGCAAAAGGGAATAGTCAACAACCGCAGGCGCCTATATCTCAGGACGTTCCTCAAGCTTCTCAAAAGCCAACTGCCGTGCAGGAACCAGTAAAACCTGTCCCTGAAAATACAGAGACAAATCAACCACCTGTGCCTCCAACAACAAAAGTTGAAGATCACAAAACAGAAGAACGGGATGTTCCAGATTTGGAGGCAGTCGCAAAGTCTGTATTTATGAATAATTTAAATCGTTCAATGACTCATGAAATCTTAAAGGACGAGTTGAAAGGTTATGCAGATGCTCAACTAAAGAAACCAGAAGAATTACAACCCGATTCAAGAGAAGCATTCTTGAATACTGTCGGCAATGCGTATGCTTCAGGTAAGGTTGATGGTTTGAATGATTTAATTAAATCAGATAAAGAGTTGGCTTGGGCCAATGAGATTGCTCATACTGTTGAAGTGGGCGGAGAAAACGGTAATGGTGATAATTTCCCACGCATTAAAAAGAATATTGAAATAACAGGTTATGAAGGGGAGAAATCTACTGTTGCTCAAAAACAGAGTATACAAAAGGACAATGATGCTAAGCCTGATGTTGTCCCTAAGAAAACGGATGAACAAAAACCAACTGAGGAGTTTGTGAAAGATCCATCTGTACAAAGTCCTGATTCCTTAAAGGTAGAAAATCAACAATTAAAAGAAAGATTAGCTCAAGTTGAGAAGCAATATCTGGAAATATCTGGTAACCAAAAAGAGCTTTCTGGTACTCAAAAAGAGCTTTTTGGATTGCTTAAGGAAATTGCAGAGGCTACAAAAACAGGAAAACTGGTCGAACCAACTGATGCTCAAATTGAAGCTGTTCAAAAAACTGTCGGTTCTGATTCAGCAGAACAAGCGGAAAGCCTAAAGAACAATGTAAAGGAACACAACAAAAAAAATAAGGATCTAACAGATGAACAAGCGGCTTTTGTGCAAAGACATCCTGGATTACAAGGAATTTCTTTAAATCAGGAGGAAAAGTTTGTTTTTCTAGATAATGGGGAAGAAGTTTCGAAAGATGAGCTGAAAAGAATTGTGGGTGCGGATAAAGCAAATCAAGAATTGGCTCCAAAAGCTAAGGTTCAAGCTGAAAAAAGTACTTACGCTAAAGCTGGTAATTTAAAAAAATTATTCAAAAAGCTCAGTACTCTTGAACCAGAGGTTGCAGCCAAATATGGTGTAACGCCAAGAGTTCAAACAGAACAGAAAGAAACATCATCAAAGATTGATATAAATGCATCTGAAGCTTTTAAACAACACCTTTCAAATCGTTTTGGAAAAACACAATAAGCTGTAAGAATGGGGGGAGTTCAGTGCGTAGATTATTGGCGATTTTGGCATGGAGTATTGCGTATTTTTATCTGTCTAGTGTAAAGATACGCAATACGTGGGATGTACCTGTTTTTAAGATTAAGCAATGGATTATGCTTTTTAAAGATTGGCATTCTGGAAAGTGGCAAGTTGATACAGTCAATGAGTATATTTTGTGCGCAGTCTTATTACTCTGGATTCCTGTTTGGTTGTTTGGGATTTGTCTTATTTATCGTCTGTGGCCATCGCGAAAAAGTGCAAGTCAAGTCATTCAAAATGCAACAGCTTCTCATCCATTTATTCCCGCTTACACGCCAGCGAGTATGCCTAGTCAAGGCAAATCGGCCGTTTTGGAAACACCTTCTGCACCATCACAAAATAATGAAACTGAAGGGCAGAGTGCAGCTGAAACAGATTGGGTACCGAAGGATGCCGCTGAAGCTCATGCTATTGATGTTATTTCAAAAATCGCTGAAGAAAATGGTTTGACGCCTTTTCCGCATGTTTTATTGGAAAATGAATTGATTCCCGTTACTATTTCTTCAGATTCAGATGCATGTCTGATAAAAGTTTTGGCAGCACAAGGTACTTGGCAAGTGCAGATGACAGAACCGTTGGATCAGTCTGTATGGTCGTGTAATGGAGAAGCAAAGAATGTTTTGAAAGAAATTACTTTGGGCAAAGGAATCTTAGCAAAAATGGAGCCAAATTCAAATGTTATACCTGTTGTTGTATTGGCTCAAGGTAATCTAGAAAATCAAGAAGCTACATTAACTTGGTTAAATCAACATGGTGTAGAAGTTGTCACAATACCAGAAAATCCACAACAAGGTTTGCCACAATTATCTGATATTTTAATTAAATATTTTGGCGAATTGAACAAAATACAGGAGGAAAACAATGAATTGGATCAAACAGGCTCAATTCAAACAGAACCCATATAAGTTATTGGCTGCGAGTGTGCTGGGCATTGGATTTATGCCAGCCTCTGGAACATGGGGATCTTTAGTCGCATTATTGCTGGCCCCCTTACTAATGTTTTTTCCAGGATTAACTGCTTTAGTGGTTATTTTGTCTTTTATTGCAGGAATATGTGTCATCCCAGCATTGATTAAGAATCAGCCGAATAAAGATCCAAGTTATATTGTTATTGATGAATTTATGGGACAATTATCCGTCTTGGTACTTTTACCATATGATTTTATAAACCCTATAACATATATATTTGCCTTTTTATTCTTTCGTCTTTTTGATATCCTAAAGCCTTGGCCAGTTAGTTTTTGGGATCAAAAAGTACACAATGCTTGGGGGATTATGCTAGATGATTTAATGGCGGGAATTTATTCTTTTTGTGCATTGGCATTGATGCACTTTATAACACTTTATTGAAAGGAAAATGATATGACAAATGAACATTTTAAACATGTAATAGAATTATATGCTGAAGCAAAGGGCTATCAACTATCACCTTTTGCAGACAAGATTATCAATCGTTGCTTAAATGCTTGCAATGGTTGTTGCCCTTGTGATGTCAGTCGCGGATTTTGTCCTTGTGGTGAGCATCAAAAAGAAATTGAAGAAATGGGACACTGCCACTGTAATTTATTTCAAAAAAAGCCTAGTTTTTAACACAGAGGGCATGGGTATTATCCCCTCCTGACTCAAGAAACTCTTTTTCCCGCGTGATAGGAAAGGGAGTTTTCAGGCTGTCCAAATATAGACTTCCTTCGTCAAATATAATCCAAATTTTTGTTTTTGGTATTATGGACAAGAGTAATTCTGCATTATTTTCCAATTCTTCAATAGAGGGAATATGAGCATCTTGACGCATACAAAAGGTTTCAGCTGTTGCAAAAGTGTATCCATCCAAATCGGAAAATATCCATTTATTTGGTGTGATAGGGCGACAAATACCAGATTTAGAATAAACAGAATAAGGAAACGGATAACACCATTGCGTCGGTTTACAATCCAAATTCTTCTGACAAAAATTCATAGGAGTAAAAGAGATAGAGTTACATTCTTCATTTTGCCATTTCCCTTGACAGCTAATACAAATATAAGGATCTTGAATTTGCTTCAGATCAGGGCATAGGATTGATTTTTTACTATTTCTGTAATTTGTAATATATCGTTTACCTTGACAAGTCATTTCTGTGTTATTGTTAATCTGAACAGCGTCAGATGCAGTACATTTATAACAATGTCCCAATATATCCTTTAAAGGGTAATTACGGGGACAAACATTTGTTGATACTTGGGGAAGTTCAAAATCTTTTTCTATATTTTTTGTGCAGCCCCAAATACTTTTACCATCCCAATCAACATAATGACTTATTCGATGAGGACAAACAGCACAATTTTCTGGAGTTCCCACAAAAAATATATCCTCTTCATCACAAGTATAACAGTGGGTTTGATATAAAAAAAGACAATTTTTTTCATCCACCGAATGCCAAGACCATGTCCCCATTCCCAAGATAATCGCAATAGAAAAGGGGATATAGGATTTCATTTTTGGGCCTTTTGAATCAGTTGAATACCAATATCCAACATCTTTTTGCGTAGTTCATCGTCTTCTATATGTGCGACTTTTTGGGATAATTTTTCAATTTCATACTCATCCAAAGGCCATACAGGTTCACTCAACCGTGGTGTTTTTAACGATATCGCATTTTGTTCAATTTTAACTTGACTAATAGCTGGATAACCAAAATAAGTATTGATTTTTTCAATAACTTGTCCTTTTTGATGTTCAAATAAAAGTGCAAAAGCCCCCCCCGCAGTGCGTACTCTTAATGTTCCATTTATTCTTTCTTTCGCATTAAAAGAAATTCCAACAGGTTTGATGCCATAGGACAGCTCTTCTCCCAAAATCTCATGCCAATGTGATAAAAGTTCTACTTGAATAAATCCATGCTTCCCCAAGGCAGATTGAGTCAGTTTTTTGACTTCTTGCATTAAATTATTCAACCCTTCATAGGAACGCGAACGAGGTTCAACTGGAAATTCACATTTTTCTGTCATGGGCAAATTTTTCCTGAAATTCTTGATAAAAAGTTTCAAATTTATTTTGCTCAATAGCAACTCGAATTTGTTGCATTAAATTTTCATAAAAATGAACATTATGCTGGGTCAAAAGCATTGCTCCCAAAATTTCACCCGAACGAAACAGGTGATGTAAGTAACCACGTGTATAGTGTTTGCAAAGAGGACATGTACATTCTTTGTCTAAAGATTCATGGTCATCCATATATTTTGCATTACGGATATTTATAACCCCAGTACTGGTAAAAGCCTGCCCCGTACGACCAGAACGTGTTGGCATAACACAATCAAACATATCCACACCTCGTGCAACAGAACCCACAATATCGCTGGGGCGTCCAACCCCCATTAAATAGCGCGGTTTATTATTAGGCAGGGCAGGGGCTGTATAGTCCAAAACTTCAAACATTTTTTCTTGGCCTTCTCCCACGGCTAAGCCACCAATTGCATAGCCATCAAAGCCAATTTCCTTTAAAGCGTTCACAGATTCCATTCGTAAATCTTGGAACATACCGCCTTGAACAATACCAAACAAACCATAGCCATCGCGATTCTTGAAAGATTCTTTTGATCTTTTCGCCCATCGCATAGAACGACGCATAGATTCTTCCACTTTTTTGCGTGAGGAAGGGTATTTAACACATTCATCAAAAGCCATTGTAATATCGGCATCCAGTAAATTTTGAATTTCCATAGATCTTTCGGGGGATAAGAAAAAACTCTCCCCTGATAGATGGGACTGAAATTTAACACCTTCCTCCGTGATTTTGCGAAGCCCTGACAAACTCATCACTTGAAAACCACCACTGTCAGTTAAAATGGGTTTATCCCAATTCATGAATTTGTGAAGGCCACCAAAATTAGCAACCCTTTCTGCACCGGGGCGCAACATGAGATGATAGGTGTTTCCTAATAAAATCTCGGCACCAGTACTTGCCACAGATTCTACGGTCATTGCTTTGACTGTCCCAACTGTTCCAACAGGCATAAAAGCCGGAGTATTGATAAGACCGTGTGCTGTTTTTAATTGACCACGACGGGCCTGATTTTCTTGATTTAAAAGTTTAAATTCCAACATGATTTCATTTTATATTATTTATATTAGAAAGTCAAGTTATAGATCAGTAAAAAAAATTTCATTTTCTATTGCTTTTTTTTTGAAAAAAGACTATAACCAGTTTTACGTATTTCGTGATTTTTGTTTAAAAGAAAGGAAAAAAATGTCAAAAACAAAGATGTTAGATGCAAATGAGGCCGCTGCGACAGTTGCCTATAAATTAAATGAAATGTCCATTATTTACCCAATTACACCATCTTCACCGATGGGCGAATGGGCTGATGCTTGGGCAGCAGGCAAACAAACAAACATTTGGGGAAAAATCCCAGAAGTATTAGAAATGCAATCCGAAGCTGGAGCAATTGGTGCTGTACATGGGGCTTTACAGGCTGGATCTATGACCACAACCTATACCGCTTCTCAAGGTCTTTTGTTAATGATTCCGAATATGTATAAAATTGCTGGTGAATTGTTACCTTTTGTAATGCATGTGGCAGCCCGTACAGTGGCAGGGCACGCTTTGTCTATTTTCGGTGATCATTCGGATGTGATGGCTTGCCGTCAAACAGGGTTTGCGATGCTGGCCTCTAATTCGGTTCAAGAAGCTCATGATATGGCCGCGATTGCACAAATGTCCACTTATTTATCTCGTGTGCCTTTTTTACACTTCTTTGACGGATTCCGTACATCTCACGAAATCAACAAAATTAATATGATGAGTGATGAGGACTTGAAGGCTTTGATGGCCGATATCCCAACCGACTTTACGGGTAAAAACGCTTTAACACCTGATAATCCAAAGGTGCGTGGTACAGCCCAAAATGCGGACGTGTTCTTCCAAATCAAGGAAGCTGCTAATAAGTATTATGCGGCAGTGCCCGAAATCGTTGAAAAATGTATGCGTAAATTTGAATCCATCGTGGGACGCAGCTATCATGTTGTGAACTATATGGGTGCCAAAGATGCTGACCATGTCATTGTGGCCATGGGCTCAGCGATTGAAACTTTGGAACAAACTGTTGAAGCTTTAAATGCCAACGGTGGCAAATATGGTGTGTTGGCGGTTCATTTGTATCGTCCTTTCCCGTCCAAAGCTTTTGTGGAAGCCCTTCCTGCCTCCGTTAAATATGTGACCGTTTTGGATCGCACAAAAGAAGCTGGCTCTGTGGGTGAACCTTTATACTTAGATGTCGTGAGCTCATTGGCCGAGGCTGCCGCCAATGGCAGAGCTATGCCAAAAGTTTTGGGTGGTCGTTATGGGATTTCTTCCAAAGAATTTACCCCCGCGATGGCCAAAGCTGTCTGTGAGAATGTGGAAAAGAATCACTTTACCATAGGTATCAATGATGATGTGACACATACTTCTTTGAACTATGATGCTACCTATCAACTCCCTGCCCAAAATTTAAATCGTTGTATTTTCTTTGGGCTTGGCTCTGATGGAACAGTGGGGGCTAATAAAAACTCCATTAAAATTATTGCTGATGCTGATGACATGTATGGTCAAGCTTACTTTGTGTACGATTCCAAAAAATCAGGTGCTATGACAACATCACACCTGCGCTTTGGTAAGAGTCCAATTAAGGCCCCATATTTAATCACATCAGCTGATTTTGTGGCTTGCCACCATGAACCTTTCTTGCACAAGATTGATTTGTTGGCTGTAGCTGCCCCGAATTCTGTGTTCTTGTTAAATACAACAACACCAGCCGATAAAGTGTGGGACAGTTTACCACAAGAAGTCCAAAAAGAAATTTTGGATAAGCATATTAAAATGTATGCCATTGACGCAGTGGATGTGGCACAAAAGACAGGCATGGGACGCCGTATCAATACGATTATGCAGGCGTGTTTCTTTGCCATTTCCGGCGTGCTGCCAAAGGATGTTGCAATTGAAAAAATCAAGGCCTCCATTACCAAGACCTATATGCGTAAAGGTCAAGAAATTGTGGATGCCAACATCAAGGCTGTGGATGCCACTTTGGAACACCTTTATGAAGTCAAAATTGGTGAAGCTAACTCCACAATTCATCGTCAACCAGGTGTGCCTTCTTATGCTCCTGAATTGATTCAAAAGGTGACAGGTGCTATTATTGAAGGGCGTGGGGAGGAATTGCCAGTGTCCGCTTTTGAATGGACCGTGGATGGCACGTGGCCGACAGATACAGCTAAATATGAAAAGCGTCGCGTAGCAACCATGATTCCTTGCTGGGATCCCGAAAATTGTATCCAATGTGGTAAGTGTGTATCTGTGTGCCCGCATGCCGCCATTCGTGCTAAAGTAGCCAAAGTGGAAGCTTTGGCAAAGGCACCGGAGGGCTTTAAGTCTGCTGACTATAAAACACCTGAATTCAAAGGCGATAAGTTCATTATCCAAGTCGCCCCTGAAGATTGTACAGGATGTACTTTATGTTCTCAGGTTTGCCCAATGAAGGCCAAAAATACTTTGGTGATGGAACCCATTGAAAAGAATGTGGATCAAGAAATCAAAAACTTTGACTTCTTCATGAGTTTGCCAGATGCAGATCGCGCTAAATTGAATCCAAAGGCTGTGAAATCTGTGGCGCTCATGCGTCCGTTATTTGAATTCTCTGGCGCTTGTGCAGGGTGCGGAGAAACACCGTATGTTAAGATGATGACACAATTGTTTGGGGATCGCTTGTTGGTCGCCAATGCGACAGGCTGTTCCTCCATCTATGGCGGTAACTTACCAACAACACCATACGCGAAAAACGAAGAAGGCAGGGGTCCTGCTTGGGCAAACTCCCTCTTTGAGGATAACGCTGAATTTGGTTTAGGTATGCGTACCTCTGTGGATTCCAAAACAGAATTTGCAATTCAGTTGTTAAATGAGCTCAAAGACACAGTGGGTGCCGAATTAGCCGACAGTATCTTGAATGCAGATCAAACAACTGAAGAAGGTATTTCTGCTCAACGCAAACGCGTAGCTGCTTTGAAAGACAAATTGGCTGGAAATTCTGATGCCAAAGCCAAGCTCTTGACTGAACACGCTGACTATTTGGTCAAAAAGTCCGTCTGGATTTTGGGTGGTGATGGTTGGGCCTATGATATCGGTTATGGTGGTTTGGACCATGCCTTGTATTCTGGCAAGAATGTCAACATTATGGTCATGGATACCGAAGTGTATTCCAATACCGGTGGACAACGTTCCAAAGCAACCCCAATTGGTGCTTCCGCTAAATTTGCGGTTTCAGGCAGTTCTTTGCCACGCAAAGACTTGGGCGCGATTGCCATGAGTTCAGGTGAAGTATATGTTGCCAGTATCGCTTTGGGTGCAAATGATGCCCAAGCCTTAAAAGCCATGAATGAAGCTGAATCCTTTAATGGACCCAGCTTGATTATTGCCTACAGCCATTGTATCAACCATGGCTATGACATTGGTAAGGAAGGGTTGAACCATCAACAAATGGCGGTGAAGTCAGGTCTGTGGCCATTGTACCGCTTTGACCCGCGCTTGAAAGCTGAAGGCAAGAACCCATTCCAATTGGATTCTAAACCTTCTATTCCTGTGGCTGACTTTATGGCAACTGAAACACGCTTTAAGTACGTGAAACAACAAAACGCAGAAAACTACGAAAAGTTGTTGAAACAGGCTCAAGCGCAAGTGGATGAACGTTGGGCGTTCTATAATAAACTTGCTGAAGGCAAATAAAAAGAGTAGGGGGCTGAAAAAGCCCCCTTACTTTTATAAAGAATATCTATGAAAAAAATAAAACATATTAGCGAAATAAGAGATTTTAAGGATTGGCCGAGGAATGCTGATGGCGAACTTAAGTTTTGTCCCGTTCTTTCAGATCTCAAAATAGATTGGGAGACACATCATAAACGTTGTCAACCTGTTATAGAGAAAAACACATGAACTTTCTGTAAAATTAAACCTTGGTTATCGTGCACAGCGTCAAAGATGAGATTTAAAGATTTAGGTAATTTTTAATTCAATTTTTTTATCCTCTTGATCTACTTTTAAGGTAAGTTTTTGATCAATAAGTTGTTTCATTAACCATTCTGCTTCTAATGTTTCAATTTCGGATTCCTTTGGTAATTTTCCTGATAAAATTTTAATTATATTATCTTTTAATATCAAATCATTAGAAAGAATAGTTAAAGTATTATTTGAATATAAAATATCACCACCGGCAGCGGCTATTTGTATACCAAGTGCCACTAAGGATAATTCTAATCGGTTTGATATTTGACCAAAAAAAGTAATTTTAGGGCCTAAAGTTTTTAAATAATCCAAAATAATGGATTCTGAAATAGATTTTGTTTCAGCACCAAATAGTGCACGATAAAATTTTAAACGCCCCAACAACATATCCGTATTCTTCTTTAACATTTCTGGCGCTTCATTTACAAATGTTGAATCGAATTTCATGAGATCAACAGTACTGGAAAGTGCACCTATGCCACCTGCTAAGTCATGAGACACTTTTACCATTAAACATTCAGAAAAAATCATTTTTTGTCCTTCTTTAGTTTGTATTTTTCAGCAATAGTATGACCTATTTGATTTATATCATCAATATATTGAATGCCAGATTTTTCAAAAATTTGTTTTTTTTGATTTATAACATCTGAAAACAAAACAGATTTCATACCCAATAACGGGCGCTTATCAGAGCGCGTTAAATATTTTCCAGGAATATAAGCAAAAATCTTTTTATGCTTTTTATATTTTTTTATGAATGAGGCAAGTTCTTGTTCTAACTGTCCATGAACTTGTCCGATAATCAAAATAGAATCCGTTGATTTATCTTTTAATAAAGCTTGTATCACAGGAACGAAAGACATCCCAATCAAGTGATCTGCCCCCAAAGTAACGCACTTGGAGATTCCCAAATCATATTCAGATAGCTGAAAAATGGCCTCAAAAATTAGCGAACTTGACCGCCCAATAATTGAAATATTGCCTTTGTTAAACAAATGAGTGGGCAGAGTGCCAGTGACAGCTTGATCCACATTGATTATTCCATTGGAAGAAGGTCCCAAAAGTTGAACGCCATTTTCCGTAGCTATCGAACGCATTTTTAAAGCATCATGCATTGGTACATGTTCTGTTGTACATATGATCAAAGGAATCTTTGCTTTAGCTGCTTGGATAACATCTTCTAAAGCTCTGGATGGTGTTGAAAAAATAACACTCACTTTTGGATTATATTTTTTGACGGCTAATTTTACATTATTAAATACAGGCACTCCCATCAAGTTTTTTATGTGAGTTTCTTGGCTAATACCTGCCACAATATTTGTGCCATATTCAATTGCTTTTTGCAATTGTATCAACCCCATTTCACTGGTAATTCCTTGAAACAGAACTGGTGTCTTAGAAGATGGAAAGGAAAACATCAATATTCCTCCTTTAGCTGACGAACAACCTCTTGAACAGCTTTTTTCATTTGTGATGTACAATAAAAAGGAATCATAGATTTCCTAAGCAAATTTTCTCCTTCAACAGCATCCAATCCCATCATACGTACGACAATTGGTATCCCGACGGGAATTTCGCCCGCAGCATCTAGTAATCCTTGTGCAACTATCTTACAGCTGATGAGTCCTCCCAGGATATTGACCAAAATTGCATCTACGCTCGGTTCTGCCAAAGCTAATTTTAATGCTGTCGTAATTGATTTTACCGTTGGATTTGTTCCGACATCTAGTAAGCACGAAACACTACCTTTATTTTCATATATGGCATCTACTGTGGCCCAACCTAAACCAATACCATTAACAAGACAGGCAATATTACCGCCCAATCCAGTATAACGAAAGGAGTTCTTTTTTGCTAAGGCTTCACGCTCGTGTCCTAATTTAATTTCACGACAATTTTCCAATTCAGGAAAACGGAATAAAGAATCAGGGTCAAAAATCAAACGACATTCTACAATTATCAACGTGTTATTTTTACGCACAACAGGACTTAGCTCTAAGGCCATTGCACCATAATCCATAAACAATTGGAATGACTTATTTAGAATTGATAGAAACTCTTTTTTTACGGATGATTGATTGATTTTAAGGGAACTACATACTATTTGATAAAAGGTTTTATCTAAGCGCATATTTGTAATCGGAAGTGACAAAATTTCTGTACCATTTTTTGTAATGGAAAAGGTAATTCCTGCGCGTTCAAAATCAACTCTAAAAACTAAACGACAAAAAACATCTAGTGAAATTGCTTTTTCAATATATAACCTTTGAATTGTTGATGAAAAAGTCGCATTCAGTTCGTTAAAGGATTCCCCCATTATTAAAGTGGCTTTCTGTTCAACCTCTAATGGTGAAGTTGCAAAAAATTTATCTGAAAGTTCTTCGGATGTATACGGCTTTTGTGACATCATCAATTGTGGTTTTAACCAAAAAGATCCCCCCCCTAGTTTTTGGGCAATTTTTTTTGCTTCTTCGGGAGTATACGCGACCTGTCCATCTAAGACTGGAAGCCCAGCTGATCTAAAAATTTGTTTCACATAATATTCGTTAATTTCCATGAAATCCCCTTTTATTTTTTATCATATCTATTGAAAAAAGGATTGTCAAGTTGTTTGTGTGATAATTGTTTTAATTTTTTCCAAAAAGTTTGAGATGTAGCTTTAGGAAATAGGGGAGATAAAAAGATAGGCAGATGTTTTTCAATATCCGATAATTCAGAAAAACTTTGAATTTTTCCTTTTTGGATCAAAGAGATATCGCCCGTTTCTTCGGACACAACCAAACAAAGTGCATCTGTAGCTTCACTTAAGCCTATAGCAGCACGATGGCGTGTCCCATATCTCCAACTAAGACTCGTATCTTTTGATAATGGCAGAATTACCCCAGCCTTTGCAATACGATTTTGTGAAATGACAACGCCACCATCATGCAAAGGAGTATTCACAAAGAAGAGATTTATAAGCAATTCCGATGAAATTTTTGCGTCAAGATTTATCCCACCAGTACAAACAGTTACAACGGGTTCTTGACATTCAAAAACGATCAAAGCACCTGTTTTATGCTTTTTCCAATAAGTGATTGCTTCAACCAACGTAGTGGTTAAATTTTCAGTCATCACGTTTTTTTTCCCTTTTGAGACAGGTGTCAAATGATTACCCAGTAAAGATAAGAGTCTTCTGAGTTCTGGTTGAAAAATAATAATAGCCGATAGTATAAGAAGTAGAATAAAGTTACGGAGCAAACTGGCTAAAATTCTTAAACGTAAAATTAAAAATACTTCACTAATCAGCCATAAAATTATTAAAAATATAACCATACCCTTGACAGTCTTTTCTGCAGGTGTATTTTTGACAAAATTTTTATATATCCAGTAAAAAGTAAAGACAACAATAAACAGTTGTACAAAAAAACTAGCCCAAGAAAGTCCAGCTACTCCCAAATAATTTTGCAGCTGAATGCGTAATGTTTCAATCATGTGCCTCCTTTTAAAATTTTATACTAAATAAAATCTGAACACAAGTCAAGAAAATCTCTTGCAAAAATAAAAAAAATATGCTTATATAATGCCACGATTTATATCGTGTCAACAAAAAAGAAAGGAAAAAAATGACAGTAAAAGTTGCTATTAATGGTTTTGGTCGTATTGGACGTTTGGTATTCCAAGCGATTACAGAACAAGGTTTATTAGGAAATGGCATTGATGTGGCTGCCGTTGTGGATATGAGCACAGACGCCAAATATTTTGCCTATCAATTAAAATACGATTCAGTTCATGGTAAAATGAATGCTGATATCTCAACAAAAAAATCAAATCCTGCTTTGGAAGATGATGATATTTTGGTTGTCAATGGCAATGAAATTAAATGCTTGATGGCTCAAAAAGATTTAGCCACAATGCCATGGAAAGATTTGGGAATTGATTATGTAATTGAATCTACGGGTTTGTTCACACAATCCGAAAAGGCTCAAGGTCATATTACTGCCGGTGCAAAGCGTGTTGTTATCTCTGCTCCTGGTAAAGGTGATGTCAAAACAATGGTCTTTGGCGTGAATGAACAAGAATTTGATCCTGCTAAACATGTAATTGTTTCTAATGCTTCTTGCACCACAAACTGTCTGGCTCCATTGGTTCATGTGTTGATTAAAGAAGGTATTGGTGTAGAAACTGGGTTGATGACAACTGTTCATTCTTATACAGCCACCCAAAAGACCGTTGATGGTCCTTCCAAAAAGGATTGGAGAGGAGGGCGTGCAGCCGCCATCAATATCATTCCTTCTACAACAGGTGCTGCCAAGGCTGTTGGTGAAGTTTTACCAGTTGTAAAGGGCAAATTAACAGGTATGTCTTTCCGTGTACCCACAGCTGATGTATCCGCTGTGGATTTAACCTTTGTAGCTGGTCGCGATACTTCTATTGAAGAAATTGATAGTTTGCTCAAAAAGGCTGCTGATACCTATATGAAAGGTACTTTGGGTTATACAGATGAAGAATTGGTATCTACCGATTTCATCAATGATTCCCATGCCAGTATTTATGATTCCAAGGCGACTTTACAAAACAATTTGAAAGGCGAAAAACGTTTGTTCAAGATTGTTTCTTGGTATGATAACGAATGGGGTTATTCCAATGCTTTGGTTCGTATGGTCAAACATATGGCCACCAAAGATGGTTTGATGTAAACCTAATTTTAAACAAAAACACCGCTTTTTTAGGCGGTGTTTTTTATATAAGTAAAAAATATGCTTGACAATGTAAAATCATTTGTGTAAAATATTGCCTATCATCTGATGGCGGATGTAGCTCAGTTGGTTAGAGCGC
>DFFU01000022.1 GCA_002372315.1 Alphaproteobacteria bacterium UBA3768
GTTTCATTATAGGGGGAAAATTCCGCCAAACTGGGCGCATGACCATTAAAGCCAATTTGTCCCGCCACAACAACAGCGCGCCTTTGTGCCTCCTCAATCAGCTCGTTTGTCCTATTTTTATCCACCACAGAATGATACATCCATACGCCCACGACGGACAATATCCCCATAATGCTCAATGTCCCCAACATCTCTGTTAAACTGCGCCCGCGCTCTGTCATATTCTGTTACCTTTCCACACGAAAAAAGCCACTTTGGCGTATAAGTGGCTGGATGCTGAAAACTATGCTACAAGTATAGTGCGGTATATTTTTCCGCACGCGGTTTTTATTTTACCGCCATCCAACCATATGGTCTTCTGGCGACAAAATGACGCTTTCATCGGGCGCTTGTAGCTTACGGGCTTTCAGACCCAGCAGATGGACGCCATCCCATCTGAACGATAGGTTAGCAAAAAAATTTCACAAATGCAAGAAAAAATTATTCCTCTCTATAAACCCATCATGAGTTTTATTTCATCAGAAAGCTTATCCGTTGTCCATGGAGGATCAAATGTCAGGATCACTTTTACCTTTCCCACCCCTACAACTGAAGCCACAGCATGGGCAGCCATTTGAATCATCTCGGGTCCCATCGGACAAGTGGGGGATGTCAGTGTCATTTGAATTTCTACATCCCCATTTTCTTTTTGATCAATTTTATAAATTAATCCCAAATCATAAACATTAAGCATCAATTCAGGGTCTTGAACAGACTTTAAAGCACCAATAATATCCTCCCGTGAAGCATGTGCAGTATCTGATTGCATCGTCTCACCCGCTTCAGCCGAATAGTCAAATTCTAAAGTTTCAGGCATTGCTGATAAATCTGTTTCATCAATCATTTGAAAAATCCTATTGCTTTTTTCAAGGCTACCACAAAGGTATCCACATCTTGTTCATTATTATATAACCCCAGCGAAACGCGAATGCTAGCTGATAAATTAAAAAATTGATGCAAAGGCATCGCACAATGATGCCCCACGCGCACACATACGTTTTGCTTGGACAAAATCATACTCAAATCATTGGGGTGTATGCCATTTATATTAAAAGAAACCAATCCTGACTTTAAATCAGGATTACCCAAAAATTGAATATCCTTCATTTCTTTTAATTGTTGAATCAAATGGGTAAAAACACACTTTCCATGGGCTTGAACTTTATCCCATCCGATTTGTTGGACATAATCCAGAGCCGATGATAATCCTATCGCTTCAGCAATGGGAGGAGTTCCCGCCTCTAAACGGGCCGGCAACTGCGCAAAGGTTGTTTTTTCAACTGACACAATATCAATCATATCCCCCCCAAACTGATAAGGAGGCAATTGTTCCAACACTTCTTTTTTTGCATATAAAACACCAATCCCCGTTGGTCCATAGATTTTATGCCCCGAAAAAGCCAAATAATCACAATCCATTTTTTTTACATCAATTGCGCTATGGCAAATACTTTGAGCAGAATCAACCAAAACTTTTACCCCATTTTTGTGGGCAAAATTGATAATTTCTTTTACTGGATTCAGTACACCCAGCACATTAGACATCCCTGCAATTGCAACCAGTTTTGTCTTGGTTGTCAATTTCTTGTTAAAATCATCCATATCCCAAGTACCATCTGGTAAAATACCAAATACTTTAAATGTAGCACCTGATTTTAAACATGCCTGTTGCCACGGTACAAAATTGGCATGGTGTTCTGAAATACAAACTAAAACTTCATCCCCTGTCTTCAAAGTTTGAGCATAACCTGATGCCACCAAATTAATAGCCTCTGTAGCTCCTTTTGTAAAAATAATTTCCTTTTTATCTGCACTAATAAAATCCGCAACCGTTTGACGTGCATCTTCATACATCTGAGTAGCCCTACTAGCCAAAGCGCAAGTACCGCGATGGACATTGGAGTACTGATGTGTATAAAAACTAAGCATTGTATCCAAAACAGGCTTTGGTTTTTGGCTTGAGGCAGCCGAATCCAAATATATTAGTTGATCATCAAAAATAGGGAAATCTTCTTTAAACATTTTTATCCATCCAGTTTGAAATTAACTCATCAAAATCTTTTGGCATTAAGTCCCCCAAAAATGACCGTAGAAGTAATCGTTTTGCTTCTTGTTCAGGTAAACCGCGAGCCAATAGATAGAATAGTTGATTTTGGTCTAAAGGACCAACAGCTGAACCATGGGCACATTGAACATCGTCTGCCCAAATTTCCAACTGTGGTGTTGCAGATACAGTTGCTTTTGGGGACAATAAAATTCCTCTATGATTTTGCAGACCATTGCATTTCTGTGCATATTCTGGAATTTCAATTGTGCCAATAAAATTAACATACCCAGAATCTGTAATTAATCCTTTAATTTGCTGTTTTGAAAGAGTGTTTTTAACTTTATGTAAAACTTTAATATTTATATTTATCTTATTGTTTTTATTAACTAAATAAGCGCAATTTATATGACATTTTGCATTCTCACCATTCAACACAACCAAAACATCCAAGGAAGCATCCGTTTGCAAAAAATCCGCACACAAAAATCCATCTTTTTGAACTTCAAAAACCCACGACTCAGAATTTGGATTTTTTACATCCGTATTGAGTTTTTCTGCGATCAAAAAAGGATTAAAATTTGTCATAACCTTTTGCCTCAATTTCCTTAACCAATTCAGCCGATCCAGTTATCAATACACGACCCTCACGCATTACAGACACTCTATCTGGTTGAACATACTGTAGCAAATCATCATGGTGAGTAATAATCATGAAACTGCGATGGACCTCACGCATAACAGAAACAGCCTTTCCAACCAGTTTCAATGCATCAACATCCAACCCTGAATCCATTTCATCCAAGACACAGAAATCAGGTTCCAACATAGCCATTTGAAAAGTTTCCAAACGCTTTTTTTCCCCACCTGAAAATCCCACATTCACAGAACGCTTAAGCATTTCTGAAGTAATATCCAATGCTTTTGCCCGCAAATTCATATACTTCATAAATTGAACAGCATCCATGGGTTGCTGTCCCAAGAATTTACGTTTAGCATTCAATGCCGCTTTCAAAAATTGAGCCATTCCTACACCAGGCAATTCAACAGGATATTGAAACGCCAAAAACACCCCACTATTTGCGCGTTCATCCGGTTTCATTTTTAATAAATTTTGCCCTTTAAATAAGATTTCACCCTCTGTCACAGTATAGGCTGGATGCCCAGCAATTACAGACGCCAAAGTACTTTTACCACATCCATTAGGTCCCATAATCGCATGAACCTCACCTGTTTGAATTGTTAAATTCAAGCCTTTCAAAATTTCTTTATCCCCTACCCGTGCATGTAAATTTTTAATTTCCAACATGTTATCCTACACTTCCTTCCAATTGAATACCAATAAGTTTTTGTGCTTCTATTGCAAATTCCAAAGGCAACCGCTGCATCACATCACGACAAAAACCATTGACAATCAAACCAACAGCCTCCTCTGCTGAAAGCCCCCTTTGCATTGCATAATATAATTGTTCTTCACTGATTTTACTGGTTGTTGCTTCATGCTCTATTGTGGCTGTTTCATTAGATGATATCATGACTGGAATCGTGTGTGCCCCACATTTATCCCCAATCAACAAACTGTCACATTTACTAACATTTTTGGCATAATCAGCGTTAGGCGCCATCTTAACCATTCCCCGATAGGTGTTTGATGATAATCCCGCCGAAATACCCTTTGAAATTATCGTAGAGGTTGTATTTTTACCCAAATGGATCATCTTAGTCCCTGTATCAGATTGTTGATGATTATTTGTCATGGCTACAGAATAAAACTCCCCAACTGCATTATCTCCCTTTAAAACGCAACTGGGGTATTTCCAAGTAATAGCAGATCCTGTTTCCACTTGAGTCCACGAAAGTTTGGCATTATCTAAAATAAGGCCTCTTTTAGTTACAAAATTATAAATTCCCCCCTTACCATCTTTATCACCTGGATACCAGTTTTGAACGGTAGAATATTTGACATTTGCCTTATCTTTTACAACAATTTCAACCACAGCCGCATGTAACTGATTTTCATCACGTTGTGGTGCGGTACACCCTTCCAAATAACTAACCGAAGACTCCTCATCTGCAATAATCAGCGTGCGTTCAAATTGCCCAGCTTGTTTGGCATTAATACGAAAATAACTAGATAATTCCATAGGGCATTGAACACCTTTAGGAATATAAACAAAAGAGCCATCAGAAAACACAGCGCTATTTAAGCAAGCAAAAAAGTTATCTGTATATGGCACAACAGATCCCAGATATTGTTTTACCAATTCTGGATATTGCTTGACTGCCTCTCCAAAAGAGCAAAACAAAATACCTCGTTTTTTAAGTTCTGTAGAATATGTCGTTGTAATAGAAGTACTATCAAAAATAGCATCCACAGCCACACCTGCCAACTGTTTTTGCTCTTTGAGTGGAATTCCCAATTTTTCATAAGTCTTTAAAATTTCAGGATCTACCTCATCCAACGACTTCGGCGCTATTTTATGTGGTGCAGAATAATAATAAAGATCCTGATAATCAATGGCTGGATAACTTCCTTTTAGCCAGTGTGGTTCTTTCATTGTTAAAAATTTTTGATATGCTTTTAAACGAAAATCTAACAACCAGTCAGGTTCTTCTTTTTTTTGAGAAATATAACGAATAACTCTTTCATTTAACCCTTTGGGGGCATATTCAGGTTTAACATCCGTTTCAAAGCCTTCTTTGTAGGGCGAATTAACTACTTCCAAAATTTGTGATTGATTTTTCATACATAAAAATATGCCCTATTTTCAAAAAAAAGTCAAGAAAAAGTATTTTTTGCTTGCAAGTTAAGATAAAAAAAGTTACTCTGTTTTTATAATTGGAGAAAATATATGAACATGTTTGTTTTTTTTATGATTTTTTCTGTATGGGCAATTCTTGCAACCGTGTACTGCTTTTTTTTGAATAAAAGAATTAAATTACTTCAAAACAAAGTAGAAAGTTTATCAGATGAAAATACCGAAAAATCTAATCAAATTAGCAAGTTTAATCAAAAAAATACAGATCCTCTAGGGCCATGGTTATCCCCCAGCAGTAAAAGTTATACAATACATTTAGATAGCCATGGTAAAATAACCTATATTGATGACAATCTTTTAAATTTATTAGGCTACAATAAAAAAGAATTGTTAGGCAGAAATATATATGGCACCTTAATGTCATCTATTTCCAATAAAGAACCTTTAGAAACAAATATTATAAAACGTATTTTTAAAAATCCACGTCTTTACACCGAACATGAAACAGAATTAAAAACAAAAGCAAACGATAAAGTTTGGATTACTTGGACAAATAAAATGGTGTATGACACACATAAGAAACCCACTGAACTTTATTCTGTTGGTTTTGATGTTACAAAGCGCAAAATTTTAGAATCAGAATTACAATTTCTGGCTTCAAAAGACCCTCAAACTAACAGCTTAAATAAATTATCACTGTTGGAAATCGGCCATCGAGAACTCAAACGTAGTATCCGATACAAACACGAGTTTTCTGTTTTGGCATTAAAAATATTTTTCAAAAATGATGAAAATGTATCTTTGAAAAAAAGTGAACAACTTTTACAGCAGGTCATTACTTTATGTCGCCATACAATTCGTGATGTTGATTATATCGGTCGCATTGGCGAAACGGAATTTTGCATCCTCCTACCAGAAACCCCTGTTAATCAAGTAAAATATTTGCAAAAAAGAATACAAAATGTTATAGAGGATTTTAATCGCAAAAAGTCTAACCCTGCGTATATAAAGTTTGGCTATTCTGGTTATATAGCTCAAGATACGTCATTGGATGATATCATTGTACGTGCATTACAAAATACAGATAAAAAGGTGAAAAAATGACACAACTTATTTTAAAAAATGAAAAATTGTCTTTGGGAATTTTGCCCAATTGTGGTGGCTCTTTATCTTTTTTAAAGTATAAAGGAAAAGATATTTTAAGACCCTGCGATCCAAATGAAAATGAAGCAAACAACTCTTCATTATTTCCAATGATTCCTTATACCAGTTTTATCTCTGATGGACATTTTCCTTATTTTGGAATCACACGTACCGTACCAACAAATTCATCCATTAGTAAGTATCCTATGCATGGGGATGTTTGGCGATCAAAATTAAAAGTCATTAAACAATCTGAATCCAGTGTTGAACTGCAATTGGTTCATAAGAAATTGGAGGGTTTTCCATATGATTACACGACTTATGTCATTTATACTTTAAAGGAAAATGATTTGTTGATTACCCTTAAATTACAAAATGATACACCACTACCTATGCCCTATGGTTTGGGGATTCATCCTTTTTTTAAACTTGACAAATCAACAATGATTCAATATAACGCCCAAAATATTTGGTTTCGCGGAGGTGATCCAATTTTGGGACATCCTTATGCAATTCCACCGGCTCTAGATTTTTCAAACGCACGAACTATTCCACACGAAACAATAGATATCAGTGTTGATAATTGGGATAGCAAAGCCACAGTATTTTATGAAAATTGTACAGTTAAAATTCAAGCTGATGAAACTTTTACCCATTTAATATTGCATGCACCTCGCGGTAAAGACTTTTTCTGTTTAGAACCTGTTTCACACACCCCAGATGCCTTTAATCTGGCTGCACAAGGAGTAGTTGGTACAGGCATTCAAAGTTTGGGACCAAAAGAAAAGGTATCCAATACAATTATTTTTTCACTGAAAGGAAATGAATGATACCTTTAACAAAAATTATTGCAACATTGGGACCAAGTACTTCTTCTGAAAAAATGATTTCAGATATTGCAAATGCAGGCGCCTCTATTTTTCGTCTAAATTTTAGTCATGGTAGCTATACGGATCATTTGAAACGAATTCAAATTATTCGCAATCTTGCCCATAAAAATAAGACACACTACACCATTTTAGCTGATATGCAAGGTCCCAAATTAAGGGTTGGCCATTTTGAAAATAATCAAGTCTTTTTAAAGCAAGGACAAACATTTATTCTAGATGCAGATAAAAAAACAGGAAATGAAGACAGAGTTCAACTCCCCCATCCAGAGATTTTTAAAGTTTTAAAACCTAAAATGAACCTTTTGCTGAATGACGGCAAGATTGTTTTAAAAGTACAAAAAGTGACACCCAAACAAATCTCAACAAAAGTTATTGTAGGTGGAGAACTTTCCGATCATAAAGGTGTCAATGTTCCAGATGTTATTTTGCCCATCAGTGCATTAACATCAAAAGATAAAAAAGATTTGAAATTTGCACTTGATGCAAACGTAGATTGGATTTGTTTATCATTTGTGCAAAAACCAGATGATATCCGATTGGCACGCCGTTTAATTGGCGATAAGGCCATGATCTTGGCCAAAATTGAAAAACCAGCCGCCGTACAAAATATTACAGAAATTGTGTCAGAAGCTGATGCTGTAATGGTTGCTCGCGGAGATTTGGGCGTTGAATGTCCATTAGCAGCAGTCCCTGGATTACAACGCAAAATCATTGCCGCTTGCCGCTTGGCAGGTAAACCCGTAGTTGTCGCCACACAAATGTTGGAAAGTATGATAGAAGCCCCCGTTGCTACACGTGCTGAAGTATCCGACATTTCTACAGCAGTTTGTGAAGGCGCTGATGCAATTATGCTTTCGGCCGAAACAGCTGCTGGAAAATATCCTGTTCAGGCTGTTCAAACTATGCGTCAAGTTATATTACAAACACAAGAAGATCCCGATTACCACCAGTATTTATCTGCACTACGCCTACCACTGGATGGCACAATTGCATGCGCCATCACTTCTTCAATGCGTCGCATGATTCAATCCTTAGAGCATCCTGCCTGTATCGCTACCTATTCTGTTTCAGGTCGCACAACCTTACGTGTTGCAAGGGAAAGAGCATTAGTTCCTATTTTAGGAATGACTATTTCGGAAAAAACAGCCAATCAAATGGGACTAATTTGGGGTGTTGTTCCTATTTTAAGCAAGACTGTGAAACACATTGGGGAAATTGCACCATTGGCCAAAAATCTCGCCAAAAACAAAAAATTGATTACTAAAGGACAGCAAATGATTATTACCGCAGGTTATCCTTTCGGTCACCAAGGATCAACGAATATATTACATATTGTTGATTCTGATTAACTCGCTATAAAAGTGAGTTAATATTATATTATGTTAAAACTACTTGATTTAATTATGATTTTATGCTAGTGTGGCTTTTGTATTTGCCTCAATAAGATTCTGTAGTTGAAAATTATTATCCAAAGGAAATACAAATGTGGCCAAAAACAAAAAATTATGGCAACAACTAGAAAAGCAAAAAGATAAACCTGTCATTTCAAATTATATACCTGAAACGCTTGCCACTCTTTCATCAATTTCTCATGACCACTATAATCCTAAAATGGATATTTTTGTCAATGACGAAAAATTTACCCAAAAACGCCCTGTTATATGGAGTAACGGATCTGAACATTTTTATGAAGACATGAAGTAATCAACAGATTTTCTGGGATAGTCATTTAAGGCTTTCAAAACAGCAACATTGAAAATAAAGGAAAATTCATGGTGTTTTAATGGCTTTGTGTCCCAGTGTTGTGTCTCAGTCCTGTGTCCCACCTAAAACCCTGTATTCTGGGCATGAAAAACCCTTGATAAACAAGGTCTTAATCTGAAAGTGGCGAGGCTTTGTGTGCAATTCACGAACTCAATATGCCATGACAGAACAAGACTCTACACCAGTTTTGTTACCTTTTTCATTATATTCATGACAACATTGTTTCCAAGGTGATTGGTTACCTTCTGCTGGGTCACATTTTTTTCTAAGATTACCATTTTCCCAATACTTTTCTGTTGTTCCGTCTTCAAAATATTTTTCTTTCAATTTTCCATTCTTATCAAACATCTCATACGGAATATTTAAATAGTTTTCAAAGTGATCCGTTCTAGTAAATTCCTTCTTTGTTGATCCCTTTTCTATCTTAATTCTTATTTGGCCGTTTTTATAGTATTCCTCTAATCCAATCAGTTCTTCAGATAGATAAGTACAATCTTTATTACCACTTTGATCAGGGCAATAAAAAGAAGACTTTTCCACTACTATTCGCCATTCTTTCGATCTTATTTGACCATTATTATAATAACTTTCATAATAAATCTCTTTTCCATCCTTTGAGGTTTCACGTTTTGCTTTTAATTGCCCATTTTTATAATGAATGATGAAATCTTTTTTGTCATTATAAAAACTGGTACTTTCATCATAATCGTCATTATCTTCTGCTTCCAACTGTTTATCTTCGTATATAGGATGTTCATACGATCTTATTTTATCATCATATAATTTGTAAAATTGTCCATTTAAAAAATCAAAACAGTATCTTTTTTCTTCGTCATATTTTAATTCAATATATTTTTGGTCTATTTGAAAAAAATCTTGCACATATTGATCAATTTCTTCTTCTGAAAAAAGTTCTGGAAAAGCTTTTTTTAGTTTTTCTTCTGAAAAAGAAACTTTTTCTGTGCAATCATAACATCTAGAAAACCTATTTAAGCCCAATGAAGATCCACCACCACCACTTTGGCAAATGGGGGTATCTTGAGCTAGTTTATCTTTGTTTTCGATCTCCATTCCAAAGCATAGAGTTGATTGTAAAAAGCAACATATTATGCTCATTAGCATTCCCAATTTAATTGTGTTTTTTCCAAAATCTTTCATTATACCTCCATTTTTTAATTGATTTCATTATACCATATGTTTATTTCGCATTGCAATAATAAACTCAAATTTTCTGGGATAGTATTTCAAGGCTCCCGAGGGGCGAGTATTGAAAAATAAGGAAATTTTTTAAAATTAGTTCGTAAATTTATAAAAATAGCTTGTTTTTGATTTTGAATTTACGAACTCGAATAAGTGCTTATTTTATAAAGAAAAAACGCCCATTGAAGGACGTTTACATTTGATGGTGAGGCTTTGTGTGCAATTCACGAACTAGATTTTAAAATACAGGCTTTTCTTTTAAAAGTTCTTTTAGGCGGACAAGATTCTCCTTCTCCACAATTACGAAGAATTTCTATTTCTTTCATTTCACGATTTGAACATTTGGAACATTCTTCATCATTTGTGAATACATTTTTGGAATAAGAACAAGGATAACAATTTTTTCTAGAATCTCTAAAAGACCTGCTTGCTAGAAGTCTGTTATCACATTTATTACATTCTTCAACTGTAGAAGAGATTATATTATCCTCTAAACAAGAATGATTGTTTCCATCAAGATCAAAAAATGTTTCATCTGCTTGAACATTAAAATTTATTGTTAAAAGTGGTACAGAAAAAATAATCGCTAAAAATTTCTTCATAATTTTCCTTTCAGTACAGAAAAAATCTTCGTAAATTTATTATATTTTAAGCATTTGTAAATTGCAATAAAAATGTTGTTTTTTTGGGATAGTATTTTAATGTTCCCAGATGAAGAGTATTGAAAAATAAGGATTTTTTGTAAAATTAGTTCGTAAATTTGTAAAAATAGCTGATTTTCAAAAATCAACTTACGAACTCGCACAAATGCTTGGAAACAAAAGAAAAAACGCCCGTAAAAGGCGTTTTGCACTTAATGGTGACCCTAACGGGATTTGAACCCATATACTGGCCTTGAGAGGGCCATATCCTAACCATTAGATGATAGGGTCATTCTTACAACAACTCCTGTATGCTAGCATAAAACACATAAAATTACAAGAGTATTTTTAACGCATTTTTTGCGTATTCATAACTTGAACGGGTTCTGTATGATTTTTATGAAAATGCTTTTTAAATTCTTGGCATCCACGCAAACCTGCGCATATAAACAAACCTGCAAATCCCACCCAAAAAACAATACCAGCAGCCAAATTGACGCGATCACCTGTTTCTTTGTCTACAATTTCACAACTCATGTATTCTCCTTTTAATATTCAGGTTTGTTATTGTAGCATAAAAAAATATTTTTGTCAATCTTTTAAAGAACAATATAACTGTTCAAGTAGAGTGCGAAAAATCCCCAAAACAGTGTTGGAATCAATAGCCATCCAGCATATTTAGAAACCTTATAAAAGACACAAATATTCATGATCAAGGCAATAATTAAAAAGATTAAAACAATTTCTGCTAATATTGGAGAACGTAAAAAGAAAAAGCAAAAACTCCATAACATATTGAGCCCCAGTTGGACAACAAACCAACGTGGACTTGCCCTACCCCATACTAAAAACATAGAAAGCGCCATCATAAAAAACAAAATGCTCCACACAACAGGAAAAACCCAATCAGGTGGCGTTAAAGGCGAATTAGGTAATTGATGATACCATGCCAATGTTTCTTGATCCATATAAAGTGAACCTATAAATCCAACAAAATTGACAATAACCAATAAAAATAACAATTCGCCAACTTGACGCCACACAGATTTCTTTTGCATTTTATCCCCCTTTTGTGTATTTTATATAGGTATTCATAAAGGAATCGCAATGAAATTTTTTGAAAAAATTTTAAATTATTTATTACCACCTCACTGTCCTATTTGTGAAAAACAAATTTTGGATTCAGGAGCTGTTTGTGGTGAATGTTTTGGAAAATTAGATTTTATTCCCAATAGTGTCTGTCAATTTTGTGGAAAACCACTACCCTATAAAGAAGCAAAAGTATGTGCAAGTTGCCTTAAAAAGCCCCCTTTATATACTTGCGCACGGTCTGTATTAAAATATAATGAGATCTCCAAAGCAATCATATTACCTTTTAAACATGCTGATGCTGTTGAATTAGCACCGCTTCTAAGCCAATGGATGAATTCTCGATATAGTGATCTAATTATAACTTCAGATTGTTTAATTCCCGTACCATTGCACACTAAAAGATTATTTAAACGCAAATATAATCAATCCGCTTTATTAGCAAAAAATTTGGCAAAAATACATCATAAATCCTATCTGCCCAGAGTATTAAGACGCACCAAGAATACCCAAAGTCAAGGACATATGAATGCCAATAAGCGTCAGGAAAACATCAAAAACGCTTTTCAAGTTTCAAATTCTCAACAAATAAAGAATAAGAACGTTTTAATAATTGATGATGTCTTAACCACAGGTGCTACTGTCAATGAATGCACAAAAGTTTTATTAAAAGCGGGCGCAAAACAAGTGAATGTTTTAACGCTTGCCCGTGTGATAAAAGAATAGAGGATATTTTTTACAATTTGATAAAATGTAAAAATACAGAATCAATAAAACCAAGGATTTCACCACTTTTAACTTTTTGGTGGGATTAAATTTTTACGCATCCTCTGTCGCTGTTCATATGGTTTATACCTATCTCTACCTTTGTCAAGAGACAATTCTATTTTATTTAAAAATTCGGTAAAATTTTATGAATTTCCTGTTGTACCTGATCATTATCCAAATCTGGACGCATTTGAATCAACCAATCTTTTAAAAGTGGGCGTAATTCATTAGTCAGTGTCTGTCGTTTATGCGATATCTCCTGATTCGCCATTTTATTTAAGACACGTTGCATACGTTTTTTTAAATCAGACGAATCATCACAGCGCATTTCTGGAGTCAAGATAAAAATATCTTCAACAGAATCTTCCTCATCAATGGTTTCGATATGATTCGTATCCACTTCGTTCGTCAACATCTGACGAATTGACGATAAAACCTCATCCATGGACATTTCTGGTTCCGTCACTATTCCCCCTAATAATCTGTACTATACCCCAACCATTTGTTTTTAACTGCCTCATAATATTCTTTTGGATCGTATGGTTCAACAGACAATCCCAAATGAGTCGGATTCATTTGTCCCACCGCAGACATCAATGAAAAAGCCGCCACAATTTCATCGTGATGAACACGTACCAATGCCACTTGATTATCCAAATGTTCCTGTTCAGCATCCAACACATCCAAAACAGTTCTGGATCCAACTTTCGCTTCACGAATAACACCATCCAACGCCATTTTTGATGCTTTAATTTGTGCCTTTATTGAATCTACCTGAGCCTTCGTTGCTGTATAATTTTCCCATGCGCTTATGACATCCGCATGAACATCCTGTATTGTCTTATTCCATAAAATACGATAACGGTTTTCAGCCAGTTTTGCCTGACGAACAGAAGCATATTCCGCACCAGATTGATACAAAGGAACAGAAACGTTTGCCTTTACCTGCCAATAGTTATTCTTATCAACAGACATATTTTCTTCAGCACGACCCGCTGCTGCCCCAACATTTAAGGACGGCAATAATGCTCCTTTTTGGGCTTGAACTGTATAGCGTGCGGCCTCTTGCGCATAATGGGCTGCTAAAATTTGAGGATTTTGTTTTAATGCCATGTCCAAAGCCTCTGATAATGTTTGAGGTAACTTTAGTTCCAACTCCTCAACATCTTGCAAATCCTTCGGAACAATACCAACGACTGAGTAAAAAACAGCCTCAGCCATCTTCAATTGCCCATCTGCAGCAATCCTTGCTGCCGTAGCCCCCGATGCTCTAGCCTCTGATTGGGCCACATCTGTACGCGTCAACTCACCCGCTTTAAAGCGCTTACGATAAGAATCCAAATGTTTTTTTAAAACTTTTTCTTGATTTTCCTGTAAATCTAAAACAGCCTTATCACGAATGACATCCATATACGCTGCCGCAGTTTGTAATAATACAACCTGCTCTGAACTTAACAACCCATGACGACCAGCCTGCACCTGTTTCTTAGCAGCCTGAACTGAATTCATTGTGGAAAGCCCCGAAAAAATAGGTTGATTTAAGCTCAATTGAACTGATTTGGGTGTTTGATTATATGTTTGTTTTCCCGTAGTATTTATAAATTCTTGAGAATTATGGGATTTTCCAATAGATCCATCTGCAGAAATATAAGGACGATACCCCGATTTAGCCTTTGATACTTCCTCATCTGTAATTTTCTGAGCAGTACGATCTGCTAACAAAGTTAAATTATTTTCATAAGAATAAGACAAAATCTGTTTTAAAGTATCTGCATAAGAAACACTAGAAAATAACATAAAAGAGACTGTTAAGAAAAAAAATTTTTGCATATATACACCTTTCAAAATATCCAACAGTTTAGCATAAAATAAAAATTTTTGTAAGTATTTTTTAATAACCTTCTAATTTTTCTTCCAATGTATTCCCAGTTAGGAAATCCACCAAAGGTAATTCTAAAAGTGTATATGCACCATAATGACCACGCGCTTTCGCATTGACTGCAGCACGAGCTGATGCAACCATTACATTAGCTGTAAATTCAGGATTTATACCCTCCACGGTGTATTTTTGATTTACTTCTTGAGCTGTACGCTCCACCTCTCCTTCATGGTGTAATGTATTATATTTGTTTATATCGGGTACAAATAAAACTTCAGTTGGATCATTGACAAAGTAAGCATCTTTTTTAATAGCCATTTCAATGGCTTGTTCATGTGCTGGATCATCAGCTTGGACATAAACACGTCGCTTTTGTGCGCCACGACCATTTGCTAAAGTCAACGAAACTGCATCAATGACCCCAGGAATTGCCTTCACCGCCGCGGTATGTCCCATACTACGCCCTCCTTGTTCGCCACCAAAGGTTGTCGTTGTGCGCCCTGTAATAGACACCATTTTCATTAAAGCGCGTACAACAGAATCCGTTCCTGGATCCCAACCCGCTGAAACAATTGATACAGTATTGGTTCCCTTCGCTGAAATATCATCTGATTTTTTGAGCGCTACAATTTTTTCATGCTCATCATAACTATCTACCGTACAATAGCCCATCGTTTGATATAATTTTGTTTTCTCCGGAACTTCACGAGAAGGGATACATAACAATACGACCTCTGGTTTATTCACAAGTTCAGATACATCAGAAACAACCGTTGTATCTTTCAGTTCTTCACGGTTCTTATACAGCGATGCAGGACGACGTACGACCCCCACTAAACGCATATCATCACACTCAGTAATGGCCCTCTTACAACCACGCCCTACATTACCCCATCCAATTATCGCGACATTTATTTTACGCATTTAATTCTCCTGCTATTTGTTGATAAAGTCTCTTATAATCTTCACTGGATTTATCCCAAGAATAATCCTTTTGCATAGACATTTGACGCATACGATCAATGTGTTCTGGTCTATCATAATATGTGGCATTGGCCCAACCTATCGTATTATATAATGCACGCGCCGAAACATCATTAAACTTAAAACCTGTTCCCACTCCGTAATATTCATTGTAATTTAAAACGGTATCTTCTAGGCCACCAGTTGAACGAGCAATCGGCAGTGCCCCATAAACTTGACTAACCATTTGTGTCAAACCACAAGGCTCATAAATTGAAGGCATCAATGAAAAATCAGCCCCCGCACACATCATATGCTCTTTTTCAGATTTAAAACCAATGTCAACCGCTATTTGACCTGGATACTTTTGTGGTAAAGATGAAAAATATTCATTAGCCCATTTTTCCCCTTGCCCCATAATTACAAATTGAGTTTGCATCGTATTCAAGACTGGTTCAATGCATTCAGCCAACATCTTTATCCCTTTTTGTTCTGACAAACGAACACACATAGCAATCACTGGTTTATCTACACTATTTAACCCCACAGATTGAACCAAATGACGTTTGTTTTCGTTCTTACCACTTTCAATACTTTTAACAGAATATTTTTCTGGAATAATTAGATCTTTTTTCGGATCCCATAACTCTGTATCTATTCCATTTAAAATACCACTTAAATCAGCTTTTCTCTCATTCAAAAGCCAATCCAATCCTGCCCCAAATTCGGGGGTCAAAATTTCGCGTGCATAATTTGGGCTCACCGTATTTAACTTGTCGGCAAAGCGAATACCACCTTTTAAGAAATTGATACAGCCATAATCTTCAAAAGCCCATGGAGCAAACACATCCCAACCTATTTTCGCATAAGGTACAACATTTGAATCAAAACGTCCTTGATAGGGTAAATTGTGGATTGTCAAAAGGGTTTTAGTATCTTTAAAAAATGGGTCATTTTCATATTTAATGTAATAAGGTATCAAACCAGTTTGCCAATCGTGCAGGTGAATAACAGCTGGTCGAATATTTAAATCCTTGATCGTTTGCAATGCGGCACGACAAAAAAAGGAAAAGCGAAAAGCATTGTCATAATAACCTTGACGTGTATAAAAATCATCATAAACACCATTTCGATCAAAATACTTTTGAAATTCAATAAAATAAGTATCTACACCCGACACATATTTTGAATAGTGCACCGAAAAAAACTCTTGACAGTTTCCCATATTTACGCAGTTTCCATGCATTATTCTTTGAATACCAAAACGATTGTAATCTATTTTAGAATACAGAGGAATTATTACCTTTACATCAATTCCATTACGCACCAAAGACTTAGGTAAAGACCCAACAACATCCCCCAATCCTCCGGTCTTTATAAAGGGCGACATTTCACTTGCAACAAAAAAAACTGTTTTTTTCACTTCCTCTCCTCTTTTTTATAAAAAGTATAAACAAGCACAAAATCTTTTGCAAGTATTTTTTTATTTTTTTATAGATTTTTTCTAAAAAAATGTTATAATCAATTTATGTTTACAAATAAAAAGAAGCATTTATATCAACAAATTTTGTCCGTAGATGATCGGGCGTATCAGATTCGTACCCTAAATGGTGATGTGCTGTATACAAATCCCGTTGGATTATCCATCTTTTCAAATAACCAAAATCCCTTTGAATACTTCAATACAGGCAAGCCTCAATCCAATATGAAAGAATTACTGGACGCATATGAAAAGCATTTGCCTTTTGAAACTATTATACAAAACGATAAACATCAGATATATGAAATCAAATTGACCCCATTAAATGGCACCATTTTAATATTGGCAAACAACAAAACATTCCACCAGCAAACATATCAAACCTTAGAGAATCAATTAGATGTGCTGAGTGAAATGCTACGTAACATGACAGCACCTATATTCTTGGCTGATCAAAATGCAGTTATACTGTATGCAAATCCAATTTTTCTTCAGCAACTACATTTGGAACTTCCCCAATTGATTGGGCAAACTTATAAACAGGTTTTACATTCTGAAAGTCCTTCTGGATGGGACATAATTCCCATAACTGCCAGCCAAGAAAATTTAATTTTAGGAATCAAAAAGATCAAGCTCGCAGAACAAGTTTCAACCAACATTGATGAAACCCCTGTTCCAACAGTAATTATTGATCCACAAAATTGGAAAATAGTTGGTATAAATCGTGCGTTTTTACGGACTTTTGATAAATCTGCTGATGATGTGATAGATTCTAATTTTATCAGATTGTGGAATAAGGAATCTCAATCTGCATTGAATAATCTTACTTCTAAATTAAATACTCAAAAATCTGCAGAAATTATTCAAGATATAACAACTGTTTCATCAGAATACCATTTTCGTTCTATGTGGGGACATAAAGGTAAATATTGGTTATGCTTTTTATTTGATATTACGCCACGAAAAAAATTGGAACTACAATTAGTTCAAGACCAAAAAATGCAAGCATTGGGACAATTAACTGGCGGTATTGCGCATGATTTTAATAATATTTTAACCGCCATAATTGGTTTTTCGGACTTGCTATTACAAAAAACCCCTCCTGAAAGTTCATCATTTTCTGATCTGCTACAAATAAAAGGCAATGCCCAAAAAGCCGCCTCTTTGGTGGGACAACTTTTAACATTTTCGCGTAAAACACCCATTCAAACAAAATTGATTTCTGTACATGATACCTTGGTGGATTTAACACCTTTATTACAAAGGTCTTTGGCTCCTTTATCAACATTGAAACTGGAAATGAAAAAGAATTTGGGGTGCATTCGTTTGGATCCAAACCAACTGACACAAATTCTGCTTAATTTGGCTGTTAATGCAAAAGATGCAATGCCCAAAGGAGGTATTTTAAAAATTTGTGTTTCCAAAGAACAAATCAAAAAAATACGTAATTTTTCAAATTCGATTATCCCAATAGGAGATTATATAAAAATAACCGCTTCAGATAATGGTAAAGGAATTTCCACAAACATTTTGCCTCATATTTTTGATCCTTTTTTCACAACAAAAGAAAAATCACAAGGTTCCGGTACTGGTTTGGGACTTTCCACTGTTTACGGAATTATAAATAGTGCGGGTGGCTTCATTGGTGTAGACAGCGAACCAGATGTCGGAACAACCTTTACAATCTTTTTACCCAGATTTGAAGAAAATAAAACTATTCCTCAGACACAATCCAGTATAGTTCCACCAATATTTTTGCCACAACATAAAGGAAAAATTGTACTGGCTGATGATGAAGATGGCATCCGTTTGGTTATCAAGCGCGCACTTACAGTTAAAGGTTTTGATGTCATAGAATGCCAAAATGCTACTCAAGCCATTGAGGCCATAAAAACAGAACCTGATGTCCAACTGTTAATCACAGATATGATCATGCCAGGAATGGATGGAGAACACCTTATTCAAACAACAAAAGAATTGAATTCTGATATAAAGGCGATTTTAATGTCAGGCTACTCACACGAATTTGAACGACACACAGCTAATACCCCATTACCGTTTACATTCCTAACGAAGCCATTTACCTTGGATGAGCTTTTGACAACCATTCAGAAAGTATTAAAAAATTAGGACACACCCTTTAGCGGACTAAATCTGAGATAAATTTCTTTCCAATCACCATAATGTTCTGCGTATTTTTGGGATAGAATGTAAAAAGGAGAATCAACACCCTTCGCCGAACAAATATGGACCGCCCTTTTGGCACTTTCTGCCACAGATTGAAAAGCTGGATAGTTTTGATGATTTAAAATCTGCACATCACGTACAGTTCCATCTTTATTAATATAGGCTTTTACTTCCACCAAAATCTCTTCTAAATCTTGTGTTCCACCATTAATACTCCAACATTCACGCAACTTTGAACTAATAAAATCCTTTTCAGATATTGTCAACATTTGATCCAAGCGCCCTTCCAAACCTGTATTACCAGTATCTGAAGCCAAATTATTTTGAGCCGTTTCAGGTTGCCGAATGGGTTGACGGCGAACCTTTTCTACACTGGCTAGCAAAGACTGTAAATCAGCATCTTTAGGTGTATCAGATTCAACTTTCTTGGGTTCATTTTTGGGGACAGAATGTGATTGTGGTTGTGGTGTTTTCTTCACTAAAACAGCATCCTTGACTGGCTCAACTGGTTTAGGCGTTGGCGTTTGTTGAGTTTCGGGCTGAGATTTGGGTGTTGCTTGAGGAACAGGGTTTGATTCCTTTTTGGGTTGAACCTTTGGCTTTGGTTCTACTACCACGTTCTTTTCTTGTAGTTTTTCTTTGGGTTTTGGCACAGGATTGGGTATCTTTTTTGCAACTTTCACAGCCGTTTGCGGTAAATTTGTCTTATTTGAAATTTGAACCTTATTTAAATCAATATGTAAAATAACAGATGGTGGTTTAGAATATTCACGGGCAAAATTAAAATTGACCAGCATCAAGGTCAAAATAACCCCGTGCAAAGTCAAAGACATTATACATGCCCTGCGATCCATTATTTGCCTTTCACTTTCATTACTTCAGCATCAGTTTTTAAACCAACTTGGGAAAATCCTGCAGCACGCAATAAGGCCATAACCTCAATCACGCGACCATAATCTGCTTTTCTATCGCCAGAAATCATCATCTGAAGTTTAGGATTTTCTTGGACTAATGCCGTGATTTTTTGAGGTAACTTTTCCAATTTAACTTCTTGATTTGCTAAATAAACTTTTCCAAATTGATCCACCGAAATATCCAATGTTTTTTCGGGACTATCCATCGTCTTACCATCCCCTTTTGGTAAATCCAAAGGAATCCCCGTAGTGAGCAATGGGGCTGTTATCATAAATATAGCCAACAATGACATCATAACGTCAATCAAAGGGGTTAGATTGACGTCTGATTTAATATCTTTATGACGTCTACGCACACGAATCATTTATTCCCCCTTTGTTTGGGATGATAAAATCGTAGTTAGTTCATTAGCAAAAGTTTCCATCCGCCCCGTTACCCGATCAATATCATGCATAATTTTATTATAAGCAATAACCGCAGGAATTGCAGCAATCAAGCCAACTGCTGTGGTAAATAAAGCTTCAGCCACACCAGGGGCAACGGCCGCAATATTTGTACTTTGGGTTGCACCAATCGCATTAAAAGAATCCATAATACCCCAAACAGTACCAAACAAACCCAAAAGGGGAGCAACAGATCCTGTGGAAGCCAAAAAGATCATCCGCGTTTCCATTTTTTCAACTTGACGGTCAATTGTAATTTGCATAACTTTTTCCAAACGTTCTTCTATTTTTATAGCACCATTTTTGGCTTTTTCAGAAATGATGTGTTTATATTCTTGATAAGCATTGATAAAAATCTGTGCCAAGGGTTCCTTTGGCTTTTTGGGTAAAATTTTGATAAAGTCAGCCATAGAAGTAGCATGCCAAAACTCGTCCTCAAAATGTTTCATGCGCTCACGCAAATGACGCAACATTATCATTTTATCAAAAATAATTGCCCAACACCAAATAGATGCCAATAATAAACCTAAAATCAAAATTTTCATAAATAAATCAGAATCTTGAAACATTCCCATCATGGAAATGG
>DFFU01000028.1 GCA_002372315.1 Alphaproteobacteria bacterium UBA3768
CGCGGGGTAGAGCAGTCCGGTAGCTTGCCAGGCTCATAACCTGGAGGTCATGTGGTTCAAATCCCATCCCCGCAACCATTAAACACAAGTCGTCAGAAATGACGACTTTTTCTTTTGTTTGCAAGCGTTTGTGTGGGTTCGAATGTTGAAATGGTAAAATTGGCCATTTTCTTGAATTTACGAACTTTTCAGCAGAAAAGTCCTTTGTTTTCAATACTCACCCTCTGGGAGCCTAAAACCACTATCCCAGAAAATTGAACATTATATCAGAAAGAAACCACAAATTAATAATAGAGCCAAAACAAGAAGCAGTACGAGCTTTTTCTTTGGAATATTTAATGAAGACAAAACGGATTTTTTCTCTATTGATTCCTTCTTTTTTTCTCTATGCGGATAGAAGAATAACAACAGGCTTAATACTAGTGTTAAAATAATACATATTAACCCTATTGCAGAAAATTGATAATTTAAAAACTCATTTGTCTTTACAATTATTTCAGAGTATTTATAATTTGGAAAAGTCTCGCCATATGGCGAAAGGGTATATACAAAATGACAAATCCAACCAGACATCATAGGTATAGATATAAAACTAGGTAAATTACAATCTCTCAATCGCATTACTTGAATAATCATTAAAGCAAACAATAAAATGGCAGATATAATTAAATAATTTGTCATAACTTGAGAGAAATCATTAGGTGAAGCTCCCGTATCCAATCCCAAATTCATCTCGGTCCCTGGAATCAAATACCAAAGAGGTAAATTTTGAAAAATAATCAAATAGAGGGATATCACTGAACCAAAATACCAAAGTCTTCCAATTTTAAAATCAAATTTTTTCATTTTATTGTCTCCTTTTCTATTTCATTATATTTGATAAAAAAACATATTGCAAGATAAAATGAGTTCGTAAATTGCGCACTGTGCCCAACCACTGTGTAAGAAAAAAGTGTCCTTAACGGACACTTTTTTTGCACCAAGCAATGAGACACTATGAATCCAAGTGGTAAGATGAATAGATGTCGGAATTGACAAAGCCATTGAAATCGATGGCTTTTTTCTTTATCCGCAAGCCTTCCGAAAAGTTCGAAACTGAAGATTCAAAATGCGAATATGAAATCTCAAGTTTCGAACTATTTATATTGACATCATCTTTGCACACTTATATAATTTCCCCACAAAATATAGTAATGAAAGGGACAAAAATGATTCGTAAAAGTAAATTTCCTATTTTAAATTTTGATGACAATAAAAAATCTAAATTGACCGTTCAAAAATTAGATGGGAAAGAAAAACTTGATATAGATTATGGTGTGATCTGCTTTGATATGAAAACACGTGAAAGATTTGCAAAAGACTATCCGTCGAGAATTATTAATACCTTTAAAGGTTCTGGTATAGCCCCACTAAACATATATGTTGTGAATTTTAATGGCATAGAGATAATATTACACCAAGGAGTGGTCGGTGCAGCATTGTCAGCCGCAGTTATGGAAGATTTAGCAGCCTTTGGATGTAAAAAAGTTATTGCTGTGGGTAGTGCTGGCGTTTTAAAACCAGAAATCACACGAGGGCATTTAATCATTCCGACCAGTGCTGTACGCCAAGAAGGCGCATCTTATCACTATGTTGCACCAAGTAAATATATTAAATATTCTCCCAAGATTATAGATAAAATGTGTAAGTGTCTAAAAGAAAAAAATCTACCTTTTGTATGCGGAAAAACATGGACTACGGATGGTGTATTTCGCGAAACACAGGACTTAATTGATTTACGAGGAAAAGAGGGATGTGTGTGCGTCGAAATGGAAAACGCAGCATTAGGCGCAGTGGCACAATTTTACAATATCAAGTTTGGACAAATCCTATATGGTGCTGATTGTTTATCGGGTGATATATGGGATAAAAGAGATTGGGCAAATGAAGATATCAAACAGAGAACTAAATTTGCACTATTAAAATTAGCAATGGAAATGGTAACAAAGATTTAAAATTATTTTAAAAATTTCAAATAAGCTTTTTTCCAATTCGGTCGTGTTCCATCTTTTCTTTTAGGATTCATACTGCCAAAAAGGTATTTGGGGTCATTTAAAACCTCTATTTTTATAACTTCTGATTTTTTTATATTCCAGACACAAGCTTGCCATACGTTTGACTTTAAATGAAACATCCGAGACCATGTTTTTTCTATTTTAGGATATAATCTTGCCACAGTTTTTCCATTTTCATCTTGTCTGACAAAACCTTTTAACGCGGGTAATAAATCACTCATTTTTTGTAAAAACTTCCGATATTCTGCCTTTGTTTTTGGGATAATATGACCACTTAGAATAAATGAATAAGCCATATAATCAGAAAGTAAAACCTCATTATCTGGTTTTTCAAACGTAATTTTTACCAATTTCTTTTGTTGAGTTCCAAAATAATTTTTTCTTTTGCGCGGAGCAGTAAACGCTCCGCATTTTGCCCATGCCCAAATTGGGTATTTCTCCCCATTTTGAGGACGGATCTTTTTCATCTCCTGAACAATCCAATTATACGGAATAGCAGATTTTTTCATGTCCATATATGATGTATCTGTCATCAATATTCCCGTTTTTTGTAAGACAGATAAAGCCTCTTTTGTCTGAAATGTTATCAGTTTCACATTTTCTCCTTTACCATATTTTATCAAGGACCTTTCAATCTTTCATCAAGATTTTTTCATTTTCGAACTAGAAATCAGAACCCAGCAATATTACCTACAAGTCCTCAAATACTTCTATACATCCAAATTTTCAACGAATTTAGCGTGTTCTTGAATGAACTGAAAACGATACTCGGGTTTATTACCCATCAAACGCGATACAATGTCGGCCGTATAATGCACATTTTCTTGCTCTTCCTCATTGGTGGAATCCTTGTGTGGAATCATAACCTTTAGTAAAGTTCGTTTTTCGGGATCCATTGTTGTTTCTTTGAGTTGATAAGGGGGCATTTCACCCAAACCTTTAAATCGTGATACTTCCACATTTTTACCTTTGAAAGTTGTGGCCAATAATTTATCCTTTTCGGCATCATCTTGCGCATAGATGGATTTTCCACCTTGTGTAATGCGATAAAGTGGTGGCAACGCCAAATATAGATGTCCGTTTTCAATCAATTTGGGCATTTCCTGATAGAAAAAGCTCATCAATAAACTGGCAATGTGTGCACCATCCACATCCGCATCTGTCATCACAATGACTTTATCATAGCGTAGTTTGCTTTCATCATATTTATCACGATGACCACAGCCCAAAGCCTCAATCATATCATTGATTTCTTCATTTGCATGAATCTTATCGCTGCTTGCTGAAATCACATTCAGAATTTTACCACGCAAAGGCAATATGGCTTGATGAGTGCGGTTGCGGGCTTGTTTAGCCGAACCACCAGCCGAATCACCCTCCACCAAAAACAGCTCAGTCCCTTCCACAGATTTATGGGAACAATCGGCCAATTTACCTGGTAAGCGCAATTTTTTTGTTGCACTGGCACGTTGCGTTTCCACAGCCTTTTTATGACGCTTACGTTCTTCGGATCTTTCTATAATCCAATCTAATAAGCTGCTTGCTGCTTTTGTATCACGACTCAGCCAATGATCCAAAGGATCTTTCATGGCGTTTTCAACTAATTTGGTGGCAGAGGTTGTTACCAATCTTTCTTTTGTCTGTCCTTGAAATTGTGGATCACGAATAAAGACAGAAATCATCACGCCCGCTGTATTTAAAATATCATCAGATGTAATGTCAGCTGCCCTTTTGTTTCCGATCATATCAGCAAAAGCCTTTAAGCCACGCGTCAAGCAAGTTTTCATTCCTGTCGTATGTGTTCCGCCCAAAGGAGTAGGAACCGTATTGCAATAGGAATACTCAAAACTTTCACCAAAATCATCTGGCCAGCAAATCGCCCATTCTACAGCGCCTTGATTATCAGGAAAATCCACACGCCCTGTAAAAGGTTTTGTGGTCACAGTATGGCGTTCCTTCATTAAATAATCCAAGTAATCTGCCACACCATTGGGGAATTTTAAAATTTGCTCGGAGGGCGTTTTATCCTCACCTTGAATCAATTCTGGGGCACAAGACCATCTGACTTCTACACCACGAAACAAAAACGCTTTCTGCCTTGCCATACGAAATAAGGTAGAGGGTTTAAAATGAATACTTTCACCAAAAATTTCTGTATCAGGCAAAAAACGCACCATTGTGCCACGGCGATTACTGACAGCTCCCAAACATGCCACAGGCGCTGTGGGTTTGCCACGATGATATTCTTGGCGATAGAGTTTTTTATCTTTGGCAACCTCTATAATCATATGGGATGAAAGGGCATTTACTGCGGATAATCCAACCCCATGTAATCCCCCCGAAACATTATAAGCACCTCCACCAAATTTACCGCCTGAATGCAGGGTTGTTGTGATGACTTCCAAAGCTGATTTGTCAGGGAATTTAGGATGGGGATCTACTGGAATACCTCGTCCATTGTCTGTAACCGAAACATAGCCATCTTTATCCAAATTGACCTGAATGTTAGTGGCATAACCAGCCACCGCCTCATCCATAGCATTGTCAATGATTTCAGCTACCAAGTGATGATAAGCCCGTTCATCAATGCCTCCAATATACATACCTGGGCGTTTACGAACAGGTTCCAATCCTTCCAAAACTTCAATGTCTTTAGCAGAGTAAGTATTTTTTGTTTCCGTGGCTTCAAATAAATCACTCATAGTTACCTCCTGACGCTACTATCCTGTCCTCCTGCATTATACTTTCCAAAATTTTCAGCCAATTGTTCCCAAACGGACAACTTTTCCCCACCAACATCCGTGTAGTCAGATTCATAAGAAACTTTTTGAATATCCTCTTGGTTTAGATGTGCAATACGTTTGACTTTTTGATTGTTATCAAAGACATAGACATAGACATCCTGCTGGATGATTGCGGGGTTAAAGAATATCCGACTGGATTTATTCGTTTGGGCATAGATATACAAATCTTCTGTACCCTCATCTTTGATAGAAGCATAATTTGGGGTTCCTAAAACACGTTCTACTTTTTCTTTAGTATCACCTTTTTGAATACTTTCCAAACGCTTAAGAGAGGGTAAATCACCACTTTGATAGTTTTCCAATCCACAAGCCGACAAAGCAAAGCAAAATAATAAAAGAATTTTCTTGAACATTTTTTTCCCTTTTGTTATAGTAATATCATATAGAATTGAGAGGCATTCGTCAATGGAAAAAATAAAAAAATTATCAAAAATTTGTAATTTAGTCGTGGTCAGTGGTTTAAAAAAAGAACCTGAACACTATCATTTAACAGCAACACAGAAAGAGTGTCATGAACTATCTGAACGATTTGAAGTTCCTAAAATTGATTCATTGAAAGCACAAATCACTTTATTTCGGGACGATTTTGTGCATATCAAAGGTAAGATTATGGCAACTTTGCACCGTCAAAGTGTTGTTTCTTTGCGTGAATTTACCGAGCAGATGAATGAAAATTTTGATGTTTTATTTTGCGAATTACCTATACCTGAAACCGATGAGATTGTGGATGAAATTCATGAAGGTCGGATTGATTTGGGACAAGTCATTTCTGAGCAGTTTGGATTGGCTTTGAATCCTTTTCCGCACGCCCCCGATGAAACAGGCAACTATATTTATCAAGAAACCGATAAATCGTCCCATAATCCCTTTCAAAAATTATCCAAATTGATCCATTGATAATTTGTGTTATTTTTGAGACCAACTTTTTATGACGAGCTTTTGCATTTTTTGTAGCATACAAGATCTTGCTTCGTTCAAGCTTATTTTACTTTCACCGCAATCTTGAAAAATATCCGCAAATTGATCGTAAGGTATCAAAAGTGCATCTGTTTTTTCTTCTTTTTGATACATCGCATTGTACTTCTTAGCCATTCTTTCATATACAATTTCACAAAACTTTTGACATTCATCATCATATGTATCATATCCTTCACAGAAGGCATTACTTTGCGCGAAAGTAACATTTGAAATCACAAGTCCTATCAAGAGAATTAAAATTTTTTGCATCTTTATTCCTTTAATTTTCTGGTTCAACTATACATTGTCCTCTTTGTTCGGCGTACTGAACTACCTCATCTTGATTAAAAAACACCAATGTTGAACAATCACTTTGCCTATAGGCCCACATTTTAAAATTACCTTCTTTGCGCTCTGAAACAGGCTTACCCAATAAATTTAAAACCTGTTCAGACGTTTTAGTTTTCAAATTTGGCAATTCGTCACCTTGATAAAGATTCGTGCAAGCCGATAAGATAATCAAAATCAGTAAATAAATTTTATTCATACACATGATCATAATCTTTTTAATAAAAAATGCAATCAAATAAATTTTTTCTTGTATATCAAATTAAAATTTGGTATAGCTTAAATAAATTTTAAGGGGAGAAAAAATGGCAAAAACGTCTTGTCCAACATGTCGTGATGGTAAAATTACTGCAGATGATTTGAAACGTTTAATTGAATGGCATATTAAATATTCGCTGTCCAAGCAGGTATGCGAAGCACATAAAAGCCATCTGTTTACAGCTTTAGCCTTAGCTGTACGTGATTTATGTATTGATCGGATGATGAGCACAGCAAAGCGACATAAAAAGGCAAAAAAACGTGTGTATTATTTATCCCTAGAATATTTACTAGGGCGATTACTGGACAATAACCTGATTAATTTTCAAATTAAAGAATTACTCCCCAAAATTCATTTGGATAGTAAATATCAACTGACAGATGTGATTGATGAAGAAAAGGATCCTGCTTTAGGAAACGGTGGATTGGGACGTTTGGCTGCATGTATTTTAGATTCTATGGCAACATTAGATTTACCAGGATATGGTTATGGGATCAATTACCAATTTGGTCTTTTCAAACAGTACTTTGAAAATGGGTGGCAAAAAGAAAGGGCTGATTCTTGGTTGGAAACAGCTTCTCCTTGGCAAATTGAAAGGGCTGATCGTGCAAATGTTGTACAAATTGGTGGTGAAGTTGTTTATGATACCAAGGATGGCATGCGTTTCCCCAAGTGGGTCAATACCCGTCAAATCATTGGTGTTCCCTATGATATGCCGGTGGTGGGCTATGGCGGTAAGACAGTCAATTATTTACGCTTATTTGCGGCCAAATCCAGTAATACCTTAGATATTGAATTGTTTAACAAAGGTGGATATGTTGCCGCGGTAGAAGATAACATCAAAACTGAAACAATCTCAAAGGTGTTATATCCTTCTGATGATATTGAACAAGGCAAAGAATTGCGCATTACACAGCAATATTTCTTTGTTTCGTGCGTGCTAAATGATATTATTCGACGGTTTTTAGAGGAAAAACTCCCCTTTGATGAGTTGCCCAATAAAGTCGTTTTACAACTCAATGATACGCATCCTACTTTAGCAATTGTTGAACTTATGCGTCTATTGATAGATGTATATGGACTGGATTGGGACAAGGCGTGGCGAATTACACGTGGGTGTATGGCCTATACCAATCACACATTGCTGCCTGAAGCATTGGAAAAATGGCCTGTCAGCTTGTTTGAAAAACTTTTACCACGACATTTGCTGATTATTTATGAAATCAATGATTGGTTAATGCATGAGGTCAGAATTAAATATCCAGGAGATACAGCCAAAATGGCACGCATATCCCTTATTGAAGAGGCTGCAGAAAAACAAATAAGAATGGCAAATCTAGCTATCACAGGCAGTTTTTCAGTCAATGGGGTCGCCGAAATTCACACAGAACTGTTAAAGCATCGCTTAGTTCCAGATTTTTATGATATGTGGCCAGAAAAATTCAATAACAAGACAAATGGAGTAACACCTCGTCGATGGTTATTACAGGCCGACAGTACTTTATCGGCTTTCATTACGAAACACATTGGCAACAAATGGATTACCAATTTATCAGAACTTAAAAAATTAAAGACCTATGCCAATGATACAAAAATATTAAAGGAATTGGACAATATTCAACAAAAAGCCAAGGAGAGATTGGCCACCTACATTCAAAAAACAATTGGGGTTAAAGTCAATACGAATGCCTTATTTGATTGTCAAGTTAAGCGTATTCATGAATACAAGCGCCAATTATTGAACGCCATGCATATTATGAATGAATACTTTGACATTATTGAAAACAATCAAATGCCAACTGTTCCCAAAGTTTATATTTTCAGTGGTAAGGCAGCCCCCAGTTATAAAATGGCAAAATTGATTATTAAACTGATTAATAATATGGCTGAAATCATCAATAATGACAAGCGCATCAAAGATATGATAAAGGTTGTCTTTATTCCGAATTATAATGTATCAGTGGCCGAAATTGTGATGCCCGCTGCAGACGTAAGTGAACAAATTTCTACTGCGGGCTATGAAGCATCTGGCACAGGTAATATGAAAATGACCTTAAATGGCGCTTTAACGGTGGGAACATTGGATGGAGCCAATGTGGAAATTATGCGCGAAGTGGGAGAGGAAAACTTTTATTTGTTTGGCTTGACCGCCGAACAGGTGGCCGAGGCACATTTAAACAAAACACATAAACCTTGGGATTATTATCATCAAGACAATCGCATTCAACGTATTATGGATTCCTTTCAAGATGGATTTTGGGCTGTTGATAAGGATGATAAAGAAATCTTTATGCCAATTTTCCAAGACATTATGTTCAAGGATTTTTATATGATATTGGCTGATTTTGATGCTTATTGCAAAATTCATGAAAAAATTGCTAATGACTTTTTGGATCGAAAAACTTGGGTCAAAAAATCTTTGCTCAATACAGCAGGAGCTGGTATTTTTTCAATAGACAGAACCGTCAGCGAATACGCCAAAGATATTTGGCATATTAAGGAATCAAAATGAAGACAGACACAATTCGTTTTTTTGGTCGAAGAAAAGGCAAAGCAATTACAGGCATTCGAGCCAAGATGTTAGAAGAGTGGTTACCCCAATTAACTCCAAAGATACCCGCACGTGGAAAAATCAAACTTTCTTTTGGAATCAAACCAGAAAAATTAGTTTTAGAGGTTGGTTTCGGTGGGGGAGAGCATTTAGCTGAATTAGCCAAACGTAATCCAATGACAGGATTTTTAGGTGCAGAAGTTTTTTTAAATGGTGTTGCTTCATTGATGGCCCATTTAAATGGCTCACACCAATCGGGAACAGGAAAATTGGAATTAGAGAAAGAACGTGTGGATAATATTCGCATTTGGCCCGAAGACATTCGGTTACTATTTGATAAACTACCTGATGCCTTATTTGATGAAATTTATGTGCTGTATCCAGATCCTTGGCCTAAAAAACGCCATGCTCAAAGACGCTTTATTAACGATGAAAATATTCCTGTTTTATGGCGATTATTAAAACCTAAGGGTAAAGTTTTTTTGGCAACGGATGTGGCTCAATATGCTGAATGGGCTATTCAGAGAATGGATGAAAGTCATCTTTTTAATCAAATAAAAAAAGATACTAAAACCCCACCCAAGGGTTGGATTTCTACACGCTATGAACAAAAAGGATTAAAAGCAGGACGCCAACCCAACTATATGATTTTTCAAAAAAAAGATAAAAAAGTAAAAAAGTGCTTGACGAACGCAAAAAAATAAGCCATTATCAAACGGGAAGGAGATTAAAATCATGAATTATAAGATGGCAAACTTGAAAAATGGTAAAGAGGTTTTGATTTCAGGATCCTTTACATTCCGTGATCATGACACCTTTTTTGAAGTTGTTTCTATGATTAAAACAGGCTATGAAAAGCGTGTTGTTTTAAATATGTCTGAATGTGAATTTTTGGATTCTGCAGCCTTGGGTATGTTGGTAATTGCCCATGATGAAGCTGTTGCCAAGAAAGTCAATTTGGTCATTAAAGGGGTTCAGGGCAAGGTAAAAGATGTGTTGTATGCGGCACGTTTTGATACGTTGTATGAATTTGAAGATTAAATGGAACAAGAAAATAATTTCAATATCCTAAAAAATGGGGTGGGACATTTGATGATTTTGATTCACGCGCGTATGTCGGGTGTTTCTAAACCTTATCTGATTTACGATGGTGGTCAAAAAGCCTGTTTGTATCGCAGTGAAAAAAATCCTGTTTTATTAAATTACATTCATCCTGCCATTCGTGCGGATTTAAAAAAGCAAAAAGGTGTTTTGGTTGTTGAAGCCAATGACGGAGCCATAGTGCGTGAATATAGATCTTCTGTTCAAGTTGTTGAATCAATGCCCCCTATGCAGTAAAAAGTTTTCTTTTTTTGAAAATTTTATTGATAATAACTCTTGACTTATCTGTTTTTTTTCGCTATAATGCGTTTAAACTTTCTGAAATTTTAGAGGGTGGGACTTGAGAAAGCCCCACTTTTTTAACAAAGGAAACAATATGGAACTAATTGAAAAAGTAACAAACGCCGTAGAACCAGCCCTAAATGATATGGGGTATGATTTGGTACGCATATCCGTGCAGGGCACAACTTTACAAACTCTGCAAATCATGGCTGAGCGTAAGGATCGTCGCGATATGACTGTTGATGATTGTTCAAAGATTAGTCAAACTGCCAGTGCTTTATTGGATATTGCAGATCCTTTTGCCAGCAAATGGGTGTTGGAAGTTTCTTCCCCTGGTATTGATCGACCATTGGTAAAACCTGCTGATTATGAACGTTTTTCTGGTGAACAAGCTAAAATTGAATTAGCACATGAAATAAATGGTCGCCGCCGTTTCAAAGGCATTTTAAAAGGTTTCAAAGATGGCTATGTTCAAATGGATTTTGAAGGTCAAGTCATTCAATTGCCCTTTAATGATATTGATAAAGCAAAATTGACTTTTCCTGAAAATATTTTTAACAACAAAAAAGGAGTATAATAATATGCAAAACGCAACCTTACCCAGACCCGAACTCATTCAAATGGCTGATGTATTAGCTCATGAAAAAGCCATCGACAAACTTGCTGTTTTACATGCGATGGAAGATGGTATTTCCAAAGCAGGACGCAGTAAATATGGTCCAGAATACGATATTCGTACACATATCAATCCAGATGATGGCGCCATTGAAATGGTACGTGTCATGACTGTTGTGGAAACAGTGGAAGATGAATTTAAACAAATTTCTTTGGCCGAAGCTCGAAAATCCAATAAATTTGCTAAGGTTGGTGAGGAAATTGTAGACCCTCTTCCCCCCATGGATTTTGGTCGCATTGCAGCCCAAACAGCCCGTCAAGTAATCATGCAAAAGGTGCGTGATGCTGAACGCAGTCAACAATATGAAGCCATGAAGGATAAAAAAGGGCAAATTGTTCACGGATTGGTTAAACGTGTAGAAGCTGGCAATTTAATTGTGGAAGTGGGACACACAGAAACACTGTTACGCCGTGATGAATTGATTCCCAGAGAATCTTATCGTGTAGGTGATCGTATACGTGCTTTGGTTTTGGATGTACGCCCTGAAGTCAGAGGACCTCAAGTTTTTTTAACACGTTCACATCCCGATTTTGTAACAGCTTTATTTAAAGCAGAAGTTCCTGAAGTTTATGACGGAACTATTGAGATTAAGGCAGTTTCCCGTGATGCGGGTTCGCGTTCCAAAATTGCTGTCTATTCTTCAGATTCCACAGTTGATGCCCGTGGTGCCTGTATTGGTATGCGTGGTGTTCGTGTACAAGCAGTCAGTACCGAATTGCAAGGTGAAAAAATTGATGTGGTCACTTGGTCGGCTGATCCTGCTACCTTTATCATCAATGCTTTGGCCCCCAATGAAGTGTTAAAGATTGTGATTGATGAAGAAAACAAGAATGTGGAAGTCGTGATGAATGAAGATCAACTTTCTTTGGCTATTGGCCGCCGCGGTCAAAATATTCGTTTAGTCAGCCAATTGACAGGTTGGCATATTGATATGATGACTGAAGCCCAAGAGGCAGAACATCGTCAGAATGAAACAAAAGAACGTGTTGATTTGTTTATGTCAGCTTTGGATATCGATGACATGATGGCACATTTATTGATTCAAGAAGGTTTTGCCACCGTTGAAGATATTGCCTATATCGCTTTGGATGAATTGACTTCTATCGAAGGTTTTGATGAAACACTTGCCAATGAATTACAAAATCGTGCCAAAGCTTATTTGGTTGCCAAGGAAGCCAAAATTGCCGAAAAATTAAAAGAGTTAAAACTCGCCAAAGATTTAACTGAATTTGAAGGCTTGGATAAAGAATTATTGGTTAAACTCGGTGAAAAAGGAATCAAAACTTTGGATGATTTGGCTGATTTAGCCAGTGATGAATTGATGGAAATTGCTGGCAACATGAATGAAAAACAAGCAAATGAGCTGATTATGAAAGCTCGGGAGCATTGGTTCAGTAATGAAACGGTACAACCACAAAAATAAAAACCCAAAAACAGTTGTTGGAACACGCACCTGTTTTGTTTGCAAAACAATCGCTCCACGGGAACAAATGTTGCGTTTCGTGGGGCGACGGGGGGAAACTGTTCGATTTGATGCGCGGGAAATTCTTTCAGGGCGAGGAATGTGGTTACACGCCAACTGCGAATGTTTAAAAAAAGCCATTGAAAAACGTATTTTCTTCAAGGCCGCCAAAGGAACGGTCAAAATTCCCGAAAACTTAATGGATGATGTGGTCAGTCAATTGGCTCATTATCCCGAAAAACTAAGCCTTTTTAATCAAGGAGGAATCCATGAGTGAAAAATTAACTTTATCCGGAAAAACATTGTCTTTGGGAGGTACTCTGCGTCCCAATATGGGGGCACGCACTGGCGTTCAAGTAGAAGTTAGAAAGCAACGTCGTGTAATTACACCAGAGCAAAAACCAACCCAATTATCCGAAAATGCTGCCCAAAAAATCAAATTATTGCAAGAAGCACAGAAGGTGGCTGAACATGCTAAACAATTGGAGATGGAACGCAAGGCTAAAGAGGAAAAAGCCCGTCAAGAAGCAGAGCGAAAGGCTGTTGCTGAGGCTAGACGTCAAGCTGAACAAAATGAAAAATTAGCCCAACAGGAAAGAATAGAATCCACCCAAAACTATGGCGATAAAAAACGCAACGACGATGATGATGACGAGCTTTCCCATAAAAAACAAAAAGAATTTGAACAAATGATGAATAAAAACAAATCATCTTTTGAACAAAAACGTCAAGGTAAAGTGAATTTGAATGCCTATAAGCAATATCAACCTACAGATGACGAAGAAGATGATGAAAATGGACCTCATCACCACAGGCGTTCATTGGCATCCATTAAACGTGCCCGTGAAAAACAGTACCAAAAATTCTTAAACGCCCAAAAAGGCCCTGCTGAAAAAGTGATACATGACGTAATTATTCCCGAAACAATTACTGTGCAAGAATTGGCTTCTCGCATGGCTGAAAAAGGGGCTGATGTTGTTAAAACCTTAATGAAAATGGGTATGATGGTCACTATTAACCAAACTATTGATGCTGATACAGCCGAATTAGTTGTAACCGAAATGGGTCATCGTGTTAAACAGCGTGTTGCCGAATCTGATGTTGAGAATGTATTAAAACGTGAAGAAATACCAACTGATCAATATTTACCCCGTCCTCCTGTTGTTACGGTCATGGGACATGTGGATCATGGTAAGACATCATTGTTGGACGCTTTGCGCTCTACGCATGTAGCCACAGGAGAAGCCGGTGGTATTACACAACATATTGGGGCTTATCAAGTCGTATTAGCTGATGGTCAAAAAATTACCTTTATTGATACACCTGGACATGAAGCCTTTACAGCCATGCGTGCGCGTGGTGCACAGATCACAGATATTGTGGTATTGGTTGTGGCGGCCAATGACAGTGTCATGCCCCAAACAATTGAAGCTATTCACCATGCACAAGCGGCTAAAGTTCCTTTAATCGTGGCCATCAATAAAATTGATATGCCTGGAGCAAACCCACAAAAAGTGCGTACAGATTTATTGCAACATGGTGTGGCGGTGGAATCCATGGGTGGCGATGTATTGGAAGTGGAAGTTTCTGCCAAACAAAAATTAAACTTAGACAAATTGGTGGAAGCTATTTTATTACAAGCTGAAATGTTGGATTTAAAGGCTCCGCAAGTAGGACCTGCCGAAGGTGTTGTTGTGGAAGCACGCATGGACAAGGGGCGTGGCTCTGTGGCAACCGTTTTGATGAAAACAGGGACATTGCATATTGGCGATGTTTTTGTAACAGGTCAACAATGGGGACGTGTCAGGTCATTAACCAACGCTAAAGAAGAGAGATTGACAACCGCTGTACCGGCACAACCTGTGGAAGTTGTTGGGTTGAATGGCACACCATCGGCTGGGGATGACTTTGTGGTGGTAGCTGATGAAAATACGGCACGTGAAATTTCCGCTTATCGTGGGCGTAAAGCACGTGAACTATTAAACATCAAGCGTTTGGGTGGAACGGAAGGCTTGCTGGCCAAAATTAAGGCGGGCGAGATGAAAGAAGTACCTGTGTTGATCAAAGCTGATGTACAAGGTTCAGTAGAAGCTTTAGTGGGTATCCTGTCCAAAATTAAAAATGATGAAGTCAAGGTCAATATCATGCATGCCGCAGTGGGTGCTATCAATGAAACAGATGTTACTTTGGCCCGTGCCAGTAATGCTATTGTCATTGGTTTTAACGTACGTGCCAACCCTGGCGCCCGTGATATTGCTAAGCGTGATGGTGTGGATATTCGTTATTATTCCATTGTCTATGATGTGGCTGATGATATGAAGAAGGCTGTGGAAGGATTGCTGACACCCGAAGAAAATGAAAAATTGTTGGGACATGCCGAAATTCGTCAGGTCATTTCTATTTCTAAGGTGGGTAAGATTGCCGGCTGTATGGTCACGGATGGTTTGATTAAACGCGGATCTAAGGTACGCTTGTTGCGCGATAATGTGGTGATCTTTACGGGTGATTTGGATCAACTCAAGCGCATGAAAGATGATGTCAAAGAAGTCAAAGAAGGCTTTGAATGCGGTGTCAAGTTGGCCAAGTATGATGATATCAAAGTGGGCGATGTGATTGAATCTTTTGAAATGGAAAAAACAGCCGTCAAATTCGTGGCAAATTAAAGGAAGTACTTTATGACAAATGAAGAATTAGCAAAGCATTGGGGCGTGTCATTGCAAGAGGTCAAAAACATTTCTGATTTTATGAATACGCATTATTACATAACTGTTGGCTGCCATAAAAAAACAAAACTTTGGCATGGATTTGTTTGAAATAACCGATGAGGAAGGCACCCTTCCCCGTGAAGTACTCAGGACAAAGGGGTTTGAATCTGAATTAGGATCTATCCAATATTGGAATAAAACAGTAGATCAATTCAAAATGCCCAAAATCAGAGCGGAAAAATTGTTAAATGTACCCCTGAATGCTTATAAAACCTTAAATGGAATTCCGGTACCTGTATGCGTTGCCGAACGGCATATTGTATCCATTTGGCGTGATAAAGAACATACAAAGGTCTAAAAGTTTATTTCTTTTTTATTTGCCGCCAATTTTTGACATTTTTTTTGTGCTCCGAATATGTTTCGGAAAATACATGGCCACCTTTACCATCCGCAACAAAATATAAATCATTTGTTTTCATAGGGTGTAAGACCGCATATAATGATGCTCGCCCAGGGTTAGAAATAGGTGTTGGTGGTAGGCCATAAATCACATAAGTATTATAGGGACTTTTAAATTTTAAATCTTCATAAAGAACACGTTTTTTTTGGTCCACTTGTCCATTCGTGACGGCATAAATAACGGTTGGATCCGATTGCAAACGAATACCTTTTTTCATTCGGTTATAAAAAACAGAGGCAATATGTGCTTTTTCCCGATCAATTGAGGTTTCCTTTTCAACAATAGAGGCCATCACTAACGCCTGTTTTTTATCCTTTAAAGAAATACTTGTATCACGTCCTGCCCATAATTCATCCAATGTGGTAGTCATAGCATTTTTCATGCGTTCCAGCATTGCCTCCTTTGTATCGCCATAGGAATAATGATATGTATCTGGTAACAGGGCACCATTTTTAGGAAGGTGAGCAATCTGGCCCATGAGCCCTGTCATTTTTTCCATAATCCCCACAACCTGATCAGAGGTTAAACCTTCAGGAATTACCAAACGCCGCACATAGGTTCTGCCACTTGTTAATATATGGGCAACCATTTTCATACTTGCATGCCGTGGAATAGAGTATTCACCAGTTTTTACATTCGTTCCTTGCCCCATAGCGCGTAATCCCAATTCAAAAACAGTAGGACTTTCAATGACACCTTCGTTGAACAAGCGCTGTGCAATATGTCGCAAAGGTTCCCCAGATTGAACCAAAATTTCCGTTTGATACTCTAGTGGCCCTTCTGCAACAAACTGTTTATAGGTGGATAAAACACTACCCCCCATTAGGGAAACAACCACAAAAATCAATAAAAAATAAAGAAAAACTCTATGACGCATTTGATACCTTTTTGAAAAGCAAACAAGCATTTGTGCCACCAAAACCAAATGAATTACTCAAAACAACATTCACTTCTTTTTCTTGAGCAGTATTGGGAACCAAATTCATACCTTGAGCCTCTTGCTCTGGTTCATCCAAATTGATTGTTGGTGGAAGAAAATTGTTTTGCAGGGCCAAAATACTAAATACCGCTTCCACAGAGCCGGCCGCCCCCAGCATATGCCCAGTTAAAGACTTCGTTGATGAAAGTGCCACAGATGTTCCAAATAGTTCTTTGATTGCACGCAATTCCATCAAATCACCCGTTGGCGTTGAGGTTCCATGCGCATTTATATAATCTACATCCGATGGCAAAAGATTTGCACTTTTCAGTGCCATTTTCATAGCCCGAAGAGCCCCTGTTCCACCTGGTGCTGTGATATGATAGGCATCCCCCGTCATACCGTAACCAGCAATTTCAGCATAAATTTTGGCACCACGTGCTCTGGCGTGTTCATATTCCTCCAAAACCAAAGCCCCAGCACCTTCAGCCATCACAAATCCATCACGATTTTTATCCCATGGTCGTGATGCTTTTTCAGGGAAATCATTACGTGTTGATAATGCACGAAGTTGAGCAAAACCTGCCACTGCAGGTCGAACCAATGGTGCCTCAGCACTACCCGCCAACATCATATCTGCATAACCATCTTGAATTATACGAAGTGCTTCCCCTATGGCATGTGTCCCCGTTGCACAAGCTGTAGATACAGCTATATTTGGTCCTTGTAAGCCGTATTTAATAGATAAAAGTCCCGCCGCTTGGTTAATCATAATTGATGGAACAAAAAAAGGAGATACGCGTGTTGGACCTTTATCACGAACAGTAAGAATCCCATCACAAAAACTTTGCGCTCCCCCCTGCCCAGAGCCAAAATAGACACCAAAACTGTTTTTTTCTGTGTCAGTTTGAGGAATAAAAGCACAATCCTGCATTGCTTCTTGAGCTGCTGCAAATGCGTATAAAGCCACACGATCATAATGGCGTTGATCCTTTACAGAGGCAACTGTGTCAAAATCCAATTCACCCGCATTTTTACCCAAAGGAATTTCCCCCGCAATTTGAACAGATAAATTTTCTGAATCAAAACGTGTAGCCCTTTTAATTCCAGAATGCCCCTCTTTTAGAGCCAATAAATTTGCCCTAACACCTGCTCCCAATGGGGAAACACAGCCCATTCCTGTAATAACAACGCGTCGCATAAAATCTCCTTTTAAAAAAAGCGTTTCAGGTTTTTTGAAATGCAAAGAACCAAAAACGCTTTATATGAATGAAAAATTTGTCAATTAAACTTGCTTTTCGATAAAATCAACTGCATCTTTCACCGTGCGAATTTTTTCCGCTGCATCATCAGGGATAGAACAACCAAACTCTTCTTCAAAAGCCATCACGAGTTCAACTGTATCCAAGCTGTCAGCACCCAGATCATCAATAAAACTGGCATTGTCTTGCACTTTATCCGCTTCAACACCCAAGTGTTCCACGATAATCTTTTTTACACGTTCAGCTACATTGTCTGTCATTTTTTTTCCTTTCTTCATCGCCATGAGCCTTACGACCAAAGGCGGTTGTTTAATTTAACAAGTCCCTTTTTTAAGGAACGAACGGGCGAAGTTTAGCACAAAATACATTTGCTTGCAAGTTTTTTTTATTTTTTTTATAAGTAATTGTTTTTTTAATAAAAAGTGGGATCGTTCTGTTGCTAGGTGATCCCCACCCCCCACCCAAGCGTACAAATAGCTATGGGAATTAAGTTGTTGCGTTAGACGCTACTAAGCGGCCATTGCAACAGGTGCAAAATTATCGTTTGCATCTATTTTTTTCAGCGCGATAACGGTGCTACCATACCGGATACAAGATTCAGTCCTTACTATGCGTGTCGAAGCTGTTTCGCCCCCGTATGAATGGTGGAGGCGTCGGGTACTGCCCCCGAGTCCACAACATCTATGCCACTGACCGTTTAGCATCATAGTTATCCAATGATAACATTGTTATTATAGCATATTTTTTTTAAATATCAAGCAAAAATCCCCCCCCCTTTCGCTTTTAGGGGATATCAGCACTCTAAAAAAAAACCTCTTGACAAATAAAATAGAAAATCATATAATTTTAACACTATGATAAAGAGTATGAACTTTTTTGGTTTTAATTATTCTTCTTTGTGGTTGTTGTTGAGCCCAAAGGAGAGCTTTTTGTTGTAGTTTATTAGAAATCTTTTAAATAAAAAACAAAAAAAGGCTCTTTCATTTTGAAAGGGTATTTTTTTATAATGAAAGGAAATATAAAAATAAAATGTCAAGTGATACAGAAGTTTTAAAAGCATTACCTGTTTTACAAAAAATATGGAATACCCCTACTTTATCGGATTATTTCAAAAATACAGTTAATCCTTTGGTTCAAATAGAGGATACGCCCGAAAAAGAAATGATGGTAACCGTTATCCAGAAAGAAGCAGAAAACTTATATGGCAAAGATACTGCCCTAAATGTTTGCAATCAGATCCGTCACTTCCCTGTTGTTGAAACAGGCACACATTTGGCATTTTTACGTGATTATGATAATTTACAAAAAAATGATTTACGTGCACGACTCAATCAAAATGTTTTGATTTCCAGCGCCTTAATGCTGCACATGGGACAAAAATATCATATTGGCATTTACGGCAGTAATGTCAATTTAAATCATCCCTGTGGTGGTGGATATATTCAATTAGGAGATGATATTTTTCCCATTTCTTCACTCAGAAACATTGGGCAATTTTGCTTGTATGATGCCAAAGGTACAGAAAAAAATTATTTTAATGATTCCTTACTTTTGACCGCCAAATTGAAAATGCTCAATGAAGTTTTAACAGATAATATCATCAATAAAACGCCCACACCCCATAAAGAAGTATTGGCAAAAACAAAAAAAATAATTGATCGCTTACTGGATCCTGTTAAAGATGGAAAAATCAATTATGAAATCGTTCAAAAATCATATAATTCTCTAAATACCCACAACCGTGAATCTATTCAATCAGCAATGTTATATTTATCAGCAGAAGCCTATAAAAAATATGGCTATACTTTTTCTGATGTGAACAAACAATATCAAGAGCTCGCCGATATTTTTGGAAAGAAAGATTTAAAGTTGCCAGATCAGGTAGCCTTAGTTCAATCCAAAACCATCAACAAAGCCTTAGAGGGGACAGGTATTCAACACGTTTCTATTGATGCCGTTGAAGTTGTCCGCCAATTTTTAATTTCTGAACTAGAAAATAAAGACAGTTTATGGTATAAAGTTTTCAATAATCCCAAGCACTTTGAACAAATGCAAAAAACTTTTATTGGTATTCGCGGTAGTTGGAAGGAAAATGAATCCCCCTTTGATTATGTTGTCAAGGATAAGGGTTTTTCAAAATGCACCTCACTACCTTTAAAGGCCATTGAACATACTCCAGAAAATCTCTTACCCTTATTAAAAGATAAAAAGATTATTCCATCCAGTGGGTTAATTGTTTTAGCTTTTCAAAGTGCAGGGCTCATGGCCCATGGTGGATTTTTTCAAACAACCTATGCCGATAAAATAAAGAATCGTTTCACACACTTTTTACAAAACATTGGTGAAGTGAGAAGAGCAGAAAATTTACAAAAATTGCCTGTAGATATGGCTTTACTTTCTTTGGCTGTTCAAACAGATAAAAATGGTAAACCCATGAAATTATCTGAAATATCTAGAATGTCCCCAGAAAAGAAAAAAGAGTTAATAGAAAGAATACCGGAATATCCTTCCTGTCAAGCAGTTGTCAATGCATTACCAACACTTAAACAGTATTTGGATACCACAGCCCCTGGATATGTTCAAACAGAGGCAGCCAACAATAGTCCCCCACAATTGGTATGTCATCATGGTAAAATACCTCAGACACTTTCAAACATCAAAGATCATCATTATGCGAGGTCAGCATGATTTTAAAACGTATTGAATCAACCTTTATTAAATCAAATCTTTTATATGCTACCCAAAATAATTCTTTTTATCGGGATATGTATTCAGCCTTTGGACTAAAAGAGGCTTTGGTTCACCCTGAACTTTATGAAAGATTGATAAAATTGGAAGAGGTATTAAAGGAAAAAGAGTTGATTTTAATGATCTATGATGCCTTTAGACCTGTAAGTGTGCAAAAATTTATGTATGAAACAGCACCTGATTACATGAAGCCCTATATTGCCCCACCACCTCAACCAGATTCCAAACGGGGATTTCATCCACGAGGGGTGGCTATCGATTGCTATTTAACGAACAAAATGGGCGAGATGTTAGACTTTCCAACAGAACCGGATGCTTTTTATCCAGATTATGAAAAAGATCCGAATTATCCCCAATACCTTAAAAGATGTCATAGGGATTATAATGGTTCAGAGATTACTGAGGAACAAAAAAGAAATCGTTCATTATTAGAAGAGCTGATGACTTCTGTTGGGTTAGAAGGACTTCCCCACGAATGGTGGCATTTTAACCTGCCAAATGCATGGGAATATCCGTTGATTGAATCATTGGAAGATGTGGAAATTGAATAAATCTATTTAACAATTCTGATTTTTCATACTTTTCGCCCACATAGGCAACAATGATTTCGGCATCAGTTTTTTTCTGTACTTTTACCATTATATCAGGTATCCAAAAATTCCAAATGTGCTCTTTGGTTTTAGGGGTAGAACACCACCTTTATCTGAGAGAAGCATCCATTCAGCCTGTGCAGATATGCTTACCCCCATTGACTTTTCATCAACAATATGATACTTTTTCTCACAAGGGTGGAAGTTTTTTTGATACACAATTCCGTCCCGTCTGAAAAGTTATTTAGTGGAAAAATGTAATGAAAAAATTTTTATTAATTATTTTACTGGCAATAATATTTTTAATGGAGAATCAAGCGATGGCTATTACAGTCAATATCTATTATACGGGTGAAAATGGGAATGCCCGAAAGTTTGCCGAGGAAATGGAACAAAGTGGAACGGTTGCGGCTATTCGCGCCGAAGAAGGTAATAAAAAATACGAATACTTTTATCCCAAAAATGACCCAGAAACAGTGTTGTTGATTGACAGCTGGGAAAGCCAAGAAGCCATAGATAAACACCACGCAACCCCAATGATGAATAAAATTACGGAACTGCGCAACAAATATGATTTACATATGCGTGTGGAACGCTTTATTGAGGATGAAACAATCCCTGAGCAGGATCAAAACTTTATCAGGAAATAATCGGGAGGAAATATGAAAAGGTTTTTATCAATCATCTTAATGACAACAGTACTTTTAACAGGAGGTCAAACAATGGCAAAAGCTTTAAATGCGGAACAAGAATCTATTGCAGAAGTGGCGGCCTATGCGGCCAGAGGTAACCAAGAAGGATTAAAAAAAGCCCTTATCAAAGGACTGGATAATAAAGTTCCTGTGAATACTTTCAAGGAAATCTTGGTGCAATCTTATGCTTATTGCGGATTTCCACGTTCTTTAAATGCACTTTCCACTTTAATGCAAGTGGTGAATGAACGGGACAACAAAGATGAATTAGGCAAAGAACCATCAGCCAAACCTCAAGGTGAAGCGTTAACTTATGGCACAGAAAATCAAACAAAATTAGTGGGAAATCCTGTTAAAGGGAAACTGTTTGACTTTGCCCCTGCCATTGATGAATACTTGAAAGCCCACTTGTTTGGAGATATCTTTGCCAGAGATAATGTGGATTGGAAAACTCGTGAATTGGCAACGATTGCGATGCTTGCCGCCCGAGATGGTGTAGAAAGCCAATTGGATGCCCATATCAACATTGGAAAACATAATGGTTTGACAGATGAAGAAGTGGCTCAAATCAAAACAATTGCCGATAAAACAGGAAATGACAGCCTGTTGTTTGGTTTTGGAGAAGAAAATCCCTATGGTAAATACTTTACGGGGAAAAGTTATTTGAAGCCGATTACCACAACAAATGGCGTGCCGATGTATAATGTCACCTTTGAACCGAGATGCCGCAACAACTGGCACATTCACCACAAAGGCGGACAAATTTTGCTTGTGACTCAAGGACGCGGATATTATCAAGAATGGGGTAAACCCGCTCAGGAACTTCACCCAGGTGATGTTGTAAATATTCCGCCCGAAACAAAGCATTGGCATGGGGCGGCAAAAGACAGTTGGTTTACACATATTGCGGTAGAAGTGCCGGCAAAAGACGGTTCAAACGAATGGTTAGAACGTGTATCTGATGAAGAATATAACAAATTAAAATAAAGGAGATTGATATGTCAAGTGCAAAAGTATTAGTGCTTTATTTTTCCCGAACGGGAGATCAATATAGTGTTGGCAACATTACCAAAGGCAATACAGCTATTATGGCTGAAATGATTGCGGATTATACAGGTGGAGATTTGTTTGAAATCAAATTAAAAAATGATACTTATCCTGCCGAATATACCCCTTTAACAGAAGTTGCCAAAAAAGAAAAAAATGAAAATGCCCGTCCGGAAATTGCAGAGGATGTAAATAATTTTGATGGCTATGATACCATTTTTGTGGGAGGACCTGTATGGTGGAGTGATTTACCAATGGCCGTTTATACTTTTATTGAAAAACACAATTGGTCAAATAAAACAGTCATTCCGTTTACAACCCATGAAGGAAGCGGTTTGTCATCAGTTCCACGCAATTTAAAAGATGCAACAAAAGCAAATATGCTGGATGGATTAGCACTGTACGGACATGAGGTACAAAATGAGCAAGACAAAGCCCGAGTAAAAGTAAATGCTTGGCTTGAAAAAATGCGTTTAAAAAAAGGAGAATAAAATGAGTATTTACGATTATATTGTCCCCAAAACAGATGGAGGAGAATTAAAACTTTCGGAACTCAAAGGAAAAGTCATGTTGATTATTAACACAGCAACCGGATGTGGCTTTACCCCCCAATATGAGGCCATAGAATCTCTTTATGAAAAATATCATGATAAAGGGCTGGAAGTCATTGATATTCCATGTAATCAGTTTGGACATCAAACCCCCGGAACAGACGCGGAAGTACATCAATTTTGCCAACTACACTATAAGACACAATTTTCACAAATGAAAAAGTCCGATGTCAATGGCGAAAATGAACTCCCCCTTTATACTTATCTTAAATCACAAAAAGGATTTAAAGGATTCGGTAAGCATAAACTGGCTTCATTATTATCTGAGATGTTAGCAAAAACTGATCCTGACTGGGATAAAAAACCCGATATCAAGTGGAACTTCACAAAGTTTTTAGTGGACAAAGAAGGAAATGTCGTTGAACGCTTTGAACCAACAGCAGATATGAAAGAAATTGAAGCCAAAATAGCAGAACTGATTTAAATAGGCATACTACTACTTTAACACCGTTCAATTGTTAGAAGAAGCAACCGAATGGGGCAACAGGTATCAATGCATAAGTGGAATTTGTATTTCTAGAATCTACCACTGTTTGGATTCAATAAATTGACAATCAGACAATTATTGAAAGAGTATTTTGTGCATTTTGTGATATATTTCAGTGTTATCTTGCTCACCCTCAAAAAGTTGTGCATACTTTCCATAGGCATGGACAGGAATATCAACCCCCGTATGCCCCCCAGTGGTATATTGACATTCATCAGTTAATCCGCCCGTTTCATGATCTGCTAATACAATCAAGGTTGTACTGGGGTTATCATATACGAACTGAGTCGCTTGCATAACTGCCAAATCAAAATCATATAACTCGTCTTTCATTTGCTTGAAATTTTGGGCATGCGAATTGGTATCAATTTTTGCCCCTTCAAACATAGCAAAAAAACCTTTTCCATTGGCCTTTTCAGATAAATTTTTCAGCTTCATTAAAACAATGTCTGAAATTTTTTCTGTTGGTACTATAATGTCCATGTGTTGAGAAGCTTCTTTTTTCTGTTGTTCAATCTTCTTTTTATTATGCCGATCGGACGTGTGCGCATAGAAAGCAGATGGGGTTGCGCCCGTTGGATGATCTGTGGAATAAATCCCCACTGGAATATCGTGTTTAACGGCCTCCTCTGCAATTGTTAAACAGTTCTCTTTATTGGGTAACTTTCCAAGAAAGTGATTATTTGTTTTTTGACCACATGAATAGGCTGTTGCAGAAGCCGCTGAATCAGTCACTTTTGCATCAGCGGAATATGTATGCACAGTCCCTTTGACAGGTAAAGACAGAATATAAACAGGCTTTGTTTTATCGGCACACTTTAAATGGTTTGCCCCCATTCCATCGCCAATCATCAAAATAACATTATCTGCATAGGTCAATTTTGATAAAACTAGCATAATCAAAAAGAATAACTTTTTCATAAATCCCCCTTATACTTTTTGTGAATTTATCATATTCAATGATAAAAAGCAACTTAAATCTACTTCACTTTGTTTTCATATTAGCTTTTTGCAACATACGATCAAATAAAACTTTATCCTGAGATGAACACGGCTGTTGAGGCGATTTTTGTACCCTAACTGGTACAAATTTAAATTTTTCATTTTGAATACCTTTCGGATATAAAAGTTTCAAATTTTTAGCTGTTGGATTAAAATATTTTAAACCATCTTGCCCCGTCTTACCCCCCGAAAAACCACAATGTTCATAAAAAGGGGCTGACCCGAAATCGGCCAAAACCTGTATGCGACCACAAGAATTTCTCCGACAAGAAAGTTCATACAAGGCCTGAAGACACAACCGTCCATATCCTTTATTTTTAGGAACAATCAATCCTGTTATTTCCATCACAGGTTTCATATTTTCGCTGTTTTTTCTATCATACCATGAATCAGGGAAATATTGACTTTGATCACGTGGTGTTTTTTGGTTTTCAACAAGAACAAAGGAACAACTCCCTATTTTTTTATAAGCCAGATATAAATCAAATAGATTACCATCCTTTTTCTGATACCATGACGGAATATCAGAATGAAATGAAAAAAAATCAGCTATTTTCAAGAAACTGTCCTAGTTTTTCCCTGTAAATAACGAAGATAATTCCGATCAAAATGACGCCCCCGATGAATCAACACCGTTGATGACAACTTTGAAGGTGTCTTATTTACTTTTGGTTGAACGCTTTTTATTTTTTGAGCTTTTTCATTATGATAGGGAATCCGACGCATGACCTGCGCTTTAAAAATTTCTTTTCTCTGCTGAAGCTTTTTTTTCTTTTTTGAGAGCAAAGTACTGTGCACAACATCCCCCCGTCCCAGATCCAAAGAATCCTCTTTAATATAGGGATATTCCAATCTAAATTCATTTGGTACTGGGCTTGAAGAAATCATTTTTTTCTCAGATAGAACAGGAGGTTCCCTCATGTCTTTTTGGGAATTATCAACATATGTTTCAGAATAAACCTTATCACTTGGGATTAACAACAACCCAGAAGCAATTAACGCCTTATTTACATTCATCACTTATTTCCTTTCAAAATGGAAGTATTGTATTCTTTTTTTAAAAAAAGTCAAGATATTTCCAATATTACCTATGAGAAAATTACTCTACTTTTCAACAATGTTAAGATAGCGTTGACGATATTTTTCGGCCATTTTTCCCCAAAACAGTTTCGATAATAAAAAGTACTTTAACTTTACAAAAATATGTTCATCTTTTGGTAGAGATAAACTTTCTAAAACAGCAGGCCATATATCGCGTAACGTTGGTTCATCCCCACCCAATTCTGCCTCACGTTTGAAATTTTTCATGTAACATTTAAAATAAAGTTCTACTTGATGTTTGGATAAATTTGGTACACCTTGAATTTTAAATTTCTTACTTTGAGCAAACCTTTTAAGGGGGGGTGTCAGCCCAACCAAGAAAACAGTATTTTTGGATCCCAAATAATTAAAGTGTGCATCAACATAAGTCGTCGCTATCCAGCGCGATTGATTCATCATTTCCTGAACAGGGTTAGCCAAATTCATACGATTTAATACAATCAATTGTGTGTTTTGACGCGCAAAAATAATGTTGTGTAAGGCTGTACCACTTAAGCCCGCAACTACTTTAGCACCTTTTAAATAGGCAATCAATTCCGATAATGGCAATTGTTCAGGATAAATGACATAATAACCATTTTGCGCAAATAATTTTTCTATATTTTCCTCACCTATGATAAAGCGATCCTTAAAACGGGTTCGGGACAAATAAATCTTTTCCTTTTTATACACTTTCTTAACAGAAGAAGAAATTTTTTTAAAAGGAATAACAAATTCGGGCGTATACCAATGACAAAAAATTGAAGAGGCATCTGGAACAATTAAATTTTTACACTGAGTTACGTGCGTCACAATACGAACATCATTTATATCCACCCCAAGCAATTCAAAAATTTGCCTGAAATTTCCACCTATCTCACGTGGCTCATCACTGATGAAAATCAATTTCATTCCTGGATGATAATTTTGCACAACATACCAAAGGCGTGTCATAGACTCACATAGAAAATGTCCATAATGAGGGAGATATTCACCGCAATATATGCAAGGTTCAGAAAGAATAGGAATACCCACTTTTGAAAATTCGTATCCGCCCATTAAAGTACAAGGTTGTTTTGTTTCCTCTGTATCCCGATAACGACCACTAGAATGCACAAAAATACCTTTAGAATCCAGTACTCCCCCCTTGGCATAACCTTGACCAGCTTGGCGGTATAAAACAGGTGGCAAAACATAAGCATCAGATAATTCCAATGCCCCTAATTTTTTGCGAAGTAAATACTTTTGTTGTGCAATTTTTTCAAAATTTTTCTGAGCCCCTTTATATAGGTAAAAATGTTGTTTCATTAAGTTTCCTTATTTTCTTGTAAATATCTGTTAACAGATTCACGGCCAAACATGACATTTGTTTTAATTACCTTCGCTGGATTTCCACCCAAAGCAGTGTACTGTTCAGTAAATGGCTTCGTCACAACGGAACAAGCACCAACAATAGTGTAATCTGGAATATCTGCATTTTTTAAAACAGTGGAGCGCGCCCCCAACCAGCAGTAATTTCCTATCCGAGTAACCGACATTTTTTGATTTAAAACTTCTTTGGTCTGGGCGTTTAAAATAACATGCTGATCATGCCCCCAAATTTCCACTTCCCTAGACATCATTACACCCTTTCCAACCTCCATTTTAAAGGATGATGGGAAAAATTCAACATCTGAAAAAATACAATCTTCCCCAATGGATAAAGAACCGTTATCTTCATTAAACCAAACCTTCATTTGGCCCTGAAAACCTCCCCCCAAATTGAGTGTGTTGTTGTCCCCAGCCATCAAAATGGTAATATGATTTTTATTTAATGGCGTATGTAAAATCAACCTATTGTTTTGACCATGCCCCGTTTTAATAACGTTAAATCCGCGTAGTTCCTTGAAAGATGGTTTACGTTCTTTATCCCCATCCATAATAGTTGCTATTTTATAGGCCTCTAGCTGTCCCTTTAAGGCACGCCTTTTTTCTTTCATAGGAACAAATGAGTAAAAATGTTTTACAAAAAAATGATGAATATCAAAAAACATTGTACCTCCTGAATCTGTTGAAAGTTACCATATTCTTCATTTGTTGTCAAGGACAATAAAAATCTTGCAATTTACCAAACTTTCGTATATTCTGATACCCGAGGATAAAGGATGCGTACACACTGGGGATCTCAATTAGGCTTTATTTTGGCAACAGCTGGTTCAGCTATTGGTTTAGGGAATATTTGGCGTTTTCCATATTTGTTGGCACAAAACAGTGGTGGCACTTTTTTATTCATGTACCTTCTGTGTGTAGGACTTTTTGGCTATTTCTTATTGACAGCAAAATTGACCTTTGGGCGTATTGCTCAAACGAACTTTATCAATGGCTTTCAAAAAGCATCCCCCCAAAAAATATCACCCCTTTGGGGTAAAATAGCAGGCGCAACTACCATCTTTAATATTTTTATGGTAAGCAGTATCTATGCTATTGTCATCGGATGGACTCTTTCCTATGTTTGGGTTACCTTACATAATTTAACAAAGCCAAATATCCCTGTGGATCAAGAACTTTTTCAAAACCTAACAGCCTCATACCACACGCAATTATTATGGGCTGTATTATGTATCGGTGTTGCAGCCTTTATATTGATTAAAGGGGTTAAAGGTGGCATTGAACGGGCAGCCCTATACTTAATGCCCGTTTTATTTGGATTATTATTTTTTATGCTGTGTTGGACAATATCCTTACCCGAATCCGAAAAGGGCTGGGCATTCCTGTTTAAAATTGATTGGGAAAAATTGGGATTTACACCCAGTAATTTTCAATTTAAAGAGTTTGCCCACATGACTTTATTAGCACTAGGTCAAGCCATTTACTCTTTATCCTTAGGCTTAGGGGTTTGCTTTATTTATGGTTCTTATTTAAAGCCGGATATAGACATCAAAAAGGCAGCTCTTTGGATTGTGGGGTTGGACACCTGTGTTGCCTTGATGGCATCAGGTATTATTATACCAGCGCTTTTTTCTTTTGGTTTAGAAACGAATCAAGGGCCTGGCCTCAGCTTTATAACTCTTCCTTTCATTTTTAATCAAGTCAAAGGTGGGGCTTTTTTGATGTTCTTGTTCTTTATACTACTTTTTCTAGCAGCCCTGACATCACTTATTTCCATTTATGAGCCACTGATTAATTTATGCATTGAAAAATTACACTTAAGACGCACAAAAGCGACAATTTTAATTGCCGTAATAAATGTTATTGCCAGTATGGTTATTTTAACCTCTTTTACGGGAATTTGGCAATTAAAAATCATGCAACGTAACTTATTTGATTTTGTGGATTATTTAACAGGTTCTTATACAATGGGAATTTTGGTTTTACTATACAGTGTATTTATGGGATGGAAAATTTTTCCACAAATCAAAGAAGAATTACAAATTAAAAATAGATTTTTATCTAAGTACTTCCCTTTCCTTTTAAAATACTTCGCTCCGTTAATATTATTGATGTTATTTTTAACCGCTTAAATGAGGATACTATTATGATCAAAAAAACTTATTTATGGATTTTACTTTTACTTGCAGGTTGTAGTGCAGGACCTGAATATTATTCACACTCACAGAGTATTTCTTTGGAAGGGCTCTCCGGTTACACAGACGTTTTTTATGAAGACCATGTACTATTCGCAGAAACCAAAAGTCAGGATTCAGAAAAAGAAAACATCAGCGAACAAGAATACATCATATCCCGTTCTTGGAACGATCAAGAATTTATCATAAAAAAGAATGGATTTAAGGATTACCATTTAAAATTGGATAGTTCCTTTACTTCTGAACCTTGGGCAATAGCAAAATATTTTAGCGACGAAGAACACTATTTTCCACTGCTTGGTCTGTTAATCCCCGTAGATACAATTAAAGAGATTGTGAGTATTCCCACTTATTTACTTTTATCTGGTTTTTCATTGATTACACTATCCCCTATTGATTTTACAGAATACATGAGCAAAATGGGTATTTCTTTGATAAATCTGCCCAAAGCATTGGTAGGTGATATTTATGATATCATAAGTGTCCCTGGAACGATTATCATCAATCCTTGGCAAGAATTTAAATATGATTCAGTTGTTATCTTAGAACCAACAGAACAGTTAAAGCAAATGTGTTCCACCAAGAAAAATCATTTTATATCCAATCATGGGTGTAGCAATTGTTTTGATTCAAATATTGTTTTGTATGCAAGCCAAACTGAATGCAATAGGTGTTCCAACCGCCAATGGGAAAAGGGACAATGCCTTTTAAAATGATTTAATAGAAAGAAGTTGACATCGGCAACAAATTATGCTAAAAAAGGGCATCGGTTAATCGTTTGTGATGATGCCGTTTTTTTTGTAAAGGAGTAATTATGTTGGATAATCTTTTTTCTTGTATTTTTACAGCCCCCACTTTGGGAATTTTAGGTTTGTTGGTCGCTGTTGGCATTTATTTTTACATTGCACACCAACCCAATGGTACAACCAAAATGGCAACCATTGAACATCAAATTCATAAAGGTGCAATGGCTTTTTTAAGAAAAGAATACAAGGTATTGGCTTACTTTATTTTGATTATCTTCATACTGGTTAGCGTAGGTATTAATCTGCCCACAGCAATATCCTTTATCAGTGGAGCAATCACATCTATTTTGGCTGGATTACTCGGTATGATGGCCGCCACCAAAGGTAACGCGAGAACGGCACAAGCAGCCAAAACTTTGGGATTAAAAGGTGCCTTAAATATTTCATATTTTGCGGGCTCTGTGATGGGGTTATCTGTGGCAGGTTTGGGATTGCTTGGATTGGGTGTTTTATACGCTGTTTATGGTCAGGAAGTTTCCACCATCCAATACATCAATGGTTTTGCGATGGGATGCAGCTCTATTGCTTTATTTGCCCGTGTCGGTGGGGGTATATACACCAAGGCCGCTGATGTGGGTTCTGATTTGGTTGGAAAAGTAGAAGCAGGTATTCCGGAAGACGACCCACGCAACCCTGGTGTGATTGCTGATAATGTGGGTGATAATGTGGGTGATATTGCGGGTATGGGAGCTGATATTTATGAATCTTATTGTGGGGCTATTATTGCATCTTCGGCAATCGCCGCCACGATGAGTGAAGCATCTTTATTTAATTTAGGCATTGACCGTATGACGTTATTGCAATTGCCTTTATTTTTGGCTGTTATTGGTATGATTTCATCATTAATTGGGGTGGGATCAATGCACTTTTTCAAAAGCTTAAAACCATCCACAGCTCTGCGTGCCACAACGTTAAGTGCAGGTGGGCTATTTATCCTTTTGACATTGGGCTTAGTTTTGGGAATGCATTTACCAATGCGTCTATTTTGGTCCGTTTTATCGGGATTGGTCGTTGGAACTTTAATCGGCTTA
>DFFU01000025.1 GCA_002372315.1 Alphaproteobacteria bacterium UBA3768
CCCGGGGAAGCACTAATACAAGAACGACCGGTCGGACTACTATGACAACTTACACAACAGGTGGTGGCCCTGTTACTGGGGGGAGTACTAATACAATGACGACCAGTCGGTAGCTCTTTCGTATATTATAGGTACGATAATGGGCGAAAAACCGAGTGGTCAGATCCAGATTGGCGCTGTGGTGGTACGCTACCTTCCACAGCAACACTGTAAAACCGTAAGATTTTCTTGGAAAATGAGATGTTTCAAAATAAGAGAGTTTTAGCTTTTATTCCTGCAAGGATAGGATCTAAGGGGGTTCCCAAAAAAAACTTGCGTAGTATCGCTGGGCTTCCCTTGTTTATGTGGTCTGTCCTTTATGCCAAATCTTCAAAGTATGTGGATGATATTTTGGTTAGTTCTGATTCACCTAAAATTTTAAAAATAGCGCATGAAAACGGATGTATTCAAAATGCTTTAAGACCAGCAGAATTGGCTACAGATACGGCCAGAAATATTGATGCAATTTTGTGGGAATTGGAACAATTACCCCAAAAATATGATGTCCTTATTCAATTACAGCCGACCTATCCAATTCGTCCAAGGGGAGAATTGGATTTGATGATTGAAAAATATTTTGAAAAATCAACCTCTTTAATCACAGCTATTAAAATAAATACACACCCTGAATTTTTGCGTTGGATCAATGAAGCTAGTAATTTACAAAAGGTGATAAATGTCACTTCAGATATCAGGCGTCAACAACTTAATCAATGCTATCAAATTGTGGGATCTGTTTATATCAATAACGTTCAAACACTATCAGCTCATACGGTTTTAAATGAAAATGAAGTGCCCTATATAATTGAGGATAGATACGCATTAGATATAGACACACTTGACGATTGGTTGGAACTGGAACAACGTTCTAAAGAACTTTTGGAAGCGTGATTATTCTTTAATTTCTGGTTTAAAATCTTTTAAATTAACAATTTTTTTGGGATTCAGGTGTCGGATTTGTGTTAAAAAATTTAAATAATTGTCATTCTTGCTTCGTTGAATAAAATACAGAATATCCTTGTCTTGTAACACATAAAATAATGAAGAAGAAAAACCCGCTGTATAAGTTGGCTTTAATCCCGCCAAAACAAATATTTCAAAAGGAATTTGGGCTGGAATTTCAATCATATTTTTTTGCATTTTTCGGATTGCATCAATGGAACCAGTGGCCTGATAGGAAGGATGAGGTTTATATAACCAAATATATTCATCCGCTCGGATGCCCGAAAAAAGTTCATCTGTTTGCAATTTTTTCAAAAAATTTCTTTCTGATGCTTCTTTTTCTCTATTGTCAAAATGGTATCCCATTGTAAAAACAATTGATTTTTTATGGTGCATTAAATGATAAAAATAATCATAATCAAAACCAGCCAATTTATAAATCAGTTTCTTTTGCATATCAGTTAGTTCTTTTGCAAATAAATCAAAGTCCACATCACGAACTTTAGCCCCTTTAAAGTAATCTTTAACAGTTTTGTTATTAATATGTTTCCATCCAAATAAGTGGTAAGTGACGGGGTATAGTTTATGCAAGGAATAGATCATTTCAGGTTTCCATTTTTGGGGAACGAAAACTCCTTCTTCAATTTCTTCTCGGGAATAAATTTTATGATCTTCTTGTTTTAAAAACGAATCCTTAAAAAGGATGCCATACCCATCTTCATATAAATGAATCATCTGAATGCGATTTTTGGGTATCTTATCTAAAAAAGGGCGTATCACAATGTCCATTTTGCTTAAATTAGCGTGCAAAACAAGGTTTAATTCTGGGTGCTGATTCATTTTTTTCAGGGTAGCCTCTAAAACACGTTTGGTTGCCAATGCCCAAAGCCCTTCCTTCGCGGGTATGTCAATTTCTGTTGTATTATAATTATCTAAATTAATCACAGAATCCCGATCAGGAAAACGGTGCCATGCAATCATTTTGGGAATTTGTTGTGGTAAACGTGCATATTGGATCATTTGGGTAAAAGCAGGATTAGTGGCATAGCTTTCAAAAAAAACATGAAATTCATTTGGGTAAATTTCTGTTTCTGATGATTGAACCGAAACAGAAAAAAATAATAAGCATAAGACTAATAATCTTAAAAATTTCATGATCCTTCCTTTTTCGCTAATTTCAGATGAAGTGTAAGATGACAAAGTAATAACAGTGCGATTGCAATTAAAATAATGCAAAGAACAAAAAATAATGTCCATGAAATTTGTTCAACTATCGCTGTTTTTGGGGAAAGAATTTTGGAAAAAACTGTACTAATTGTCAATGCAATTCCCGCTAAAAGAGCTCCTGAAGCTCCTGCAACAGATTTTAAAACTGAATTGACGGACAAATATATCATCGTCATTTTGTTGGGGATATATTGCAAAGAAGCATTATTTAATCCCAAATTGAAACCCGCCGTTGCAAATCCAACCATTATATGAAATATTCCCAAAAGAATAAATGTATGTATTTGATTTAATTTTGTATGATTCAAAAAGATGAAGCCCAATGTTATGCATAGTGTTAAAATTAAAGATAAGGATAAAACCTTTTCAATACCCCATTTATCCCCTATTTGACCGAATTTTTTAATGATGAGAACATAAGATAGTTGAGATATAAGTGTTAGGTATAAAATGGTTGGTAAGGAAATTTTTAATTGATTCAGCATGAAGACTGTTACAAAGGGGTAAATAAAGGTATATACAAAATTAATACTAGACAAAGAAAATAAGAGTAAACGAAAAGATTTATCTTTAAAGGTCAAGCATATTTTTTGAAAAAATGAAAGTTGTTTGCTGATATCGGGTAGAGGGCTGTCTTTTACACGAAAAAAAGTATAGGCACCATATAATCCAATCACAAAAGCAAAAATAAATAAGCAAGAGTAAGCATAAATTTCATAAGAATCATTGAGCATTTTTATATGCCTGATGAATTCAGCAACAGCAAGTGTACAAATAATTTTTGTAATTTGCATCCAACGGAATCGTTCTGCAAAGAAACGCCCCATAATTTTTATGGGAATCAATGATTTCATCCATGGTTGCCAACATCCGCCTGCAATACAACCCAAAAAATGACTAGTGGCTAAAAATAGGGCGAGTAAGGTCAATGCTACAGATTCATTGGGACAAAAAACCAACAAAGCAATAAACAAATAAAATGGTCGGGAAATCATTGTTGTCCAAATGGATATACGTTTGGCAGAAAAGCCATGTGTTAATAACCATGCAGCGAATAAATGAAATAAATTTCCTAAATATGGGATACTGTTTAATAAGCCAAAAACAATATTTCCAGCTCCTAACAGTTGTGCATAAGCAATAAGTGTCGCTCCCTCGGTCATTGTATGCATGGCGGAGGTTGCCGCACCACCACGGGTAATGTACGATAAAGATGTTTTTAAATTCTTTTCCATATACTCTACACGCCTGTTTTTGTTTAAAAATCCACTTTTTCACAAACGTTTTCAAAACATTTAAATTTTTCCGTTGCCCACTTTTCCCACTTTACAATAAGAATACTTCCAATGCGTTCTATTACAGCGGCATCATCAGCATACATACGCTTAAACTTATTTCCACCCAAAGAAATAAAGCTATCTGACCACTCAGGGTGTATGAATCTAAATTTGGGTAAACAACGTTGTAATTCAAATTCGGCTAATTTTTTAGCATCAAAAACTTGTGTCTTTTTATTTGCTTGAATCATTAAAGGCAATTGTTGGCACATGGGTAATTCAAGTGTCTTTTCTGTCGCGTCAGGAATAATTTTTTTAAGAGCCTTTATTCGTGTTTTTTTGACGCTGTTATCAGATATTTGCCACCATTTTTGTCCATGTCCAGAATAATGGTAGGTTGTAACGGGTTTTCCACCCATCATCGCTAATTTTCCTCCATTCATGGCAATTTCGACCCACAAATCATAGTCTTCTGCATTAGGGTGTTCGCTGTTGTAGGATAGGTTAAATTTTTTTAAGAACGATCGGCGAAAAATAGTTGCAGGATGGGCAAATATATTCCCATATAACAATTGAAATTTAAGTGCTTCACTATTCAATTCTTCCCAATAGGTATATTGTTCTTCTTTATCCTTGTTGTCTTGAATATCAACCATGCCACATGATAAATCTAATGAATATTTATTCATAAATTGAACTTGTCTGGCAAGCCGATCAGAATAACTGGTATCATCGGCATCCATTCGAACAATATACTTTCCTCTTGCAGCATTTAATCCTTTATTTAAGCTAGCTATCAATCCCAAATTTTTTTTATTACTTATGCAACGTATGCGAGAATCCTTTTTACAATAGCGTTTAAAAATACCTTGAGTATTATCTGTTGAACCATCATCAATGACGATCAATTCAAAATCGGAAAATGTTTGATTCAAAATTGAATCCAAAGCAGCAGGCAGCGTTTTTTCCATATTATAGCTACTTATTACAACAGAAACAATAGGGATATGTTTGGTAAAAATATGCCATAAAAAAGAACATATAATATATATAATCAGTATTGAAACTGTAGCGAAAGTTAACTTTTTATGAACGATCATTTTTTCCCCTTTTTTTCTAGTAGCCTAATGTCACAAATTTAAGCTCTGCCGAATGGATGTTGTAGAACGAATGGGTAATAAGTCCTTGGGGATGCGATTGCTGACAACATAGCGTACACCTAATGATTCAATAAAAGATCGCTTTTCAATACTATCTCCATCGGAATTTACAAAAAAGATATCAGGTTGAATTTTCTGAATTTCATTTGAAAAATCCAGTTTGCCAGAACCTTGAGCAATAAAAGCCTTTTTTACATATTTCAGTGCTGAAACCATATACAAACGTTCTTGCTCATTATAAAGCGTTTTGCGGTGCTTAAGCTCCTCTACAGTCTTATCCGATCCAATGGAGACATATAAATCACCATATTGAGAGGCTTCCTCAAAAAAACGAATGTGTCCACTGTGTAAGACATCAAAACATCCAGATACAAATACTTTTGTCATGTGATTACCTTTTTCTAAGTGTATATTATTGTAAAAATAATTTCAATATTTTTTTTATTAAAAGTCATCAATGCGCGCAAAAAAGATTTGCCTTTTAATTGAAAATGTGCTATAACCCCACTCATCAATTTTTTTAACGAAAGGTCAAATATGTCAAAATTAAAACAATCATTGAAAATTACTATCAAGGCAGCCACTTTTACTGATAAGATGAATGCTCGTTTGGAAGACTTACGTAAGAATGCTAAATTACCTGGATTTCGTCCAGGTCAGGCCCCATTGAATTTAATTCGTCAGAAGTACGAAAATGCAGTTAAAGGTGAAGTGTTGGACGATTTAATTAATGAACAGGTTTCATCTACCTTAAAGGAAAAAGATTTGCGTCCTGCGATGCGTCCTGCTGTCAAAATGGATAAATTTGAAGATGGTAAAGATATTGTGTTGACTGTTGATTTTGAAGCTTTACCCGAAATAAAGGTCAAACCTTTTGATAAAATTAAATTGGAAAAAATGGTGGCTACTGCTGGTGATAAGGAAATTCAAGAAACATTGGATAAATTGGCCAATACCCGTAAAACCAGCGAACCTTTAAAGGAAGATCGTGCTACTAAAAAAGGTGATGTGATCGTGATTGACTTTACGGGTTCTATTGATGGAAAAGAATTTAAAGGTGGTTCTAGTAAAGGTGCCTATTTAGAATTGGGTTCTAATACATTTATTCCAGGCTTTGAGGATCAATTGACCGGTCATAAAGTGGGTGATAAGGTGGATGTCAATGTGACTTTCCCCGAAAATTATCATGCTAAGGACCTAGCGGGTAAAAAAGCGTTGTTTAAAACTGAAATCAAAGAACTACGTGCTTGGAAATTACCTGAATTTAATGATGAATTTGCCAAACAATTTGGCTCTGATACAATGGCTAAGTTAAAGGATATGATTAAGGCTGAATTGGATAAAGAGTATGCACGTGTGGCTCGTATGCATGAAAAACGCGCTCTGTTGGATGCTTTGGATCAAGAATATGATTTTGACATCCCTGAAAGTATGGTAAAAGCTGAATTCGATGGTATTTGGGCGCAATATGAACAAGCCAAACAAAAAGGTCAGTTGGAAGAAGATGAAAAGAAAAAATCCGAAGCCGATCTGAAAAAAGAATATCAAAAAATTGCCGAACGTCGTGTGCGTTTGGGATTGTTGTTGGCTAAAATTGCCGAAGAAAATCAAGTCAAAGTGGAGAAAGAGGATTTGACCAATGCGATTATGGCGGAAGCACGTCGCTACCCCGGCCAAGAAAAACAAGTTTTTGAGTATTATACCAAAAATCCTCAAGCAGTGGAAGCTATTCGTGCACCTGTCTTTGAAGAAAAGATTGTAGACTTTTTATTGGGAAAAGTAGCAACAACAGAAAAGCCGATTTCTGTGGCGGATCTGTATGCTTATGACCCTGATAAAAAAACTAAAAAATAAGAGACCCTGTAGATGATATAAAAGGGGGCTTTATCCTAAAAAAAGCCCCCTTTTATATGAAAGGAATAATAATGGTAATAAATGACACAAAAAGGATAAAGGCTTTTAAAGAGTTGGTAAAATTGGCTCGGGAACAGTCTGTTGAACTACATGCATATGCCGGTGACTTTTGGGGTGGACGCTGTGGATGTACTCTTCCAGTGGAGTGGGAAAGTACATGGACATCTGGTCATTTAAAAAATGAACAGGATTATCAAAAAGCCTTAGAAACTACGTGGGAATGCATTTTGGATGCAGACCCAGCCGATTCAGTTACACAAATACAGAACGAACAAAAACTTGTTCGCTTACTTTTAGATGCAGGAGCCAATCCAAATTATTACAGTCGCGCTTATGGACATGAGATTTTTGACATTTTTTCAAGAAATAAAATCTATATAGCTTTGGAAATTGCTAAGAGAGATGATTTTAAAAAATCCAAAAATTTAACTGAAACTTTTGAAATGTTAGTAGATCTACAGAACTCTTTTAAGCGAGGGGAAGCGCTGAATAAGGAAGAAACTAAGCTAAATAAGCAAATATGTTCAGATTATGAAGAATTGATTTTTCTTTTATTCCAAAAAGGAATGTATCCAGTGGATCCAAAAGTCTTTGAAAAATTAGTCCCAATCGTTTTGAAAAAAGACCCCGAATTTTTTAGTAAAAGAAAACAACAGGTGATGACTCAGTTGGCTCGGGCCAAAGCGCCTGTTCAAATTTTAAATGCCTTGAAGGGAAAAAGAAAGGAGAAAATAAAATGACAATTCAAGATATGTTGGTACCAACTGTTATTGAAACCACAGGTCGTGGCGAACGTGCTTTTGATATTTATTCACGTCTTTTAAAAGAACGTATTGTCTTTTTGACGGGCGAAGTGAATGATGAAGTATCAAGCCTCATCTGTGCGCAACTGCTCTTTTTGGAAGCTGAAAATCCTGATAAAGAGATCTCTTTTTATATCAATTCCCCAGGTGGTGTTGTGACGGCGGGATTGGCCATTTTGGATACAATGAACTATATCAAATGCCCCGTATCCACAGTTTGTTTAGGGCAGGCATGTTCTATGGGATCATTGCTTTTAACCTGTGGCGAAAAAGGGCGTCGTTTTGCACTGCCCAATGCCCGCGTTATGATTCATCAACCCAGCGGTGGTTTCCAAGGTCAAGCAACAGATATGGAAATTCATGTTAAGGAAATTTTAGCCATTAAAAAACGCTTGAATCAAATTTATGTAGAGCAAACGGGCAAATCTTTAAAGGAAATAGAGGCAGCTATGGAACGTGACAATTTTATGACGGCAGAAGAAGCTCTAAAATTTGGTTTGATTGATGCAGTGGTGCATAAAAAATAAAGGAGTCCGAAATGACAGATGAAACATTGGTATGCTCATTTTGTGGTAAAACACAAAAAGAAGTTAAGAAATTGATTGCGGGCCGTTCTGATAAAGAGGAAGCAGGGCAGGGGAAAACCGTTTATATTTGTGATGAATGTATTGGCCTTTGCCAGGATATTTTAAAAGACGAAGTTAAAAAGAATCCTCAGTTGGAACTGGAAGGTTTAGGAGGTGAACAACCGTTAAAAAAACCTGAAGAACTCAAAAAGTTTTTAGATGAATATGTTATAGGTCAAAATGAAGCCAAAAAAGTTTTATCTGTTGCTGTATATAATCATTATAAGCGGTTAAAAAATAAAGAAAAAGTGGATGGAGTTGAACTGGAAAAGTCTAACATCTTATTATTGGGAGCAACAGGTTGTGGTAAAACCTTATTGGCGCGCACTTTGGCCAAAACACTGGATGTGCCTTTTGCGATCGCCGATGCAACGACTTTGACTGAGGCGGGATATGTAGGTGAAGATGTTGAAAATGTTGTTTTAAAGCTTTTGCAAGCAGCCAACTATGATGTCGCTAAGGCAGAACGTGGGATTATCTATATTGATGAAATTGATAAAATTGCCCGTAAATCAGATGGTCCTTCTATTACACGTGATGTGTCCGGTGAGGGGGTGCAGCAAGCTCTTTTAAAAATGATAGAAGGAACAGAAGCGAGTTTACCTCCACAGGGAGGACGTAAACATCCCAATCAAGAATATATCAAAGTAAATACACGTCATATTTTGTTTATTTGTGGCGGTGCTTTTGATGGTTTGGAAAAAGTGATTTCTTCGCGTTTGGCTGAATATTCTGTTGGTTTTGGTTCGGATGTTAAAAATAAAGATAAATTGGATGCTAATGAGCTATTAAAACAATTAGAACCTGATGATTTATTAAAGTATGGTTTGATTCCTGAATTTATTGGGCGTTTACCTGTACATGTGGCTTTAAAGGCGTTGGATGAAGATGCTTTAGTAAAAATTTTGACTGAGCCTAAAAATGCGTTAGTCAAACAATATCAAGCCTTGTTCAAAATGGAAAATGTTGATTTAAAAATTACTGAAAAGGCCTGTCGTGCGATTGCTCAAAAGGCAATGAAACGCAAAACTGGTGCGCGCGGTTTGCGTTCCATTATGGAAGATTTATTGATGGATTTGATGTATTCTATACCATCTCAAAAAGATGTGCACGAAATCATCATTGATCAAGATGTCGTTAATGGTAAATCAAAACCAACAATTAAATAAGAAGGAATTATATGAAACTGTGGAAAAAAATAAAAAGAATTTGGCGTCAACATCGACTTGACCATGCACGCGCAGAACTTTTTTTGTTTCAGCTTGAATTTCCTAAATATAAGCCACATGGAACCCACCCGTGGCCTGCGGGGTTAGCTCGCATTGGTGATAGAATAGAATATAAAGAAAAATTGGCCGCTGATTATGCCTATCCAGAAGGGGCTGATTTGCTGGCTCAAAAGCAGGATTTTATTGACAAATATACGAAGCATGAACGGGCGCAATTTGATTATTTTATAACAAATAATTTATATAATTGTGATGATGAAATCAGAACGCGTGTATGGCGAGACCATGAACAGATAGAACGTTTTCGAGCTCAACGTGTTTGGCATAAAGAGGTGGTACACGGCAGTTATCGCAATCGCATTCGTCAAAAACTTATGAATCAAAAAACAAGGTAAAAAATGGGGATAATTCGCAGATTTTTGTTTCGTTTGATATACCCTATACCCCAAAAAGGTGAGGATCTGATCTCTCACAAAGAAAATTTTATAGAGGACTATATTGAACCTTATCGGATAGGGTTAGAAATTAAAGGTCTAATTACACCCAGAAAAAAACGAGAAAGTGTGTGTTACGCAAAGAATAAAAACGATAAACTTCAAAGAAAACACGCAGAAGCCTATAAAGTATGGCAAAAAGTTGCCTCAATGAAACAAAGGCTTCGTGGGTAAAATTTTTCAAAAGAGAAACTATATTTTTTCCTTGACAATAAACGAGAAAAAGTTTAAAATAATCCCAGTATTTCCTATAAGGGGATATAGCTCAGTTGGTAGAGCGACGCGTTCGCAATGCGTAGGTCTGGGGTTCGATTCCCCATATCTCCACCAAAAAAACTCCCCAAAAGGGAGTTTTTTTATTTCCTAGACCAGAACAAATTCGTTTAAATATGGTAAGGTAATATAAGCAGAATTCGAGTTTACTTTTCCTTGGCTACTGCTTTGTGTCGTCTGTGATGAGAAAGAGGAGATAATCTGTTCCTTGCATATGTTGAAAATCTTTGTCTTCTTATGAAGTGTATCATTTCATTTCCTGTTTGTGCAGTATGCCTATGGGGAATTTCTTTAAAATCTTGGAGCAAATCTTTTGAAACGCCGCGCATCAAAAGCGTATCAGCTTTCAAATTTTTTGCTAATTCATATTCACTGATTGAATCACCAATTACAATTATTTTGGATGGTTTAAAATATTGAATTAAACTTTTGGCAACCTCTATATCGCTTTTCAGTAGTCCATTAGGTTCCCTTCCAAAAGGAACATCTTGATTATTATGTTGCCAGTTTTGAAAGTTTGGAAATAAAGATTTTAACTCATTACTACTTTCATGTTCTGGATTTCCACCGGATAGGAGAACATTGTTTCCAAGAGTGGCTGTGTACCTAACTAAATCAGACATACCTGTGATCATTAATTTCTTTTCATTAGGATGAGTTTCTTTAAATTTGGATAAAGTCATATCAAAATCTTTATTTTTTTGCTTTTCATAGGCATATGCAAAAAAAATCGGTAATTCCAAAGTACCATCACAGTCATAAACGAATAAAGGAGCATTTTTTTTCATGTTGATTTCCTTTCGTTTTATAGATGTTATAAAAGAAATTATTTTTATTGTCAAATTATTTTTTTATATAAATTTTTAGGGGATAACATCTTTGGGAAAGATATAATACTTCAAATAAAAAAATTCCATAAAATGGAACTTTCAAAATGATGCGGGCTGCTTTGCGCTTATCGGACTCAAATCACACAAGAATTGAAAGAAAAAGTACGAAAAATTTGAGTTGTAATCTGTACAAGTTTCTGATATTATGAAAGAAAGAGGAGAAGATGATGGAAAATCGAAAATTATCAAATACGCAATTTATCAAGGAAGTGTTGGGGATTTGTTTATCCGCCCCTAAAAAACTAAAAAAAGGATTAATTATATGCTGTGTTTGCATCGGAATTAGCACGTTATTTTCTGCACTTATTCCTGTTATTTCGGGATATGTATTAAATTCTCTAAAAGATTCCATTTCCCAGAATGTCTTAACTGGTATTTTATTACTGTGGACTTTTTTCTACGTATTATCTGGAAAAATAGGGTTATTGTTTGATGAAATTGTAGATAGTTTTTCACAGGTTGTTTATCAACGCTATAATGTTTTGTTTCGTCTAAAAAAGATAGCATCTGTTTTCAATATGCCTGCAATAGTTGCTTCATCTGAATTTCGACAAAATATGGTTGCTTCTATTCCCAGATTGGGAAGTTTAGGGGAAAACACGATATATAGTTTCATTTGGAATATTTTTTGGCAAGCAGGTTTTGTCTTTTCCTATATAACTTTATTTTGTATCGCCCCCGTATATTCGTTGATTATTTTAGCTATTTCAATTTTTCAAGCTTACTTTACGTTATGGATTAACAATCGTTTGAAGGAAAAATCAGAGGCTTTAGTAAACTATGAAAAGGACAATAATACCTCTCAACAGGATGCTTTGGAAAACCTACAAAATATTAGGATGTTGGGCATTCATAATCAGGTTATGAATGAACTAAATGATAAACATGAGCATTATTTTTACGATTTTCAGTCCTATCAAATTAAACAAATATTCTTCAGTTTAATTCCTAATACGGTTAGTCTATTAAGTCAATGTATTTTAATTTATATGGCTGTTCAGATTGCTTTTGAAAAACAAGATATTGGACTATATGTTATGTTAAGCGGATTAAGTATGGATGTTCTTAGAAAGGTAGATGCTGTTATCAATCGCTACAAATGGCTTCATAACTACGGAATTCAGTACCTTACTCTGAACAAAGAGTTGCAATATGACACTTCTTTGATGCCCAAGTCGGGAAAGGGTAAACTGTCCACCATTAAAGAGATTGCCTTGGAAAAGGTATGTTTTACTTACCCAGAGGAAAAATCCCCTGTTTTGAACAACCTTTCCTTAAAAATCAAGGCGGGCTCACGCGTAGCGATTATCGGAAACTCAGGCATGGGAAAATCCACCCTTATCAATGTCATGCAACACGCTTATGAAATTCAATCGGGGAAAGTGCTTTATAATGGTAAAAATGTACAGACGATTTCACGGGAATCTTTGCGGGATAATCTGACCTATATTGACCAACACCCAACTTTTTGGAGTCAAAAGACCATTAAAGAAAACCTTTTGATGTTCAATCCAAAAGCAACGGATGCAGAACTCTATCAAGCGTTGCGATCCGCGAACCTTTTGGATGAAATTACACAAAAAGAAAGAGGAATTGACAGCAAAGTGACCACTTTGTCGGCAGGTCAAAAGCAACGGTTATCTCTTGCAAGAGCCTTACTCCGCCACACACCCCTTATCATTATGGATGAACCAACCGCCAATTTGGATACACATGCCCAAACAAAAGTGTTAGAGGGGATTAAAAACCTATCCAAAGTGAAAGGGCAAAAGCCGACTGTTATCTTTGCCAGCAATGTGCCAGCGGAAATTGCCAGTGCTAACCGTATCCTTTTGTTAGAGAATGGGCAGATTGTGGAAGATGGTACACCCAAAAAGCTGATGACTAACGAAAGATCAAAAACCTATAAACGCCTTAAAAAATATAAAGCTTTGTTTATGGATTAAAATCGTATTTAAGAGTCCGATAATCGGTGATTTCTTCTGATTTTTAACAATTGGACTATCGGACTCGCCATAATGCATGCAAACAAACGAAAAAGCCCTCATTTTCTTGAGGGCTTTAATACATGGTGTGGGCTGCTTTGCGCTTATCGGACTCAAATATCTGAAGAATTGAAACAAAAATTGCAAAAAATAAGGTTGTAATTTTTTAAAAATTCTTGTATTCTATAAAAAATGGTTAAATGAAAGGAATTTATATGAAAAAATTACTTTTACTTTTTTGTATTACCTTGACAGGTTGTGCCACTTATACACTTTTTCATGACAATGAAAATTGCATAGGAACACGGGAATTTAAAATTTTACAGGCTCTTGATGATGGTGCTTTGGCTTATGAATGTACTGTTTTGAGTGGGTGTGATATTACCAATCGATTAGTCTTTTTAGATTGGCAACCGGATGTTGATTATTATGATGGTTTGGTTGTAAAGGCGCCATCTAATAAGTGTGCAGTTCAAAATGGAGTTTATAGATATACGAATAAACAAAACACACAAAAAACAGTTCCCGTAATTAAATTTGAGTTCAAAGATTCACCCAAAACAGAAGAGGATATTGCGGAGAGATTGGAAGATATACGCAAGACGATGTATGCAGCTTGTGTCCATGATTCTAAAATCCATGATAAAAAAGAAGACACAAAGTTCTGTGATTGTTATGCGGATCAATTCGTTTCTTATTTTGCAGATACCGTGAAAGAAAAATCCGAATTTTTAGATGATAAACTTTATAAATTAGTCAAAAAGAAATGTAATAAATTGCCTAAATGGTTAAATAAGTAAGTTTTGTTAGGTGGTTTTACTGAAAAAGTCTTGGGATGAGGTTTTAATCGGACTATGTATAAGTGCTTGTTTTATAAAGAAATCGCATTTGTGAGTCCGATAATTGAAGAATTTTGGCATTTTTCGGAAGTGTAATTATCGGACTGGCCATAAGGCTTGCGGTTAAAAGAAAAAGCCCTCATTTTCTTGAGGGCTTTAAAACGTGGTGCCCAGAGACGGAATCGGACCGCCGACACAGGGATTTTCAGTCCCTT
>DFFU01000019.1 GCA_002372315.1 Alphaproteobacteria bacterium UBA3768
ATCAATGGAGAGCATATCGCCCGCCCTTAATGTTTTACCACCAGCTGTCAATGTTTGGGCAGCGTAGTCAATACGCAAATCGGCCACACCGGACACGCAAGGAATACCCATACCACGGGCCACCACTGCGGCGTGTGAAGTCATACCACCACGGGCGGTCAACACACCTTGGGACACATGCATACCAGCAATATCTTCTGGGGATGTTTCCACACGGACCAAAACAACTTTTTTACCTTCGCCAGCGGCTTTTTCAGCATCAGCAGCGGAGAATACGATTTGTCCCACAGCAGCACCAGGGGAGGCGGGCAAACCTGTTGCCATCACATCACGCTTGGCAGATTTGTCAAACATGGGGTGCAACAATTGATCCAAATGGCCGGGTTCCACACGGGTCACGGCTTCTTCTTTGGTAATCAAACCTTCACGCACCATATCCACAGCAACCTTTAGGGCAGCCAAACCAGTGCGCTTACCATTACGTGTTTGCAACATCCAAAGTTTACCATTTTGTACGGTAAATTCCATATCCTGCATATCTTTATAATGGGATTCCAATTTATGACGAATAGCATCCAATTCGGCGTAAACAGCAGGGAATTCTTCTTCCATGCAAGGTAAATTCAAACCACGACGTTCATTTCCGATTTTGGATATTTGTTGAGGTGTACGAATACCGGCCACCACGTCTTCACCTTGGGCGTTTTTCAAATATTCGCCATAGAAGTAATTTTCACCGGTAGCAGCATCACGACTGAAGCACACACCTGTTGCAGAATCATCGCCAGAGTTACCGAACACCATGCATTGAACGTTTACAGCAGTACCCCAATCAGCAGGAATGTTATTAAGTTTACGATAGAATATTGCACGTTCACTCATCCATGAACCAAACACAGCACCAATGGCGCCCCACAATTGTTCATTCACATCTTGAGGAACCACTTTACCTTCGACCACACCAATCTTTTTGTATTCAGCAATGACATCTTTGAGTTGTTCAACAGTCATTTCGCTATCATGTTTATAACCATTTTCTTCACGAACGCGATCCAAAACAGCTTCAAATTTGTGGATATCCACACCCATGGCTGTATCGGAATACATTTGCAAGAAACGACGATAAGAGTCATAGGCAAATTTTGGGTTATTGGAAGCTTTGGCCAAACCTTCAACCGTTTGATCATTTAAGCCTAAGTTCAAAATAGTATCCATCATTCCAGGCATAGAAACGCGAGCCCCAGAACGCACCGAGAACAAGAGTGGGTTTTCTGGATCACCGAATTTTTTACCCATGACGGCTTCAACGCCTTTCAGGCCTTCCATCACCTGTTGCTTTAATTCATCAGAATAAGCTTTATTGTTCTTATAATAGAATGTACAAGCTTCTGTGGAAATTGTAAATCCAGGAGGAACAGGCACACCGATACTAGACATTTCTGCCAAGTTAGCGCCCTTACCGCCTAATAATTCACGCATTGTGGCATTGCCTTCGGCCTTGCCATCACCAAAAGTATAAACGAACTTCGTCATTTTTTTCCTTTTCTTTAGATTAAAAAAACCATTCTAGGAAGTACCTGAGTATGGAAAATCCTCTTTTTTTATGGGCAATGTTTTAGCATTTTTTTTGATAAAATGCAAGGAAATTTTATGAAACATTTTTGATTCAAAATAAAAATAATTGACAAAATAAAGTTTTAGGGTATAATTACTTTTATAAAAAGGAGTATTCCATGTTACCCAACAAACAAAATATAGATGTTCAGAAAACAGTAGAAACAACTTTAATGCGTGCAAAAGGGTGGTGCTTTGCTCGTTATCCATCATCTTTATATCCAGAAAGTCATATCAATATTGACGTACGATATATGGGTGAAAATTTACCATTTTTGTTCAATGCAACAACAAATCCTGAAGTTAAAGAATTTCCTATTTCTTTTCAAAAAAAACCTGTATTTTTACATTTACGTCGGGGGCAATCGTTTATAGAATTTAAAAGAGTTCCTTATTTTGATCCAATTAAATTAAATGAAAAAAGATCCTACTCTATATTTATTCATGGAAAGCAAGGAGAAGAATACCGTATTGTTCAGACATTAGATGGAAAAATATGTGAAAAGGGAAATCATTTATTACTTTGGGCTTTAGAAAAAGATCCTGAATTAAGTCATTATGTTTCAATTATTTCCAATAAAGACAAGCGCCCAAAGGCTTATCAAATTTCCAATTGGGAATTAAATAAGATAATGACAAAGACACGTGAAAGATAAAACAAATTATTTATTTAAAATCTTCTTGGGTTCGGTGTCGGATCCTTCCATGCCTCAATAAATTCCGTTAGGGCAGGGGTATTTTTGTTCGGTAAAATAATACTGATATGCACTAATAAATCCCCACGTTCTGGCACACCTTTACCTTTTAATCTTAAAATCTTACCACCACTGGTATAAGGCGGAATTTTCAAAGCTATTTCCCCCGAAGGTGTTGGTAATAATACTTTTGTCCCTAAGATGGCTTCTTTTAACGTTAAGGGCAGGGTAATATTGACATTTTCCCCATCACGTGTAAATAATTCACTTTTTTGAACTTGAATCTTAATCAGGGCATCTCCCCCCATTTGACCCATTCCTTTAAGCCTGAGAACAGCATCATCCACCACACCCGCTGGTACTTTAACTTTCACTTCTTTACCATTAGCCAACTGAATGGTTGTTTGCCCACCTGTGATGGATAAATTAAAAGGAATAGTCAGTTGATATTGAACATCTTGACCTTGGGGATAACTGCGCCCACGCGCCCCATTCATCCCCCCCATTCCAAACAAATCTGTAAAATCAAAACCACCTCCGCCAAAGCCTCCCATTCCACCAAACATGCTGGCCAAATCTTCTGGATTTATATTTGTATATGTGGTATTACCACGTCGATAAGAACCACTATTAAATCCACTAAAACCGCCTGATCCACTATCATAGGCGCCTCGCCCAAATGGGGTAGGGTTACCATTTTCATCAATTTCACCCGCATCATAGCGCGCTCGCTTGGATTTGTCCGATAAAATTTCATAAGCCCCAGTCAGTGTTTTAAATTTTTCTTGTGCTTTTTTATCTGGATTCACATCTGGGTGTAAAGTTCTTGCTTTTTGACGATAAGCCTTTTTAATTTCAGCATCACTAGCACTTTTACTTACCCCAAGCATATCATATAAACTGGCCATTTTTAACTCCTTAAAACATACTATGTTATAATATAGGGATAATTTTTAAAAAATCTATACTTTTTCATAAAAAAAGACTATATATACTCTATGAAAAAAGAAAATCAAAAATTAATGCTTAAAGCTGGCTATGCCTCAATTGGACTGACAGCGGCGATTATTATCCTCAAAATATTTGCTTTCATATTGACCAATTCAGTGGCTGTATTGGCAACATTGTTTGATTCTGTTCAAGATTTAATGACATCTAGTATTAATTTATTTGCTATAAAACAATCTTTAATACCTGCAGACAAAGATCATCGCTTTGGTCATGGAAAAGCTCAGGCAATTGGAGGATTGGTTCAAGCAATTATTATTTTTCTTTCTGCTATTATTTTAATGACTCAATCTTGCCAGCACTGGCATAATCATCAGGTACCTGATGTCTTTTCTTTTGGAACAATTTTATTATGCCTCACAATTGTACCAACGATTTTATTGGTTCGTTTCCAAAAAAAGGTTATTTTAAAAACAAATTCTTTATCCATCCGTGCTGACAGTACCCATTATACAGGTGATATTTGGATGAATTCAGGGGTCATTTTATCTTTGATTTTTTCTGCATTATTTCAAATTGAATGGTTGGATATTTTATTTGGAATAGGGGTAGGGCTTTACCTGTGTAAAACGACTTGGGAAATTGCAAAATCGTCCATTGAAGTACTAATGGATAAAGAAATGCCACAGCCTATCCAAGAACAGATTAAACAGATTGTTTTATCCATAAATAGTGTTCAAGGAATTGAAGAATTAAAAACACGTCAATCTGGTTCTTGCTTATTTATCCAAATGAAAGTATTAATGAATTCTCATTTAACTTTAAAACAAGCTCATTATCAATCAGATATTATTGAACACAAATTAAAAAGTGTTTTTCATGATTCTGAAATCATTTTACATTTAGAACCTGATTCAAAATAATCCCATCAATTATATAAAAAATATATTTGTATTTGTTGTCCTGTGCATAAAGTGTATAACTTTTTCTTATTTTATTTGACATAACTTTTAAAAAAGAAACGAATCGTTTATAAATACAGGGCAGGGGATGATTTTTCCGAATCGTTTACCTTAAAAAAATGATAAAAATAAAAAAGAATACTTTTGTGAAAAATATTTTTTTATAAAGAAAGGGATAAAACTTTATCCATTTTATCCCCACTTATCCACAATTAAATTTTAATTTAACATTTTCCTTCCATAGTACATTCCATAGTATCTTTACCTGATAATATACAAGGACGGCAATCAGGTCCCCAAAACAATGCCTCGCAATGTAATTCATTTAAATTCATACATTGTACGTAGTTAGGGCAAATTGATTTAGTCGCTTCTTCTCCATAAATTTCAAAGCTACTTAGACAAGAAGCATATTTTTCCGCATCAGTTCCACCACATTCGTATATATGAGATGTCCTATAGTCATTGTCGCATTCGCAAGGATGTTCAATTTCATATGTACTGTCACAGCAAGGATGAGAGCTGGCATATGCACTGTCACATTCGCAAGGATGTTCAATTTTATATGCACTGTCACATTCGCAAGGATGTTCAATTTGATATGTACTGTCACATTCGCAAGGATGTTCAATTTCATATGTACTGTCACATTCGCAAGGATGAGAGCTGGCATACGTTGAGGACTGACAGGTAGTATTTATATCAACACAGTATATCCAACCATCGGCCCATTGCTCATATTTCGGAACAAATCCTTCATTACATGTCAATGTGCAACTTTTTGTTTCTTCATCTCTATTACTGAGTGTAGAATTAGATATACCACCTTCCGTACATACCATCTCACTCACACATTTATTAAAATTCACAACATACCATAAACTATTATCGCAAACAACTTTATCTTCACAGGCACCATTGATACACAGTTGTCCATTTTCACAAGTTGGATTACAAGTGAAAGTATCACCACCTTCTTCCCCCAGCGTGACGGTCAGGGTGTATCCTGTGGCACCACCTGTGGCAGCAGTACAATCACCCGCCTTATCCCCCAGTTTTGTTTTTACCAGATAACAATCATCTTGATCGTCAATTGTCAAGTTGATTAGTTTATCATTATAAGTTATCGTGGAACATCCTTTGGGCAAATCACCTATGGCTGTTGTAAAATCTAAATTCCCAGAGCCATCGCCCCCATTTTGTAAAACGCCCAACGTATATAACATATTGGCACTATTGATAATCTCATTGGTTCTATGTGAGCGCATAGCGGAAGTATACCCTGCAATTCCACCCACACTCAAAACACCAATGATTGCCAAAACGCCCAGCATTTCAATCATACTGCGACCGTTTTCTTGTTTTCTAAACATTTTTTCTCCTTTTTAGCTAAAAAATCCACTTATAGACTATCTAAAAGTGGACGGATGCTGAAAAACTGTGTAAAGAAAACAGCGTCGCTTATTTTATATATTGGGCAACCATCCGCCCAATAGGGACGGATACTTTACAACGGATTTTTCAGGTCCGACACTTAACACATGTCAAATGCATCTTAATTCTATGTTTAAAATCTAATAATGTCAAATAAAATTTTATTGAGTTTTTTATAAAAAAAAGATAAAATAATTCAAAAGGATAAGAAATGCGTGAAATAGTATTAGATACAGAAACAACAGGTTTGGATCCAGAGCATGGTGATCGAATTGTGGAAATTGGTTGTGTTGAATTAGAAAATCATAAACCAACGGGGAATAATTATCATGTTTATATAAATCCGATGCGTTCTATTAGCGAGGAAGTTGTCCGTGTACACGGTTTGACAGAAGAATTTTTGTCTGACAAGCCTCTTTTTTCTGAAATTGCAGATGAATTTTTGGCTTATATTGGCGAAAATACGCCACTTGTAATACATAATGCTGCCTTTGATGTAAAATTTTTGAATTGTGAATTATTGGCCTGTGGAAAGCCTATTTTAAAAAATCCTATAGTGGATACATTAATAATTGCGCGTCAAAAATTTCCTGGCGCTAAAAATAATTTAGATGTTTTATGTGAACGCTTTCATGTGGACGCGAGTCGGCGAACTGTTCATGGTGCTTTATTGGATAGTGAATTATTGGCTGATGTTTACTTTGAATTGATTACAAAAAGAGAATTAGATTTATCTGAAAATAAAAAAGTTAATAAAAATCAAACACTTAAAAAAGAATTAAAAAATGTTTCACGTGAAACATTTCCTATTCGTGAATGGAAAATAACGATAGAGGAAGAAGAGGCACACACTGAATTTTTAAAAAAAATAAAGGGGGCTTTATGGGACGCAGTTTAATATTTTTATTTTGTTTAGGAATAAGTTTTTCTGTTTCAGCACAAATGACAGATTTGTTGGGAGGTTTGGCTGTTCAGGGGCAAATAACAGCTAATGGTGTTAAAGGTTTTAATACAGCAAATTTAATGTTACAAAAAAATAATTTGGCACAAGAATTACAATTACAACTAATTGAATTTAAAGAAAATTTATTAAAAAGTAATCCAAATGTTTCACGTGAAACAATAGCATCTCCTTTGTTGAAAAAATATTCTACAACACTTCAAAAATCTGGAAATTTAATTTATTTTGAATTACATAATGTGGAAGAAAAATTATGTAATTCATTAACAAATGGTTTTGCTGAATCTTATAAAATAGATACTAAAAATTGTCAAAGTGTTAAAATTTATTATAAACAGCCTTGATTTATTTATAATTTGAAGTATAATCCTTCTGTAAAAGGAGGATGTTTCACGTGAAACAATTTCAATCTTTATTAAAAAAATCAGAACAAGATATTGAAAAATATATAAATATTTTATCAGTTTGGCAAAAACACGTGAATTTAATATCCAAAAACACAATTGAAAATATTTATGAACGGCATATTTTGGATTCTGCACAATTATTTGATTTAATTCCTTCTGATACAAAAGTTTTGATGGATGTTGGTAGTGGTGCTGGATTTCCAGGAATAGTCTTGGGAATTTTAAATAAAACATTAGGCTTTCCGGTTCAGCAAATTATATTAGTGGAAAGTGATACTAAAAAAGCCACATTTTTACAAGAAATAAATCGTCAGCTAAATTTACATATTCAAGTTAAAAATGAACGAATTGAAAAAATTGATGATATAAAAGCTGATGTGATAACGGCTCGTGCTTTTGCTGAATTAGAACAAATTTTAATACTTTGTCAAAAAATTGTTTCACGTGAAACAATTTTAATTTTACCCAAAGGAAATACCGTTGAAAAGGAAATAAAAAATAATAAAATAACTTGTAAAATCAGTAAGTTAAAAAGTTTTACCAATTCTGATTCATTTATTTTAAAAGTGGAGGATGTACAATATGAAAACTGAAATTTTTGCTGTTTCAAATCAAAAAGGTGGAGTTGGAAAAACAACAACAACAGTTAATTTAGCAACGGCACTGTCTACTCTTAATAAAAAAATTTTAATTATTGATTTGGATCCTCAAGGAAACGCAACTGTGAGTTTTGGGCAAAAGCGTGTGATGGGAAAATTAAGTAGTTACGGTGTAATTACAGGTCAAGGTCAGGCACAAGAGGCTATTGTTGCTACGATGGTTCCTAACCTATATTTATTACCCGCCAGTCAAGAGTTATTGGGGGTTGATTTGGAATTGGCAGGTGTTCAAAATCCTCAGTTCTATTTAAAGAAGTCCTTGGAGCAACTTATTGATTTTGATTATATTTTTATTGATTGTCCACCTGCTGTTGGAATGCTAACATTGAACGCTTTAGTGGCTGCAACACAAGTGATTATTCCTATTCAATGTGAATATTTAGCGTTGGAAGGGGTGGCTGATTTGATGAAGACAATCAATCGAATTAAACAAAATTTCAACCCTCAACTAAATATTCAAGGCGTTGTTTTAACCATGTATGATGCACGTTTTAATTTGGCAAAATCTATTCAAAACGATGTACGATCGTTTTTTGGCGATTTAGTGTTTAAAACGATTATTCCTCGCAATGTACGTATTCCTGAGGCTCCATCACATGGAAAGCCTGTAATGTTATACGATTTTAAAAGTATTGGTGCTCAAAGTTATATTCATTTAGCAGCAGAATTATTGCAAAGACAACAAGGAGAAAATCATGGATAATCAAAGACTTGGAAAAGGTTTAAGTTATTTAATGGGAGAGGATTATTTAGGGCAAAATACGCCTGATAATAAAGAAAAAATTCAAACTGTAGCGATTGGTTTATTAAAACCGAGTCGTTTTCAGCCCCGTCGTGTTTTTAACACTGAAAGCCTAGAAGATTTAGTGAAATCAATTCAAAAAAAAGGTGTTTTACAACCGCTTTTGGTGCGTTCAATACCTATGGGAGGATATGAAATTATAGCGGGTGAAAGGCGATATCGCGCAAGTCAAAAAGCAGGCCTCACACAAATTCCTGTTATTATAAAAGATTTTGATGATAAAGATGCATTGGAGGTTGCACTTATTGAAAATTTACAGCGTGAGGATTTAAACCCTTTGGAAGAGGCAGAAGCCTACATTCGCTTGTTAAAGGAATATCAATATACACAAGAATCTTTGGCAGAGGTTTTAGGAAAAAGTCGTAGTTATATTGCCAATATGATGCGTCTTGTGGAATTACCAGACAAAATTAAAGAATTATTAGAGAACAAACAGTTGACAGCAGGGCATGCAAGGGCTTTATTGGGGGTTGAAAAAGCTGAAGATTTAGCATTACAAATCATCAATAAAGGTCTAAGTGTTCGCGAAACAGAAAAATTGGCAGGTGAAGATAAGAATCCACCACAAAAAAACGTGAAATTAAAAGAAAAAGATGAAGATATTCGTGTTTTGGAGGAAGATTTAACCCAAAAATTGGGCATGAAGGTTCAAATTAAATGGAATGGAAAAAAAGGAACTTTATCAATGAAATATACCTCTGTGGAACAACTGCAAAAAGTTTTGGAAAAACTTACGCAAGACTGATATCAAGCAAGCATTTTTCCAAAAGTAGGTCTTGAGAAAGTCTGGAGGATTTCATTTGAATTTCTGTTTCTAAAAAAAGATGGTGGGCATGAATAAGTTGTTTTAGTGTCCACATTGTAAGTTGTTTTTGTAAGGGTTGTTTTAAACGAAATTGGGCTGGTTTTAACAATTTTTCCACAACAGTTGATGGATTGTCCCCTTGAGCAATCAGACTTTTCCCAGTTAAAAGTACGTCAAAATATCTATTTAACATTCTAATCAATGAAATGAGTAATTCGCCTTGTTGCTGTAATTTTAAAATAAGGGGAATGGCCTGTGAAATTTTTTGATTGGCAACCAATTGAATAAAAAAGTCTAGTTGAACAGAGCCAGAGCCTATCAAAGATTGAATGATATCCAGTGTAATTGTTTTTTTATCTTTATTATAAAGAACTAATTTATTTAACTCTGATTTTAAAATAGACAAATTACCTGAGGTATTTTGAATTAAATAAGAAATAGCATCAGGTGATATTTTAAAATTTTCTTGATGAATAAAGTCTTTGACGAAAAATGTCAGTTCACTTTCCTCTGGAGGATAACATGCAAAGGTAATAAAGTGTGGATTTTTTTCAGCTTCAACACGTAACGCGTTATTTTTGGGCAAGTTGTCACAGCTGATAAGTAAAAAAGCATCTGTTTGGCGATGTTCGCAAAAATGGCAAATAATCATGTCGGATAAATTATTAATATCTTTAATCCATATCAAGCGTCTATCTCCCATTAAATTGGGCGTATTAGCTTCATCCGTTGCCGCAAAAGGTGTTTGCTTTAATTGAGAGGCACTTAAATATACCAAAGAAAAATCATTTGCGTTTGGGACAATCATTTTTTTGATTTTTAAAGAAATTTCTTGAACATAAGAAATGTCTGTACCAAAAACCAAAGCCCCGGAATATTGTGTTTTGATTTGTTGGCTTAAGGCCTCTAATTGAAAAGGTTTTGCCTTCACTTTTCATCCTTTGATAATTGGGCTAAAACATCCAAAGAAATTTGCTGAGCAAGTTGCTGAGCAAGTTCCTCTTGAATATGATTTTTGGCAACCGTTGTGGCGTAAGGATCACGAACAACAGAATAGGAACTAACGGACTGTATTGTACCTTTATAAACTGTTTTACCTGTTGTAGCATTATCCAGTTGATAGGTTGTTTTGGCTGTCACCTGCATTGTACTTGCAAACTCATCAGAAGTAATTGTTTTATCACCAGAACTAAAAGAAGGTTCAGCAACAAATAGACGATATTTATTTTTGGGAGATTGTGAATTTGTAAAAAGAGCCTTCTCAATAACGCGACGCATCTTATCCCCATAACGATTTGGAATAGGCAAAACACTTACCTGCGTATCCTTTAAATATGAATTTGTTTCAGAATATAAAGGTGAAAAACCACATCCTGATAATAACAAAAGGAAAAAAAATAATCTTTTCATTGAAACTCCTTTTTGACCAATATATCAAAAAAAGTCAAAAAACACAATAAAAAAGGCTTTTCAAAGAATTTTTTTTAAAGTATAATAATTCTATGCAAAAACAAAAGGTACAAATTATTGTTGGACCAACAGCCAGTGGAAAATCTGGTTATGCTATGGAAATAGCACAAAAGATAAAAGGACAAATTGTGAATGCGGATGCGTTTCAGGTGTATCGCGATTTACGTATTTTAACAGCCCGTCCCAGTATAGAGGATGAACAAATTGTTCCTCATTATCTTTATGGTTATGCGGATTGTCAAACACAAGAAAACGTTCAATCATGGTTGAAAAAAGTTTGTAAAATATTACCTCAATTATCTCATCCAATTGTGGTTGGGGGAACTGGGATGTATATAAATGCTTTAATAAACGGCCTTAATGAGATGCCAGATATTCCTAATGAAATCAGACAAAAAGTGCGACAGATGCCTATGACTGAGATTCAATCCTTACTTAAAGGACAAAATGTTTTACCTGATCCTCAGCGTCAAAAACGTGCTTTGGAAATATTTTTAACAACAGGTAAACCAATTACGTATTTTCAAAATCTCCCCTTAAAAAAACAAATTGAAGCTGATTTTGAAATAATTCTGATTCAACCAGATAGAAAATTGATTTATAATAAAATAGAGCAGAGATTGAACATAATGTTAAATAGTGGAGGGATTGAAGAGGTACAAAAACTGCAGAAAATGGATGCAAAAGGTGGTGTTTTAAAAGCTATAGGTGTAAAAGAGATAATTCAATATTTAGAAGGACAATATTCTTTGGAAGAAATGAGAAAGTTAATTTTGTTGTCAACGCGTCATTATGCTAAACGACAAATGACATGGTTCAGACACCAAATTATACCTCAAAAAGTAATTACAGTGTAATTATGTAATAAGTTTTTTAAAAAACAAATAGTTATTATTTATTTTTCTATAAGAATCTAATAATTTTGTTGAATTACATAAAAAGAATGTAATTACACGTGTAATTATTCCTTGACAAAGAAATTACTTTGTAATATAGTGTATGTCATATGTTGTATGGGAGGTTCTCATGAAACACAGAAAAACATATATTCATAAGGCTCAAATTATCTTTATAATTCTGACACTTATTTGGTGTTATTTTGTTTTTAATTATCTTACTATATCAGGATGGTGGTTGCATCGCGGTGAACTTTCACCTATGGAGTTAATAGGAGGTTTAGGAGGTTTATTTTTACCTGTGATTATTTTATTTTTGGTTTCTGCATATTTTGATCGCAACGAATATTTGGAAACACAAGGTAAAAATTTAAGAAGTTATATGGAGGAACTGGTATATCCAACAGAAGAAGGTGAGATATATACAAAAGAACTCACAAAAACCTTAAGAGAACAAGTAATTGAATTTAAATCTGTTTTTAAGGGGGTAAATCAACACACAGATGCAGTACGTAATAATTTGCAACGTTGGATTGAAGGGTTAAATAAATTAGTTAAAACAGTGGATACACAAACGGTAGGTGTTGTTCAAAAGTTGGCTGAGCATGTTCAGAAATTGGCTGAAATGACACATCAAAATAACACTCAATCGCAAGAAACAATGACTTTACTATCGCATCAAGCAGACACACTTGATTTAGTGAGTCAGAAAACACAAAAGGTTGTTTCAGGCTTTACCAAAGAGTTAAATCAAGAGATTCATGAAATTCAAGACATATTGCACGCCTTTGAAACAGCGCGCCAACAAATTGGACAAACAACAGCCTCTTCTGGAAAAATTGCCAAAGCATTGACTGATGCCAGTGTCCAAGTGAACCAAGCAGTAACACATTTTGGCACAACAAAGGAAATAATGGAACAACTTACAGATTTTAAAAAACAGATGCAAGAAGGTGAAAATATATTAAATCAAAAAGCTCAAAATTTAAAAAATATTTTATCTCAGATTCATGGGGATATGAATGTTGTGGCAAAAGGATTACAACAACACACTTTAACATTGGAAAAACATTTGGATTTAAAAGCGCAAGAAAAACAAGACTTTTTGCGTGAAGCAAGTGAAATTACGAAACGATTACAGCAATATTCTGTTTCTTTGGCTCACTTATTTGTACCCAAGAACGAAGAAGAATTATGGGCACATTATTATGCAGGGGACAGGGCGGTATTTATGCGCTATTTAGCACAAAGTATCAAAAAGGGAAAAGCAGAAAAAATTCGGCAACTGTTTCATCAAGATGCTTTGTTTCAATCCAATGTCAGAAATTACATAAGAACTTTTGAACAAATGACACACCAAGCAACGGAAGCTGCAGCGGATAGTCCTTTACTGGCTGTTTTAATTGGTTCAGATGTTGGGCGATTATATATGGTTTTAGCGGATGTTTTGAAAGGAGAGATGAATGAAAATTAAATTGATCAAAATTGGTAATTCTATGGGCATACGAATCCCTCAAAGCATTATTAAAGAGTGTCATTTTGAAAATGAAATAGAACTTTCAATACATCAAGGCAGTGTTGTTTTAACACCTATTATCAATCGTCGTCAAGGATGGAAAATGATTTTACAGGATGAATTATTAAAACACCCTGTTAAAGCAGAGGGAGCATGGGAATGGTAAAAAAATTTGAAGTGTATTTTTGTGAAATAAAAGGGCATGAAAAACCATGCGTAATTATTTCACCAGATGAAATGAATTCTTTGCTACCTTATGCTTTGGTAGCACCTATCACAAAGTTACAATATAATTTTCCTTGTCGTATGGGGGTAAAATTAAAAGGGGAAAAAGCCCAAATTGCATTTGATTTGATTCGTCCAATTTCTAAAGAAAAATTTATAAGGCGTGCAGGGACTTTACCTGATACTTTAAAGAAAGAGATGCAAGAGTTACTTAAGGAGTTTTTAATTCAATAGGAAATTGAATCGTAAAAATGGTACCTGTTCTTTGTGTACTTACAACATGGATATTCCCATGATATTTTTGTGTGATTTTTTGTACAATACTCAATCCTAGACCACTGCCATCTATATGGTTGTTTTTGGCTGACTGAGAACGATAAAAACGATCAAATATGTGGGGTAATTCTTTTTTCAAAATTAAAGGGCCTTCATTTTGGATACCAATACAAATATTATTTTTTTTATAATATAAATGAATTTTAATATTGGATTCAGAAAATCCATATTTTATGGCATTATCCAATAAATTTTGAAACAAATGATATAAATCTTTTTTATCGGCTGTCATTGATATAGAATCAGACTTAACGAAAACAAAGTGCTGATTCTTTTTTTTAACTTTTAAATCTAAATCCTGAAATAATTGAACAAACAAATTATTCAAATTGACCCTTGTAGATGGATTTGAAAATTCACGTTGTTGTGCCAAGTTCAACAAACTTTTAACCAAATCTGTCATATGTTGTGTTTGGTTTGAAATGAGGGATAAAAATTCTTTTTGTGCCACTGCATCATTCTGGGCAGGTCCTTGTAAAGTTTCAACTGCTCCAGAAATAATAGCTAAAGGAGTTTTTAACTCATGACTTGCATTTGTAAAAAAATCTGTTTGTTTTTTATGAAAAAGTTTAAAATCAGTAATTTCATGCAATAAAACTTCTGAAACAGCGCCCTTTTGTGTGGGGGCGGGCAATTGATCCAATCGCACCTGAAAGTAACGTTTTTGTGTTTGCCATTCAAAAATTTGAGGTCCTTCCTTTATTTTAAAAAAAGCCTGCTGAAAAAATTTGTTTTGAATCAATGCGGAAATTTTCATTTTAGGAAATAAAATATGTGCGGCTGTATTCATGAAAACAGGACTATTTTGAAGATTTAGTAAAATTAAGGGATCAGGTAAATTTGTTAAAATATGTGCATCAGAAAGAGCCTGTTGTTGCCATATACGACTGACAGATTGAAAAGCATTCATCAAACGGGATGAGGTAAATAAACCTTTTCTGAAAATGGGTTGTTCCTTGCCAAAATTGGTTGTGATTTGGTTTAAGTAATTGATAAATTTATCTAAGTCCTTAAAAATCAAAGCAATAATGATAGCGCTGATTATCCAAAAACAAAACAATGAAATTAAAGCAGAAAGCCAAGATAATTTTCCCAAAAACATTAAAAAAAGCAAAATAAGTACAGCAGGAATATTGACAATAAAAATCCGGCCCAATAATTTATAAAGATTATTTTTTACTTTCTTTTTTTTCATAATTTCAGTATAATACATTTTTACAAAAAAGGAAAGAAAAAATGTCATCAGATAAAGCCACTCCCATGATGGAACAGTATTTAAAAACAAAAGAGCAATACCCTGATTGTTTATTGTTTTATAGAATGGGGGACTTTTATGAATTGTTTTTTGCTGATGCACATAAAGCATCTGCGGCATTGGATATTGTCTTGACATATCGAGGAACCTATATGGGGCAAAAGGTTCCTATGTGTGGTGTGCCTTTCCATGCCTATGAAAACTATTTAGTGCGTTTGGTTAAGGCAGGGTATAAAGTGGCCATTTGCGAACAAATGGAAGATCCTGCTGAGGCTAAAAAAAGAGGCTATAAATCCGTTGTTCATCGCGATGTGATTCGTATTGTGACGGCGGGAACTTTGACAGATGATGCCCTTTTAAATGCGCGTCGTCATAATTATTTAGTGGCTGTGGCTGATGGTGGATTAAATTTTGGTGTGGCTTGGGTGGATATGTCCACGGGTGATTTTTTTGTTCAAAAAACGAATTTAGATGCTTTGGGCGCTGTTTTAGCGCGTTTAGAGGCTAGTGAGGTTATTTTGATGGAAGATTTTTGTGAAAAAAATCATTTTCCGTGGGATAGCGGTTATGGCCAAATGACAAATTTACCCCCCAGCGATTTTAATGTAACCTTACATGTGGATACGGTTCAAAAATATCCCCACTATGATAAAGGGGAACAGTTAGCAATTGGTGTTTTATTAAAATATATTCACGAAACCCAAAAAGGCAAAATGCCACTTTTGAATGATCCACAAGAAATTCAAGATATTCAACTGATGCAAATTGATCGTGCGACACGTCGATCTTTGGAATTGACAAGCACATTGTCTGATGAAAAAGGCGCAAAAAGTTTGCTTTCCGTATTGGATCGTACGCACACGGGGGCGGGGGCCAGACTTTTGGGGTCGTGGTTAGCGGCTCCTTTAATGGATTTGAACCAAATTAATTGTCGGTTAGACATGGTGGGTTTTTTCAAAGATAATCCTTTGGTTTTGATTCAGGCAAAAAATATTTTAAAAGAAATGCCCGATATTGAACGTGCTTTGGCACGCTTATCCGTATCGCGTGGTGGCCCACGAGATATGAAAGCGATTATGTTGGGATTAAAACTGATTCCTGCTTTACGTGCAGAATTGAATGCCGAATTTGTGCCCGATAGTCTAATCTATCAAAAGAATCAAATGGGTGAACACAGTAGCTTGGTGGATGAAATTAGTCGCGCCCTTTTGGATGAAGTACCTTTGTTGGCACGAGATGGTGGTTTTATTCGTTCAGGATATCATGCTGACTTGGATGAATTGGCTGATATTAAGAAAAATGCCAAAAAATTATTGGCTGATTTACAGGCGGAATATATACAAAAAACAGGTATTCAAAACTTAAAAATTACTTTTAACAATTTGTTGGGGTATTTTGTGGAAGTGCCAGCACGCTTGGCTGAGCCACTACTCAATAATAAAGAGATGGGCTTTATCCATCGGCAAACAATGGTCAATTGTGTGCGTTTTACCACGGTGGCGTTGGGTGAATTGGAAACCAAAATTTTACACGCGGATGAAAAATCAGTGGCTTTGGAATTGGAAATATATGAGCAATTACGGGAACGTATTTTGTCTTTAAGTCCTGCTATTTTATCCGCCAGCCACGCTTTGTCAACAATTGATGTATGTGCAGCTTTGGCTGATTTAGCCTTGGAACAAAACTGGACGCGTCCAGTTTTAACTGAAGGCAGTGAATTTGAAATCAAAGCAGGTCGTCATCCTGTTGTGGAATACGCACTTTCCAAAGAACATACAGCCTTTATCCCCAATGATTGTAATTTAAACGATAACAATTTGTGGTTGTTGACAGGTCCTAATATGGCAGGTAAAAGTACTTTTTTGCGTCAAAATGCTTTGATGGTGGTGTTGGCGCAAATGGGGTCTTTTGTGCCAGCGGAAAAAGCCACAATAGGGTTGGTTGATAAACTCTTTTCCCGTGTGGGTGCCAGTGATGATTTGGCTCGTGGTCGCTCTACATTCATGGTGGAGATGGTGGAGGTAGCGGCTATTTTAAATAATGCCACGGAAAAATCTTTGGTGATATTGGATGAAGTAGGTCGTGGTACAGCCACATTTGATGGGCTTTCAATTGCGTGGGCAACAGTGGAATATTTGCATAACCATAATAAATCACGGGCCTTATTTGCAACCCACTACCATGAATTGACAGCGCTAGATAAACGATTGAATCGTGTTTCTTTACATACGATGCGTGTGAAGGAATGGCAAGGTGAAATTGTCTTTTTACATGAAGTGGGAACAGGGGCAGTGGATCGGTCCTATGGGATCCATGTGGCTAAATTGGCTGGGTTACCCGAAAGCGTTTTAACACGAGCTGAACAAGTTTTAATCCAACTAGAAGAAAAAAAAGCATCCCAAAAACCCCTGTTTGATGATTTACCACTATTTGCCAGTATTGAAAAATCGACACCCAAAGAAAGTGAAATTGAAAAAAAATTACGGACACTGGATGTGGATAATTTATCACCGCGCGAAGCATTGGATGTGTTATACCAATTGAAAAAGGATTTAAAATGAGGCTCTTTTTATACCAATTTATCTCTTTATTTATTTCATTGGTTGTTTTGGTTTTCTTTTTTAAACTTATGTGGATTTTGGCGGTTCCACTGATGGTTACTTTTTTAAGTATTTGGTGTATCAATTGGTTAAAAAGAAGATGGGAGAAGGGGCGCGTACCCCCTTCCAGTACACGTCCCATCCACGCCCATCAGGTTATTGATGTAGAATACGAAGAAGTGCAAAAATAAAAAATATGACATTTTTATGACAAAATTGTTGCATTTTTATGACAATTTGCTATAATGCCCTTGTTTTCTAACTTTAAACAAGGGAATCTCCCTTTGATACAAACGAAAGGAAAGATAAAGATGAAAACAAGTAAATTCGTTAAAATGGCATTGGCTGCCGCGGTAGCAATGCATATTATCCCAGCAAATGCTGGTGGATACCAATTAAATGATTATTCTGTGACAGGTTTGGGGCGTTCGTATGCTGGACAGGGTATTATGGGGGATGATTATTCTGCTATAGCCTATAACCCCGCTGGTATGACATTGATGAAACAATCAGGTTTACAACAAGCTTTCACATTTGTGAATTTAAAGTCTGATGTGTATGGATTGCAAGACCAAGTTAATGGAAATAGAAATGTTGGTCAACACAGTCAGATGAATTTTTGGCAACCCGTTCCTGCTGGTTTTGGCCAATATAATGTGAATGATAAATTGTCTTTGGGAATAGGTATTTATGCACCTTTTGGACTGAAAACAAAATATAAATCAGGTTGGTTTGGCTCTGACACGGCCATTTTGTCCAAATTGGATATTGTGGACTTTAACTTTTCAGCTGCCTACAAATTAACAAACCATTGGTCTATCGGGGCTAGTGCTATTGCCCGCTATATTTATGGTAAAATGACCAACACAATTCCTGGACGTGTAGGTGGAGGATATTCCCAGTTTGACGTACATGGATGGAGCAAAACAGGTACATTGGGTATTATGTATGAATTTGATGAAAATTCACGTTTGGGGTTGTCATGGCGTTTGCGTTCTGCACAACGTGCCAAAGGTGATTTTAGATTGAGAGGAAGTAATGACACATTGATGACAATGTATGGTCCTATTTATAAGCAATTAAATGGTGTTGGTCATCTTTGGGCGAATCCAGATTTACCTGAAACGTTTACATTATCTGGATATCATCGCTATAAAGATGTAGGATTTTCGGGAACAGCTCGTTGGACGCATTGGTCATCTTCTTTCCCAGATTTTGCGGTGTATTCAGACCATCCATTAATGCGGACTGTGTATAGAGATAGTTATGGAACAAAAATTTCTCACTACCGTTACCAAAATTCTTGGACACTGTCAGGTGGTGTTGATTACTACTATTGCAAGAATTTGACATTCCGTTTTGGTGTTGGTTGGGATGAAAGCCCGACGAAAAAACCAGAACGCCGTACGATTCGTATTCCGGATAGCGATCGTTGGTGGGGTAGCATCGGTGCCAGTTATATGAAAAATAATTGGCAAATAGATGTAGGGTATGCACACTTGATAGCTAAGACAAGTGAGGCTTATGAGATCAGCGATCCTAATGCGGCTCATGCCAAATATAAGAACACACAATCCAATATTTTGGGCGTTCAAGTTCAATACAAATTCTAATATTGGAAAAATTAAAAAATCCCTGTCAGAAATGGCGGGGATTTTTTTCTTGACAATTGATTGAAAGTGGGCTATAATGCCGAAACTTTCTGATGAATGAAAGCCAAAGCGGGTGTAGCACAATGGTAGTGCAGCAGCCTTCCAAGCTGAATACGTGGGTTCGATTCCCATCACCCGCTCCAAAAATAGCAGGGACGTCAATTTCCATTTGGGGTGCCTTGCGGGGTGAGAAAACTCCCTTAAAAAAACGAACTAACCGAAGTCGTAAGACTTTATTTTATTAACTGATCAGTTAAAGAAAGAGAAAAAAATGACTAAAGAAAAATTTAACAGAAGTAAGCCACACTGCAATATTGGTACGATTGGTCACGTGGACCATGGTAAGACCACTTTGACAGCGGCTATTACAAAAGTATTGGCCGAAAAAGGTGGTGCTGCATTCGTTGACTATGCCAACATTGATAAGGCCCCAGAAGAACGCGCCCGTGGTATTACAATTAATACATCTCACGTGGAATATGAAACAGAAAAACGTCACTATGCACACGTTG
>DFFU01000011.1 GCA_002372315.1 Alphaproteobacteria bacterium UBA3768
TGAAACATTCCCATCATGGAAATGGAATGATGTACAACTTCATTTTGCATTTTCTTCTCCTTTTGTTTCTTTTAAATATTTTTCGTATAAGGCACGGATATCAGTAGGAATACGTTTAGGACGTAGAGTATTTGTATCAACCGAAACCGCCTCCACCACTATTTTAGTAATCAATTGATTATCCACATAAAACAATTGTTCCACCAAGCAACTCGCCGCTTTTATTTTTATAATCTGGCTGCGAATTTTGACAATACTATTCAATGGAGCAGGACGTCTATAATCAATCTCTGCATGACTTACCACAAATGAATCCCCCCTTTTTAGTAAATCAGGCATTGCTAACCCTGCCTCATTGAACATTTCCGTGCGCGCCCTTTCAGCATAGGCCAAATAATTCGCATGATAAGCTATACCACTTGCATCTGTATCTTTATAATAAATCCGAAATGTATATTCATGAATCATTTTGTTTTCCTTTTTTAATCATAGAAAATAAATTACCTTTTGCAACTTTTTTCTCCGCCAAATCTGTTGGGACCAATTTAGATAATTCTTTCAAATCAGACCTTAATTCAGGCAAAACTTCCTGAGGGGACTTCTTTCCGATATTGCACCGCGCATATTCGTGGTATATTCCAACAAAAAAATTATGACGAACAGTTTCCAAATCAATAGAAATAGGATATTTTTTAGGGCTATGGTTATAAGCGTTAATCACATCAGCCCAAAATTGATAAGAGATTACGGCACTTGCAGCCGCGGCTGGAGTAAACTCTTCATAAACGGAAGAGTTTTTTGTACAATCAAAATCAATGACTGACAGACATTTACTTTTGCTATCCCAAAGCATATTTGAATAGCGATAATCACGAAAAGCCAAAACAACAGGGCTTTCTTTTTGTTCTTCATGGATTTGAATTTCTTTTCGTAATTCTTTTTTTTCATCCTCTGTCAAAACAGGAGCAAAATAATTATATGTATCCTGCCAACTCACACGTTTTTGCTGATTTGGATATAGCTTAGCCGTCTTATCTGTCAAAGTTCTTTGATGGGAATAATTAATAAATTCACCTAAATCTTGTGCTACTTTCTTTTTTTCAATGGGGGAAAGTTTTTGATAAACTGAGGCAAAAAATTCTTCACCTTCTGCCAATTCTTCCACAACATAATCTAGTCCTATTTTTATTGTTTTAGGGACATTTATACGCCCTTGATAATCCCCCACGTATGCATTACGTAAATCAATAGATTTTTTTTGAGCACTATGCCAAACATCCAATTCATCAATTTTTTTTGGAATTTTCAAAACAAATTGTTTACCTGTTTTATCCGTTAATAGATAAGCACAAGTCATAGCCCCCGAACGCCCAACTTGTTCGCCAAGTATATATTGGCCATTCAACTCGTCTTCATAGTGCTGTACTTGATCTTTTGTTAGTGCTATTTTTTTTCCACCCTTTCCACTCATTTTATATTTCTTTTCAATTTATTATTTTTCAAAATTAAAGTTAAAAAAATCTTTGAATTTTTCCAGATGTTTATGAAATTGTCCAGTTACAAATTCATCCATCTCTATTCCACCTCAGACAATAAATCAGGTTGAATCATATTTAGTGGTGTTTTCAAACCCAAATGCTTATAACCTGCTGGCGATAAAACACGCCCTCGAGGGGTACGCATAACCAACCCCAATTGCATCAAATAAGGTTCAATCACTTCCTCCAAAGTATCACGTTCTTCTGAAAGTGCCGCCGATAAAGTATCCGCTCCAACAGGCCCCCCTGCATATTTTTCCGCAATACATCTCAAATAGCGCCGATCCATTGAATCCAATCCAGATTTATCCACTTCTAAGCGTGTCAAAGCAATATCGGCCAACTCAGCATCAACAGCTTTATCCCCCGCGAAATCACGCACACGACGCAATAATCTTCCTGCAATACGTGGTGTTCCGCGTGAACGCTTGGCAATTTCGTGAGCACCATCTTGGGTCATATCAAGATTCAAAAGACGGGCATTTCGTTCCACAATTTTTTGTAAATCATCTGTGTCATAAAAATTTAAATGCATAGGAATTCCAAAACGATCACGAAGTGGGGTTGAAAGAAGCCCTGATCGCGTTGTAGCCCCAATTAAAGTAAATGGAGGCAAATCAATACGTACCGAACGGGCCGCTGGTCCTTCCCCAATCACAATATCCAATTGGAAATCCTCCATTGCAGAATAAAGAACCTCTTCCACAGCAGGATTCAATCTGTGAATTTCGTCAATAAACAATACATCACGTGGTTCCAAATTTGTTAATATCGCTGCCAAATCACCTGACTTAGAAATCATAGGGCCAGAAGTCGGGCGAAAATTCACTCCCAATTCTTTGGCGACAATTTGTGCTAAAGTTGTCTTTCCTAACCCCGGCGGACCAAACAACAGGACATGATCCATGGCTTCTTTACGATCGCGTGCTGCACTGACAAAAACGCGTAAGTTTTGGCAAAGCTGACGTTGTCCCACAAAATCATCCAAACTTTGAGGACGCAAAGTTTTAAATGCTTCTTCATCTCCATCTTGTTTTTGCGGTGCAATTACTCTATTTTCAACCATCTTTATCCTTTATAATGAACCAATTAATTTAGATGCAGGATCCCCCACGGGTAAACCAGCATTATATCGTTGAGTAACGACAAACTGCGTATCAAACCCTGGCACAGGTGATAATCCAGCCACAGTTCCCAAAGTGATTTCCCCCGTAAAAGGTTCCTCTGTGGATAATTCATAAAGAACATATTTACCCGCTTGATTTTTTTCAAAATAATACTGCCCACGCAACACATAAATTTGTTTTCCTTTGACCCCATCTTCCACATAAAAATATGTATCTTCACCCTTACGTGGGTGAACTTGAATTTTTCCCGTAAATAAAGTTTCATCATTATCATTTTCAACTTTAGAACGCATCTGATCCAGAGCAACCTTCCGGGCTTGCATACATTTCTTTTTCATTTCAGGTTGATATACATCCATACAATCCCACTTATAAACATCCTCGCCTTTTCGATAACGATATAGTCCGTGTTCATCCACGTATAATTCATTTTTTTTGGCATTCCTTTCATCCAATACCACAATACGAGCCACCGCTGGCACCATATAAAAAACACATAAAATAAGTATCCATATTTTTTTCATAAACTCCCCTTTCCTATTTCTTTGAGTGATAGACGAATAAGTTCAGACGTATTCACATCCGGATTTTGTCGCAAAACATTGGCTACAACCATCCCCGCTTCTATGCGCGCATAGCCTAAATTTGATAAAGCTGAAATAGCCTCTTCCATCACTGTATTTTGGATAACTGTACCTGTTTTTAATGTAGATACAGCCATTGTTTCATTAGCCCCCAATGATCCCATTTTTCCCTTTAATTCGCTGACAATTCTCGCACCCAATTTTGGTCCAACACCACTGGCGCGCGTGAAGGCTTTGCCATCTGCAGTCATTACGGCCATTTGAATTTCATTAGGCGTTAATGCCGATAAAATGGCCAAGGCTACCTTAGCACCTACCCCTTGTACTGTACTTAAAAGACAAAAAGTCTGTTGTTCAGTTGCATCTGCAAAACCAATCAAATGAATATGATCCTCTCGCACCTGCGTTTCAATCAATAAACTAGCATTACCACCAACAGTTGACATTTTCCCTGCCGTTTTTGCCGAACAAAAAACGCGATACCCCACACCCGCAACATCCAATATTAAGTAGCCTTCATAAAATGAATCCACAATTCCTGTCAATTTTCCAATCATACAGTTTCTCCTTGTTCATCATCCTACACAAAAAAGAATCAAATTGCAAACAAAAAGATTGATTTTTTTTTAAAATAAGTGTATAAGAAGCATAACATAATTGATAAATGAAGGTACGTCCATGGATATCCAACAAAGCAATACACGTATTCCCCCACAAAATCTTGAAGCTGAACAAGCTGTATTAGGGGCCATCCTAGTTAACAATAAAGCACTAGAAAAAGTATCCGAATTTTTAAAGTCAGAGCACTTTGTTCATCCTGTTCATGCTAAAATTTACGATGCATGTCGTAATTTAATTGAACAAGGTCGCATTGCTGATACAGTAACCTTAAAACCTCTTTTTGTCCATGATGAAGCCATGAAAGATGTCGGTGGTATTGAATACTTAGCCCAGTTGGCAGCTGCCAGCACACGAATCGTTAATGTATCTGACTATGGACATACAATTTTTGATGCTTATTTACGACGCCAACTCATTGAGGTTGGAACTAACGTGGTGAACAATGCCTTTGACACCAGTTTAGATGAAGACGCCATCAAGCAAGTTGAAGAAGCGGAAAAGCAACTCTATGATTTAGCCAATGAAGGTGAAAAAACAGGAGGCCCTGAGATTTTATCTTTTTCTTTGCGCAAAACATTAGAATCTACCCAAACAGCAATGAATAACCCCACTGGTGTTGCAGGGGTTTCCACTGGTTTAGTAGATATGGATAAGTTATTGGGTGGTCTTTACGATTCTGACCTTATTATTCTGGCGGGACGCCCTGCTATGGGTAAATCCGCTTTAGCAACAACTATCGCCTTTAATGCAGCTCAAAAATTTGAAGAAGAAAACAAAAAAGAAGGAGCAGTAAAAAAATCTGTAGCTTTTTTCAGTTTGGAAATGTCAGCAGAGCAACTGGCGGGACGTATATTAGCCTCTAAAACTGGGGTCTCAGCCCACCTTATGCGCACTGGAAAACTGACAAATGATCAATTTGATGAGCTAGCTGCCGGTGTGGATTTGCTTTCGCGAGTACCATTATATGTTGATGAAACACCTGGCATGACCATAACTGCTATCAAGAATCGTTCCCGCCGTTTAAAACGCGATCCAACAAAGGGCTTGGGCTTGATTGTAGTAGATTACCTGCAATTAATCAGTCCAGGTAAAAAAACAGAGAATCGTGTTCAGGAATTATCCGAAATGACACGTGCTCTTAAAATCATGGCAAAGGAATTGAATGTTCCAGTTATTGTATTATCACAACTTTCACGTTTAGTAGAACAACGAGATAACAAACGCCCACTATTATCAGATCTGCGTGAATCTGGATCTATTGAACAGGATGCGGACATTGTAATGTTTGTTTATCGTGAAATTTACTATTTACAAAATGAACAACCTCAACGCCGAATTAATGAAACACCCGAAAAGTTTACCTTACGCTGTCAAGAATTAGAACAAAAGAAATTGGAATTAGCCAATCAAGCCGAAGCGATTATTGCTAAACAACGTCATGGTCCTGTTGGTACTGTTAAACTTTATTTCAATGGTGAATTTGGTCGCTTTACCGATTTGGAAAAGGATTCTTAAAATGAAAGATTATAACCCTTATTTACAGAAAGCATTAAAATCTGTTGTTCATGACGTACTTCTAGATGTTGCAAGAAATGGCTTAACTGATGAATCATATTATATGATTAGTTTTCAAACCCCAAAAAGCCAAATTCCAGATTTTGTTCGTGCAAAATATCCATCAGAAATGACAATTATCTTACAAAATCAATTTGAAGATTTACATGTCAATGATTCTGATTTTTCTGTCGTATTGGGTTTTAGTGGGGTTCCTTGTGAAATTCGGGTACCGTTTGATGCTATTTTAAATTTTGCTGACCCTAGCCAAAAATTTGGACTCACCTTGACACCACAGTCTGTGCCCGAGACAAAAGAGGAAAAAAACAATGCTGAAATCATTGATCTGGCAAGCTTAAGGAAAAAATTATGAAAAAACATTCGGTGGAATTGTCGGGCCATAGAACAAGCATTGCCATAGAAGACGAATTTTGGTTAGAGCTTAAAAAAATTGCCCAACGGCAAAATATTTCCTTACGTCAATTATTAATCCGAATCGATAATACACATACCCTTAATTTAGCAAGTAGTATTCGCTTATATGTTTTGAAATATTATGTATCCCAAAACAATCAATCCTAATAAAATCCGATAGATAGCAAAAATAGCAAAGGAACCTTTTTTTACCCAACGCATTAAAAAAGAAATTGCCAATAGCCCCATAAACATGGTTAAAAGAATAGCTCCTATCCCCATGTTCCATGTTGGCATTTGAATTTGACCTTGAAAACCTTTATAAATAACATAAGCTACTGCCGCCGATATAGTCGGAATAGAAAGCAACATTGAAAAACGTGCACTTTCCATGCGATTGATTCCCAAAGCACGGGCACACGTCATCGTAATTCCAGAACGACTGGTTCCAGGAATCAAGGATAGAACTTGTGCACAACCAATAGCAAAAGCCCCCTTTAAATCTAATTTTTTTAAATCCTTTTTCTTGGGGGATAATTTATCCACAATCCACAGCATAATTCCCCAAAAGATACTATTGATGGCCACAAAAACAGGACTACGTGCTTCAGTTAAAAGGTGAAAGAAAAACAATCCAACAACCATAACCGGTATCGTTGCTATAATTAAATTTATTAACAACTGTTTATCTTTTTTGGGTAATAAAGACAAAACAAGCTGCCAAATATCTTTTGAAAAATAAATTACAACCGCCAATAAAGTTCCAAAATGCAAGAGTACATCCAATCCCATCCCTTGTTCTGAAATACCAAAAAAATTCAATAAATATAAATGCGCTGAAGAGCTGACGGGCAAAAATTCCGTGATACTTTGAACCAACGATAAAATAAATAATGAAAACATACCAACTCCTGTCTGTATCAGAATTTAAATATTTTTTTTCAAATGTCAATAAAAACTTGATTGCATTTTATAAAAAAAAATTTTATATTGATAAGTATTAAAAAAGGAGAACAAAAAAAAATGACACCCAATCAAGAATTATTTCAAAATTTAAGAACATACATAAACAACCAAATAATCGGTCAGCCAGCCTTAATTGACAGATTATTAATTGCCCTATTATCCGATGGACATTTATTGGTGGAAGGGGCCCCAGGTCTTGCAAAAACAAAAGTGGTAAAAACACTATCCAATGCTATTGATGCTCAAGCGCATCGTATTCAATTTACCCCAGACTTGTTGCCTGCTGACATTACTGGTTCTGATGTTTTTAAACCAGAAACAGCTACTTTTTACTTTCAAAAAGGCCCTATTTTTCATAATTTACTTTTAGCAGATGAAATTAATCGTGCCCCTGCAAAGGTACAATCAGCTCTATTAGAAGCCATGGGGGAACGGCAAGTTACAGTTGGCAATTCAACCTATCAATTACCCCTACTTTTTACTGTGATGGCCACGCAAAACCCAATTGAGAATGAGGGCACCTATCGTTTACCTGAAGCCCAATTGGATCGTTTTTTGATGTATGTTCTCATTTCTCACCCCGGTATCGAGGCTGAAAGGGAAATTTTAAAGATTGTACAAAAAGAAGAAAAAAAAGAGCCCCTACCTACTTTTCCCAAAATCTCAGAAAAAACAATTATGGCAGCACGCCAAGAAGTACTAAATATTCCTATGGCTCCAGAATTAGAAGAATATATTATCCAATTTATTATGGCTACTCGTGATCCTTCACCCTATGATCCGAATTTAACCAAGGTTTTGCGTTTCGGTGCAAGCCCACGCGGAACTATTGCACTGGACGTATGCGCTAGAGCAAATGCATGGCTTAATGGGCATGAATGTGTTATGTCTACCGATATAACAAGTTTGATTCACGAAGTTCTACGCCATCGTATTATTTTATCATATGAAGCCAAATCTGAACATATTACCCCAGATATGGTGTTGGATAAATTGATGGAGTATGTTCCTTTACCATAAGGATAGAAAATGGTGAACCCTATTCAATTGGAACTTATAGATTTAATTTCTTTAAAGACACAGGCTGATTTTTTTAATCTTCCTGACAACAGAAAAAATACTTTCACAGGATTTGGTGAAAATAAATCCTTGCTTAAAACTAGAGGACTGAATTTTCAAGAGGTACGCCAATATCAACCAGGTGATGATATTCGTCAAATTGATTGGCGTGTTACGGCCAAATATGGTAAACCCTTTACAAAATTGTATGCAGAAGAAAAAGAAAAACAAATTTATATTCTATGTGATTTGAGACCCTCTATGCAATTTGCGAGCCACGGACACTTTAAATCTGTTATGGCGGGACGCCTATCTGCTTTAATTGGATTTATAGCGGAAAAAAAGAATGATATTCTATCTTATCAAATTCTATCCAATTCAATTACACAATCTTTGGGAATGATGCCAGCACATGATGCCCTACCCTATTTTTTAAACCAGTTATCAAAAGATTTTAATTTTGATTCAAATATTCAATTTAACCAAATAATTCCTTTTATGGAAAAAAATATTCGATTAGGCAGTTTGATTTTTTTGCTATCCGATTTTCATGATGTCACCTTGGATGATTTTAAGTTTTTAGGAGATTTATCCCGTAAAAGCACTATTACCTGTGTTCACCTTTATGATAAAATGGAATCAAATCTCCCCAATGGAGTACTTCCTTTTTCAGACGGGAAACATGAAATGTTAATAGATACATCCACTAAGAACTTTAAAAAAGATTTTTACAATTCATGGGAACACCGCACAAAATTACTGCATCAAAATATTCAAAAATATCATATGGGATATTTGGCCTTGTCAACTGATTCAAATTATATACATCAATTTCAAAGTTATTGCTTGGGGAGCTTAATATGAATCAAGTAGACTTATCAAATCTAAAAGATATTCATTTACCTGTTCTGCCAGATTTTTGGCCTTTGGCAACAGGTTGGTATGTATTGTCAGCCATTATTTTAGGAATTTTTCTGGCAACCTATTTAATATGGAAATGGTATCAAAATCAACCTCTACCATACGCCTTAAAAGAATTGGAAAAGGTCAAAAAAGAAAAACAAATAAAACTACTTTCTCAACTTTTAAAACGTGTTGCAATGGCTAAATATGGCCGAAAAAAGGTTGCCCCTCTTGATGAGGATTCATGGCAAGAATTTTTACTGTCCGCAGCACCAAATGTATTTAGTGTCAATCAAGCACATCTGTTAGCGTATTCCATCTATACCCACAAAAAAGATGTCCAAGAGGAATCTTTATATAAAAAATCTCAACAATGGATTAAAATCGTTTTAAAAAGTAAAAAACAATTCTCTTGAATATTATAATAAAGTATGCTATCTTTTTTTTGTAAAGGAGATTTGTATGTTTTTTAACGAATTAAAAAAGAAAATTAAATTTCGTTTGCGCAACATGCGTCATCGTCTTTCTCGGCACTTGTTCCGCGAATTTATGCTAAAAAAAAGAGGCCTGGAAAAACGTGCAAATGAAATTGAAATTTTGGCATTGGGACCGAGCCATGGAACACGGGGATTTAATTCTAATTTGATTGAGAAATCCTTTAATTTTTGCAGTGTTGATCAAGACTTATACACAATTCATTGGTTGTTTAATCACTATATTGATTCTTTAACAAACTTGAAAAAAATCGTTTTTTTCTTTTGTTTTCCAGCCCCAGGCCATGAGCTATGTAAAACAAGTTCTGTTAAAAATACAGCAATGAATCATTATGTTTTTGGCGTACCTTACAACGTTACTTGGCTGGGACAGTGGCGTAAGGCGGCTGAACACAGACTTAAAAAGTTTGATGATTCTGATATAGATTATACCACTTTTTCAGGGTATATTCCTGAAGAAAAAAATGAAACTGTTGGTAACATGACTGCTGCTTTTAGATGTTCTCATCACTTACGTGAGAATAAGCGCAATAACTTGCAAATGCATCATCTATTTGAAATGTATGAAGTTTGCAAGCAAAAAGGCATAAAAATGTATATGGTTCTGGCACCTGTGCGCTCTGACTATATTGAAGAATTGGATAAAACAGGTCTTTCAGATGATTACATATATCGGGATATGTTTCCATGGGCAAAAGAAAATAAAATTCCTGTTTTAAATTGCTTACGGTCACGTGACTTCGAATGGTCTGATTTTGATGATACTGATCATCTAAATGAAAAAGGAGCCACGAAACTAACTAAAAAAATTATTCCCTTTATCCAACAATAAAAAAAGCCCCATAAATCAGGGGCTTTTCTTTTACACTTTGCTATTACACGCTGGTATTTGTTTTACGGATAGCTGTTGTCTTTTTGGCAACACCTGCTCCTGTGATTTTACCAGCATTTTCAACGTGTGATTTTCTGGATTTTAATTCAGGTTTTGCGGATTTCTTTTCTTCCACTTTTTCTTCTGTGGTTTCAACTTCCACGATTTTACCAGAATCTTGACCTTTGGCATTCACATCACGATCCACCAATTCAACGATCGCCAAAGGTGCACTGTCACCAAAACGGAAACCTGCTTTTAACACACGCACATAACCACCGTTGCGTTTTTCATAACGTTTTACCAAAGTGGTCATTAATTTTTCAACCATTTTCTCTTCACGCAGGAAAGCCAATAATTGGCGTCTTGCATGTAAAGTACCATCTTCGGCTTTGGTAATCAGCTTTTCAAAGATTGGGCTTAATTCTTTGGCCTTAGGTAAAGTTGTTTTAATCTGTTCATGTTTGATCAAAGCGTTTGCTAAGTTGGCAAACATGGCACGACGATGTGCAATTTTCTTGTTCAATGTTCTTTTTCTAAATCCGTGACGCATTTTCTTTCCTTTCGTTAAAGAGCTTTGCTGGGCAAAGCGGATTGTTTTTACTGCACCTTCCACCCGCCGTCACGCGTGCAAAGGACAGACGCCCGAGACCCCTCGGGCGATTTTCTTAGTCTTCAAAATTGACAGAATTTGCCAATTCTTCCAAATTTTCAGGTGGCCAATTTTCAATTTGCATACCCAAATGCAAATCATAAACAGCCAATAATTCTTTGATTTCATTCAAAGATTTACGACCAAAGTTTGGTGTACGCAACATTTCGGATTCTGTCTTTTGGACCAAATCACCAATGTAGCGTAAATTGTCGTTTTTCAAGCAGTTAGCAGAACGGACAGACAATTCCATATCGTCCACTTTGCGCAACAAGTTTTGATTAAACGGCAATTCAGCAATCTTTTCTTCGATTGTTTCTTCGGCAGGTTCTTCAAATGTCACAAAAGGTTTCAATTGTTCTTGCAGAATACGAGCAGATAAAGCCACTGCATCTTCTGGAGAAACAACGCCATTTGTTTCCACAGTCATTGTCAATTTATCGTAGTCTGTTTGTTGACCCACACGGGCATTTTCAACATTATAAACAACCGATTTGACAGGAGAATAAATAGAATCAATTGGTAACAAACCAATAGGACATTCTTCTGGACGATTTTGAGCAGCAGTATAATAACCTTTACCTGTACCCACCAACATTTCCATATCCAACGTAGCATCTTTATCCAACGTGCAGATGACCAATTCAGGATTCATCACTTCAACTGCATGGTTGACTGCAATATCTTTTGCCTTAACAACACAAGGACCAGTGGCCTTTAATGTCAAACGTTGATCCTCCAATGCATCCACACGCAAAGCCAAAGATTTGATATTCAAGATAATCTCAGTCACATCCTCACGTACACCAGGAATAGACGAAAATTCATGTTGAACACCTGCAATCTTAATAGCTTTCACAGCACCACCTTGCAATGAGGATAACAACACACGACGCAAAGCATTACCTAAGGTCAAACCAAAACCTCTTTCCAAAGGTTCAATGGTTAATGTGGCCTTATATCCAGGAATAATTTGTTCCACAGACTGTTTGGCGGGTTTAATTAATTCCTGCCAATTTTTTTGAATCATCATTGTTTTTTTCCTTTGTTAAAGATTACACACGACGACGTTTACGAGCACGACACCCATTGTGAGGTACACCCGTAATATCTTTAATAGATGTTACGACCAAACCAGCCGCATTGAAAGCGCGCAAAGCGGATTCACGACCCGATCCAGGTCCCATCACCAAAACATCCACAGATTTCATACCACGTTCAATAGCCTTACGAGCCGCATCATCAGCGGCCATTTGAGCAGCATAAGGAGTCGATTTACGAGAACCTTTAAATCCTTTTAAACCACAAGTTGACCAAGACACTGTGTTTCCATGAGTATCCGTAATCGTTACCAAAGTATTATTAAAAGTTGAATTGACATGTGCCACACCATTCACGGCCACAGTCTTCTTCACACGTACTTTTTTTGTTTCAGCCATAATTAACTCCTACCTTACTTCGTCACTTTTTTCTTACCGGCAATAGCAATCGCCTTACCTTTACGGGTACGCGCATTGGTATGCGTTCTTTGTCCACGCACCGGTAATTTTTTACGGTGCCGCAAACCACGATAGCATCCCAAATCCACTAAACGTTTGATATTCATGGATACTTCACGACGCAAATCGCCTTCCACATGATATTGAGCATCAATGATTTCGCGCAACTTTAAAGTTTCCGCATCTGTTAAATCATTCACACGACGAGTTGCAGGAATTCCTGCTTTTTTGCAAATTTCATTTGCAGTCTTCCGACCAATACCATAAATATAGGTCAAACCGATATTTACGAGTTTGTTTGTCGGAATATTTACACCAGCTATACGAGCCAAAGTTCATTCTCCATTAAATTGTAAAAACAGCAAGCCTTTTTATGCCTTTTGAGCCATGCTTGCAACTAACGATTGGGAATTATACTCTAATTTTCGTTAATTGTCAAGATAAAATTAATAGCCTACTACCTTTCTGATTTTTTCACTCACAACACTGATAGGTCCCGTCCCATCAATGCACTTTAGTAGCCCCTTTTCTTCGTAGTATGGTATAATGGGAGCTGTTACAGAACGGTATGTGCGGAGTCTAGATACCACCGTTTCATAGGTGTCGTCCGCCCGTTTTGTAAATTCTTTTCCACCACAGTGATCACATACACCGAACACTTTTGGCGTTTTAAATTTCTCATGATACATTTCACCGCATTTCGCACATTGACTACGTCCCAAAATGCGATCATAAATATATTCATCTGGCACTTGTAATAATAAAACTAAATCTGGTTGTAAATTTTGATTATTGTAAGGTTCTTTTGAAATTGCTTCCTCAAACAACCCAACCTGATCCATTGACCTTGGGAAACCATCCATAATATACCCTGTCCCATTTTCAGGTTTTGCAACTTCCTGCAGCATGGCACGTACAATAATTTCAGGGGGAACCATTTTACCAAAATCAATTTTTGCCGCTATTTGTTTTCCCAATTCAGAACCAGTGCGTGCTTCAGCGCGTAATAATTCACCTGCAGAGATTGTCGTAATTTGTAATTTTTCGGCCAAAATAGCCGCCTGAGTTCCCTTCCCTGAACCAGGAGGTCCAACCATAATTATATGTCTATAGTTTAATGCTGTCATTAAAAGCGCCCCCTTAATTTTGCTTTTTTAATAAGACCTTCATATTGATAAGCTAATAAATGGGATTGAGCCTGACTGATTGTATCCAAAATAACAGACACAACAATCAATAATGTTGTCCCCCCCAAGAAAAATGGCACTTTGAAAGTAGCAATCAAAAATTCAGGCAAAATACATAGGAATGTTAAATAAACGGCCGCCAAAACCGTCAAACGCGTAATAACATAGTCCAAATATTTTGCTGTATTTTCTCCAGGACGAATTCCAGCCACAAAACCACCTTGACGCTTCAAATTCTCTGCAGTTTCTTTGGGATTAGATTGAACCCCAGTGTAAAAGAAAGTAAAGAAAACAATTAAGATTGCAAAAGTTGCCACATACACCCATTGACCTGGGGTTAACAACAATGCTGCCTTGTTCCAAAAATCAGATTCTCCTGTTTTCGAAAAATACTGAGCAACACCTACAGGAATAGCTAACAACGCACTTGCAAAAATAGGAGGCATCACACCTGTTGGGTTAATTTTTAAAGGTAAATGTGAACTCACCCCTTGAACAACACGCCCTCCCATTTGATGTTTAGGATACTGAATTACTATGCGACGTTGAGCTGTTTCAAATAAAACAACGATGAATATAACCGCAAAAATCATCGCTGCAATTCCCATTACAGTCAAACCAGATAAAGCACCTGCATGACTATCCTCCAAAATACGCATCAATGCCATCGGAATATTTGCCACAATGCCAACCATAATTAAGATAGATGTGCCATTCCCTACACCACGCGCTGTCATTTGTTCCCCCAACCAAACAACAAACATTGTTCCACCCAATAAAGACACGATCGTTGAAATTTCAAATAATCTGAAATTTGACATGATAACAGCATTACCACGTTCCAAAGCCAATGCCATAAAATATGCTTGAAAAATCGTAATCACTATCGTCAACATACGCGTATATTGCTGCATCTTACGAAAACCAACCTCCCCTTCTTTTTTAAGAGCAATGAGACTGGGGAAAACACTCGCTGCTAATTGAATAATAATGCTTGCCGAAATATAAGGCATAATATTCAATGCAAAAATGGACATACGGGACAAAGCGCCCCCCGTAAAGGCGTTAAACATACCGATTAAACCACCTTGGTTTTCGGTAAAAAACTGATTTAAAACATGGGGATCAATACCTGGAAAAGGTACATAGGTCCCAAAACGAAAAACAATAATCGCAAGCAGGGTGAACCACAACCTCTTGTGCAAATCCGTCGCTTTTGAAAAAGCTGAAAAATCTACACCTTTTGCCATTTTTTCAGACATTGAAACCATGATTCACCCTCCCCTAGATTATTTTGTTTTTTTAGTTGTTTTTTTAGCCGATGCTTTCTTGGAAGTTTTCTTTCCCTTTTCTAACACCGTCTTTTTAATTGGCTCAACAACTACCTGACCGCCAACTTTTTCAACTGCGGCAATAGCAGATTTTGTTGCACCAACTACTTTGATGGTCAATTTAGATTTTAATCCGCCATTACCCAACAAGCGAACGCCATCTTTAACCTTTTTGATAAGACCCGCTTCCATCAAAACAACCTCATTGATTTCTTTATCAGCCTTTAACAATTTAGCATCAATGGCTTTTTGTAAAGTGCTAAGATTAATCTCAGAAAATGTTTTGCGGAAAATATTCACGAAACCGCGTTTGGGCAAACGACGATAAACCGGCATTTGTCCACCTTCAAAGGCATTAACAGAAACACCCGTACGGGATTTTTGACCTTTGATACCGCGACCACCTGTACGTCCTTTACCTGAACCGTAACCACGGGCAACACGCATTAAAGATTTGCGTGCACCTTTATTATCACGAATTTCATTCAATTTCATTTTGATTCTCCTTATTCAGCCACAGTTTCTTCACGATGACCAACAATTTCGCTGACTTTCTTGCCACGACGAGCAGCCACATGGCGTGGAGCAGCTTCATCTAACAAAGCTTTAAAAGTAGCACGTATCATATTGTGAGGATTGGAAGATCCTGTACATTTTGCTACGACATCCTGGATACCCAAGACTTCAAAAACAGCACGCATAGGCCCTCCAGCAATAATACCAGTACCAGCGGGAGCTGTACGTAATGTCACTTTACCTGCACCAAAATGTCCGTACATATCATGGTGCAAAGTACGACCTTCCTTCAAAGGAACACGTACCAATTTACGACGAGCCAATTCTGTTGCCTTTTTAATAGCATCAGGAACTTCCTTAGCTTTTGCATGAGCAAAACCGATGCGACCTTTTTTATCGCCTACCACAACCAAAGCGGCAAAGGACATATTACGCCCACCCTTCACTGTTTTGGAAACGCGATTGATGTGAACGACACGATCAACAAATTCATCCATTGGCTTGTCTTCACGATTTTCACGTTTACGTGGCGCACGCTTTTTTTCTGTCTTTTCAGCTTTGGAAGCACTCTCTGTTGCTTCAACAGCTGTTTGTTCAATTTTTTCTTCTGTCATATCTACTCCTTAAAAAGATAAACCAGCTTCGCGTGCGGCTTCTGCCAAAGCCTTAATACGGCCATGGAATTTAAAAGCACCACGATCAAAGACCACTTCTTTAATTTTGGCTTTCAAAGCACGTTCGGCAATCAGTTGACCAACCAATTTAGCACCTTCAACTGAAGAGCCTTTGGCCTTAAAATCCTTTTCCTTAGAGGAAGCAGCAGCCAATGTAATTGCTTTTTTATCATCAATCAATTGCGCCTCTATATGGCGTTCGGAACGATTGATACACAAACGTATGCGACCTGCCCCCTTTTGCTTGATAGCAAAGCGAACACGATTTTTACGACGTTCAAATGCAGTAACTTTTTCCATTGTCTTACTTCCTTATTTCTTTTTACCTTCTTTGCGTAAGATTGTTTCTTCCGCATATTTAACACCTTTACCTTTATAGGGTTCTGGCTTACGATAAGAACGAATCTCTGCTGCCACCTGCCCTAACAATTGCTTATCAGCACCTGTCAGTTCAAGTTTTGTTTGATCCGTTACAACAGCCTTGACCCCTTGAGGTAACTCATAATCTATATCATGAGAAAAGCCTAATGTCAACTTTAATTTTTGTCCCATCACCTGAGCACGATAACCAACGCCGATGAGTTCCATTTTACGGGAAAAGCCTTCGCTAACACCTTTAATCATGTTGGCCAAGTTTGCACGCATCGTACCCCAAGCCGCATGAGATTGTTTTGTATCATGCAAAGGTTTTACAGTCAACTGACCGTCTTTTAATTCCACTGAAACACCAGCAGGAATATGAGTCTTCAACGTACCCAATTTTCCATTAATGGTTACCTCTTCTTCTGTTAAAGTGGCAGTTACACCAGCAGGCACAACCACAGGATGTTTTCCAATTTTAGACATTCTAAAACCTCCTTAAAACACTTTACACAAAACTTCGCCGCCCAAATTGGCTTTACGAGCTTCATGATCAGACATAACGCCTGATGGGGTTGACAATACATAGATTCCCAAACCATTATAAAATTTGGGTAAATCTTTTACTTTGGAATACACACGACGACCTGGTGTGGAAACACGTTCGATTTCCTTAATCACTGGTTGATTTTCGTAGTATTTCAATTCGACCTTGAATTCATCAATGTTTTTACGTACATTGACGCGTTCATAGCCGCGAATATAACCTTCACGTTTCAAAACATCCAAAACGCTAGCGCGTAAGTTGGAAGCCGGCACCGTGACGGTCGCTTTATTTGCCATCCCACCATTGCGCAGGCGGGTCAGCATATCACCTAAAGGATCTGTCATAGACATATTTTCTTCTCCTTACCAGCTCGATTTCTTCATACCGGGCACCTGAGCCTCATTGGACAGTTTGCGCAGTTGAATACGGCTGAGTTTTAATTTTCTGTAAAAACCATGGGAACGTCCCGTTAATTCACAACGATTGTGAATACGGACTTTGGACGAATTCCGTGGCAATTTTGCGAGTTTCAAGTTGGCCTCAAAAACTTCTTCAGCAGAAGAATTTTTATCAGCAATAACAGCCTTTAAAGCAGCACGCTTCTTGGCATACTTGGCCACCATCTTTTCGCGTTTTTTATTACGATTGATTTGACATAATTTTGCCATGATTATTTTCCTTCCTTCATAAAGGGCATACCAAAGCCAGCCAACAAAGCTTTCGCTTCTTTGTCTGTTTTGGCCGAAGTACCAATCACGATATCCATACCACGAATGGCATCCACAGCATCATAGTTAATTTCCAAAAAGATGATTTGTTCTTTAATACCCATGGCATAGTTACCATGACCATCAAAGCTCTTATCGGAAATACCGCGGAAGTCACGAATACGAGGCATAGCCATTGTAATCAGACGATCCAAAAATTCATACATCTTTTCACGACGTAAGGTTACTTTGCAACCAATAGGCATACCTTCACGTAATTTAAAAGATGCAATGGATTTACGGGAATGGGTAATCACGGGCTTTTGTCCCGAAATCGCTGCCATGTCCTTCACTGCCCCTTCAATGGCCTTTTTGTCTTCTGTGGCTTCACCCACACCCATATTCAAGACAATCTTGGTCAATTTAGGAACTTCCATTTTGTTTTTATAGCCAAATTCCTTAATTAAAGCAGGAACAATGACTTCTTCATACTGTTTTTGTAATCTGGTTTGCATTTATTCCTCCTTATTTATCCACAACTTCACCGGATTTTTTGGCTACACGAACTTTATGTCCGTCTTTATCCACCTTCACACCCAAACGAGTTGCCTTGGATGTTTTTGGATCCACAAAAGCCACATTGGAAATATGGATGGGCATTTCTTTTGAAATAATACCACCCGCATTTTCCTGACTGGGTTTTGTATGGCGTTTAGCCACATTGATACCGGATACGATAACCTTGGATTCTTTTACCAAAACTTTGGTAATTTCGCCAGTTTTACCTTTATCTTTTCCAGCAATAACAATGACTTTATCGCCTTTCTTCAATTTTAACTTTAACATTATAAGACCTCCGGAGCCAAAGACATAATCTTTACAAAACCAGCCGCACGCAATTCACGTGTCACTGGTCCAAAGATACGTGTTCCAATGGGCTCACCTTCTTTGTCAACTAACACAGCGGCATTGGAATCAAAACGAATTGCAGACCCATCTTTACGATGAATTTCTTTCTTCGTACGAACAATCAATGCACGTTGCACTTCACCTTCCTTGACCTTGCCACGGGGCACAGCTTCTTTAACGGAAACGATAACAACGTCCCCGACGGAAGCATAACGACGACCGGCAGCGCCAAGAATCTTAATACACTGAACTTTCCGGGCACCGGAGTTATCAGCTACATCAAGATTTGTTTCAACCTGAATCATAGTTCACCTTTCATTTAGGTTGTTAATCTTCAACCACCACCCAGCGTTTTGTTCTGGATAATGGCCGACTTTCCATAATCCGCACATTGTCACCGACTTTATGCAGATTCTTTTCATCATGCGCCGTATATTTTTGCGAACGCTTGATATACTTTTTGTACACGGGATGCATCACACGACGTTCTACTTGAACAACAACAGACTTATCCATTTTATCGCTGACGACAACACCTTGTAAAATACGTTTAGGCATTATTTATTCTCCTTTTTTTTGGCTTTTTTAGGAGCTGTGGCCTGAGCCATAGCTGTTTTTACACGAGCCTTTTCGCGACGTACTTGGCGACAACGGGCTGTATTTTTCAAAGCTCCTTGAGATTGTTGAAAACGCAAGTTCATAGCTTCTTTACACAAATCAGCTTCTTGTTTTTTCAAATCATCCAAAGACTTGGACTTGATTGTTTTAAATTTTTCCATTTTACACCTCTTCATCAGCCGTTCTGGCTACAAATTTTGTCTTAATTGGCAATTTAGCACTAGCCAAAGTCATCGCTTCACGTGCTAATTCTTCACTAACACCATCGCATTCAAACAAAATACGACCAGGTTTTACGCGACAAATCCAGAACTCTACTGAACCTTTACCTTTACCCTGACGAACTTCAGGCGGTTTTTTGGAAACAGGAACATCAGGAAAAACACGAATCCACATACGTCCTTGACGTTTCATGGCATGTGAAATAGCACGACGTGCAGCTTCAATTTGGCGGGCAGTCATACGGCAAGCTTCCAAAGCCTTCAAACCAAATGTTCCCTTATCCAAAGAAGTTGCATTTTTTGCCTTACCATGCACACGGCCCTTAAAAGCCTTTCTATATTTACTTTTTGCAGGTTGTAACATTGTTCCTTCTCCTTATCGTTGTTCATTCAAGCGCTTATCTTGGGCCATAGGATCATGAGCCAAAATTTCGCCTTTATAAATCCACACTTTAATACCGCAGGTACCATATGTTGTGAATGCAGTGGCTTGACCATAGTCAATATCTGCACGCAATGTATGCAAAGGCACACGCCCCTCATGATACCATTCTGTACGGGCAATTTCTGCACCACCCAAACGACCAGCACAGCTGATTTTAATACCTTCTGCACCTTGGCGTAAAGCTGACTGAACTGCACGCTTCATAGCACGGCGGAAAGAAATACGTTTTTCCAACTGCTGAGCCACATTTTCGGCAACCAATTTCGCATCTGTTTCAGGTTTGCGAATTTCCACAATATTCACGCTCACTTCGTTGTTTTCAGCCAATTTCGTCAATTCCTTTTTCAAGGTTTCAATATCTTGACCTTTTTTACCAATCACAACGCCAGGACGTGCACAATAAATTGTGACACGGGCCTTTTTGGCAGGACGTTCAATCACAATATGACTGATACCAGCTGCTGCCAACTTCTTTTCCAAGTATTTGCGCATTTCCAAATCAGCCAATAACAATTTGGCATAATCACCATCGGCAAACCAACGGGAATCCCATGTACGATTTACCCCTAAACGCAAACCAATCGGATTAACTTTTTGTCCCATTATTTTGCCTCCTTCTGAGTTGTTTCTTTCTTTGTGGCTTTTTCAGCGGGAGCTTTTTTGGATTCTTTTTTAGTTTCCTTTTTAGCTTCAGCTTCTTTGACCACAATTGTCATATTTGAAAATGGTTTCAAGATACGATGACCTGAACCCTTAGCGGCCGCATGCCAACGTTTCATCACCATAGCCTTACCAACATAAGCTTCAGCCACAACCAAGTTATCAATATCCATACCAAAGTTGTTTTCTGCATTGGCAATAGCACCTGTCAATAATTTTTTGACTTCACCTGCCACACGCTTACGGGAGAAAGTCAATTGAGCCAATGCCTTATCAACTTTCAAACCACGAATGGTTTCAGCCACTAAATTCAGTTTTTGCGGAGAAATACGAATCGTCCGTGCAACTGCTTTTACTTGTTTTTTACTTGCTACCATCTTATGCCTCCTGTTTGGCTTTTGCATCAGCCGCTGTATGAGCCACAAAGGTTCTGGTTGGCGCAAATTCACCAAACTTATGTCCAATCATGTTCTCACTGACCAAAACGGGGATAAACTTATGACCATTATAAACGGTAAAAGTCAAACCCACAAAGTCGGGCAGAATGGTAGAACGACGGGACCATGTTTTAATTTGTTCATGACGACCGGATGCTTTCACCTTCTCTGCTTTTTTCAGCAGATCAGCATCAACAAACGGCCCTTTCCATATAGATCTTGTCATTTAAGCCTCCTTTTAAGCTTTCTTGACTGCGTGACGAGAACGCACGATTAAGTGATTCGTCCGCTTGTTATTACGAGTCTTCTTACCCTTGGTCTTCCATCCCCATGGTGACACAGGATTGCGTCCACCATTGGTACGACCACCATGTGGGTGATCGACAGGGTTCATGGCAATACCGCGTACGGATGGACGAATACCCATCCAACGAGCACGTCCAGCTTTTGCCATCGTGGTATTTTGGTGATCCGCATTGGACACCGCACCCACTGTGGCATAACATTCTGCACGTACTAAGCGCAATTCACCCGAGCTTAAACGGATTTGAGCATAGCCCGCATCCTTACCAATCAATTGGGCATAACAACCAGCTGAACGGGCCAATTGACCACCACGACCAGGTTGCATTTCAATGTTGTGCACGATTGTACCCACGGGCATATTCTTTAATTGCATCGCATTACCGGGCTTGATATCAGCAGTTGCAGAAGCAACAACTTTATCACCCACAGCCAAACGTTGCGGTGCCAAAATATAAGATTGTGTTCCATCTTCATATTTAATTAAAGCAATAAAAGCGGTACGGTTAGGATCGTATTCCAAACGTTCCACAACGGCAGGCATATCCAATTTTTGGCGTTTAAAATCCACCAAACGATAGGCCTTTTTCGCACCACCGCCCATACGACGAGATGTAATATGACCATGATTATTACGCCCACCTGTGGATGTTTTACCTTCCACCAATGTTTTAACTGGCGCACCTTTATACAATTCACTACGATCAATACCAATTAAATGGCGTGTCGTTTTTGTTGTCGGTTTATAAGTTTTTAATGTCATCTTACACTCCCGCTGTCACATCAATCGTTTGACCTTTGGCCAAAGTAATGATGGCTTTCTTTACATCAGAGCGAACACCCTTTTGCCCACGGAACAATTTTACTTTTCCTTTTTGGTTCAAAGTATTCACTGCTTTTACTTCCACACCGAAAACGCCTTGAATGGCTTTTTTAATCTGGGTTTTAGTGGCATCACCACGCACCACAAAAGTCACTTGGTTGTTTTCAGCCGATTTCATTGCTTTTTCTGTAATTACAGGACGCACAATGATATCACATAATTCAGCATTCAATGCTTTTTGTTCGGATTTTTTAACCATTAGGCTAACCGTCCTTCCAATTTTTCAACCGCTTCTTTGGACAATACCAAAACATCACGGCGCATAATGTCATACACGTTTGCTCCTTGAACGGGCAATACATCAACATTGACGATATTGCGCGCTGATAAAGCAAAATTTTCGTCCAACTTTTCGCCACCGACGAACAAAATAGATTCCCATTTGTTAGCGTCAAAAGCTTTTTTGAAAGCCTTGGTAGAAGGTTTTTTGGCAGACATGTCGTCCAAAATGAACAATTTCTTTTCCAAAACCTTTTCTGACAAGGCCATGCGCATGGCTAAAGCACGAATTTTTTTGGTCAAACCATATGCATGAGAACGCACCACTGGACCAAAAGCGATACCGCCATGATACATACCAGGAGCTGTCTTCACACCTTGACGGTGACGACCTGTTCCCTTTTGCTTAAAGGGTTTTTTACCTGTTCCGTGAACATCACCCACATCTTTTGTGGCATGTGTCCCTTGACGACGGCCATCCAATTGCCATTGGATTGTACGAGCCAAGACAGACTTGTCCACTTCTTCTTTAAAGACTTTATCGTTCAGTTCAATACTGCCGACAGCCTTTTTTGTTAAATCAATAACATCGTATTTCATGATATTATTCCTTTACCTCTGTTGTCGCAGGCGCTTCTTTAACTTCGGTTGTTTCAGCTTTTGGGGCTTCCACAACTTTCAAGCCAGCAGGAACAGGTCCCACTTGTTGCTTTGAACGTTTTTTCGCGTCCTGAATAATAACCATACCTTCATCATAACCGGGAACAGCACCCTGCACCATCACCAAGTTGCGCGCTTCATCAATCGCGACAACTTTCAAATTTTGAATGGTTGTTTGCTTATTTCCTAATTGACCAGGCATTGGCCGATTTTTAAACACACGACCAGGCCATTCACGGTTACCCGTTGAACCACCTGAACGATGGGTACGTGATGCACCGTGTGTGGCATTATCACCATGGAAGTGATAACGTTTCATCACACCAGCAAAACCTTTACCCAATGAAACACCGGTCACATCCACCAATTGCCCAACGACAAAATGGTTCGCACCGATCACTGATCCAGCGGGGACCAAACAATCTTCGCTAACGCGAAATTCTTTGAGTACACGCTTGGGTTCTTGCTTTAATTTAGCAAAATGTCCTTTCTGAGGTTTAGCCAAATGTTTTTCTTTGGCTGTTTTATACCCGATCTGAACAGCGGTATAGCCATCTTTTTCCTTGGTACGAGTATCAACAACTGTACTGTCCACCTTCAGGACAGTCACAGGAATTTGATCCCCGTTTTCTTGGAAAAGACCCATCATACCGACTTTTTCTGCGATAACAGCTGTACGCATTGTCTTTTTCCTTTACACTTTAATCTCAACATCAACACCAGCGGCGAGGTCCAATTTCATAAGGGCATCAACCGTTTGAGGTGTCGGATCAATAATGTCGAGCACCCGCTTGTGGGTTCTGATTTCAAATTGTTCCCGTGATTTCTTATCGATGTGAACACCGCGATTCACGGTAAATTTTTCAATACGCGTCGGCAAAGGGATAGGTCCAACGACCTGAGCCCCTGTACGTTTGGCTGTATTGACAATCTCAAGGGTTGATTGATCCAACAACCCATGATCAAAAGCTCTTAAACGAATTCTAATTTTTTCCATTTTATACTACCTTTCTTAACCTGCCATCTTGGCTTTAATTTCATCGGCAATCATTTGTGGTACATCCGCATAATGATCAAATTGCATGGTGTATTGGGCACGACCTTGACTCATAGAACGCAAAGTTCCCACATAACCAAACATATTGGCCAATGGCACCATGGCATCAATCACACGTGCATTTGCACGAGAATCCATACCACCCACTTGACCACGACGAGAGTTCAAATCACCGATGATATCACCCATATATTCTTCAGGTGTCACAATTTCCACCTTCATAATGGGTTCCAACAATTTCGGTCCAGCCTTAGCCATACCTTCTCGGAAGGCTGCACGGGCTGCAATTTCAAAGCACATCACGTTAGAGTCAACTTCGTGATAGGCACCATCATACAAAGTGGCTTTAAAGTCTGTGCATGGGAAGCCAGCCAAAACACCGGTTTCCATCGCTTGACGCAAACCTTTTTCCACACCTGGGATGTATTCTTTTGGAACAGATCCACCCACCACTTCGTTTTCAAACTGGAAGCCTGAGCCAGGAGGCAGAGGCTCAAATTTGATTTTAACACGAGCAAACTGACCAGCACCACCAGATTGCTTTTTATGTGTATAGTCTTCATCATACAATTTAGAAATGGTTTCACGATAGGCCACCTGAGGTGCACCCACATTAGCTTCCACTTTAAATTCGCGTTTCATACGATCTACAATAATTTCCAAGTGTAATTCACCCATACCGCTAATGATTGTTTGACCTGTTTCAGTATTGGATGTCACACGGAAAGAAGGATCTTCCATGGCCAAACGATTGAGTGCCAAGCCCATCTTTTCAATATCTGCTTTGGTTTTTGGCTCCACAGCAATAGAGATAACCGGATCAGGGAAATCCATTTTTTCCAAAACGGCTTTTGCCCCATCACCACACAAAGTATCACCTGTCGTCGTATCTTTTAAACCAACCAAAGCCACGATATCACCAGCATTTGCTTCTTTAATATCCTCACGATGGTTAGCATGCATGAGCAACATACGACCAATACGTTCTTTTTCTTCCTTGACTGTGTTCGTTACATACGTACCACTTTGCATAGTTCCTTGATAAATACGAGCAAATGTCAAAGAACCCACAAATGGGTCATTCATAATCTTAAAGGCCAAGGCAACCAAAGGCTTGCCATCATTAACTTCGCATACATAAGGTGTTTCAGTTCCGGCAACAACACCTTTTGCAGCAGGAATATCAATAGGTGATGGTAAATAATCCACCACAGCATCTAATAAAACCTGAATACCTTTGTTTTTGAAAGCCGAACCACAGAAAACTGGCACAAAAGATTGAGAAATAGTTCCTTTACGGATACATTTTTTCAAAGTGGCCATATCAGGTTCTTTGCCTTCCAAATAGGCTTCCATAGCTGCATCATCCATTTCAACAGCCATTTCAACCAATTCGTTATAGTATTTATCGGCAGCTTCTTTTAAATCGGCAGGAATTTCCTGTTCTTCAAAGGTAGCACCCAAATCTTCGGAGTGCCAAATAATTGCTTTTCTATTCAAGATATCAACAATACCCTTAAAGTCAGCCTCTGCACCTATTGGCAATGCCATAACCATTGGACGTGCACCCAAACGGGTTTTAATCATATCAACGCAACGCAAGAAATTGGCACCAATACGATCCATTTTGTTTGCAAAACAAATACGCGGCACGCCGTATTTATCCGCTTGCCGCCACACTGTTTCAGATTGAGGTTCAACACCCGCCACGCCATCAAAAACGGTAATCGCACCGTCCAAGACACGCAAGCAACGTTCCACTTCCACTGTAAAGTCCACGTGTCCTGGCGTGTCAATCACGTTAATTCGATGACCTTTCCAGAAAGCCGTTGTGGCCGCCGAAGTAATGGTAATACCACGTTCTTGTTCTTGTTCCATCCAGTCCATGGTGGCACCGCCGTCATGCACTTCACCGATTTTATGAGTCTTACCAGTGTAGTACAAGATACGTTCGGTTGTTGTGGTCTTACCGGCGTCAATGTGCGCCATAATACCAATGTTACGATATTTTTCAATCTCAGTTGTTCTGGCCATGTGTCCCCCTTACCACTTAAAGTGTGCGAAAGCCTTGTTGGCTTCGGCCATACGATGTGTATCTTCGCGTTTACGAATCGCTGTACCACGATTATTGTAAGCATCCTGCAATTCATTAAACAAGCGTTCTTCCATTGTTTTTTCACTGCGACTACGAGCTGCACCAATAATCCAACGGATAGCCAATGCCTGTTGACGATCAGGGCGAACTTCTGTTGGCACTTGATAAGTTGCACCACCTACACGACGAGAACGTACCTCTAACTGAGGTTTCACATTATCCAAAGCGGTTTTAAAAACTTCCAATGCAGGTTGTTTAATTTTGGCCTCTAATTCTGCCATAGCACCATATAAAATGGCTTCGGCCACGGATTTTTTACCCGCTAACATTAAAGAATTCATAAATTTGGCGACAACGACGTCATTATACTTGGCATCTGCCACCACTTCGCGTTTAATAGCTGCATGTCTACGTGACATAATCTTTTCTCCTTATTTAGGGCGTTTTGCACCGTATAAAGAACGGGCTTGTTTACGATTGGCAACGCCTTGAGTATCCAGCGTACCGCGAATAATATGGTAACGGACACCAGGCAAGTCCTTTACACGTCCGCCACGAATCATCACGACTGAGTGTTCCTGTAAATTATGTCCTTCACCAGGAATATATGAGGTTACTTCAAACCCGTTTGTCAAACGTACACGGGCAACCTTACGCAAAGCCGAGTTCGGCTTTTTCGGTGTTGTTGTATAAACACGCGTGCAAACCCCACGCTTTTGGGGGCACGCCTTCAAAGCGGGAACTTTATTCCGCTTTTCCACTGCTTTCCGCGATTTGCGGATGAGTTGGTTAATTGTAGGCATTCTTTTTCTTTCCTTCTTTACCTAAATCACAAAAAATCTTTCATCAACCTATTTCAGGCGGACAAAAGCGCTATTTTCGTTTAATAAATTCAAATAACTCACTGAATCTATTAAATATAACTTCCTGATTTTTCTGGCAGTCCTTTTCCAAAAAGCCCCCGAAAGTATCAAACAAGTGGGGTTATTATACACGAGTTTTCCCCACTTGTCAAGCACTTTTTAAAGATTTTTTTTAAGGATGATTACCCATTATTTGCATCCTATTAATTATAAAAATGAATATCATAAAGCCATTATTAACATGGCGCAAAAAAACATTTTTTTTCAAAACTCTTACTTACCCCTATTTAGGGTATAAAAACTAGTCGTATTCAAAAACAAATTTTAATGTGGGAATTTCATCTGGACATTCTCTCTTTAATATATCAATTGTTTTTGTCCCCCCCACAACAACAATCTTTTTTAACGGCGTTGATTGATAGGTCTTATACTTTGTTTTCAGTGCATTGCACACGTCTTTTGGAATTCCCCCACCCACTTTAATTTCAATGTTTTTACTAGTTGATGAGGATTCTATCTCAAAAGTATAGCCATATCGCCCTTTTGTCTTATATTTTCCTGACTTACTTTTATAATCAGGTGTGTAAACTAACTTTCCACCAACCCCAGAACGGGACAAATCCGCATTTCCCTTTTCCTGACTTGCACGCGCCAACACATCTTTCATAATACCATCTGCACGAACATCATTTATACCACGGCGATACATATAAATTCCACCGACAGAAAGAACCCCCATTATTCCAAGAACCATCATAGTTTCCAACATCGTACGACCAGATTGCGATTTAAACATTTATCACTCCTTCTGAAACATTCTGTTTATATTTTTTAGCGACATACTACTCCACCACGTCCCATATAACCATCAGGATGACCTTTTCCAAAACTTAATTTACCCTTTTCATTTTCAATCCATGCCCCCTCATTTACCCAATATGCATATCCTTTATATGTTTTTGGCAATTGATCACGTAAGACGCCCCATACTTTTGTCATTTCTGTTCTTGTAAGTAAGCGTTTACCCAAACTTGCGCACCAACTTTCCGCACCAGGCTTCGCCAAATACCCCCACATACAATTAGGCTTATTATTTCCTGCACGACACCACGCCTGTAAATCCTTTTGGGAATTATAATAATATGTAACACCTTCATGTACAAATTCTTGTGGTTGAACCTTTTGACATACATTTGGGGTTTGACCAAATTTACCCTTTTGTTTTTTGCTAGAATTTAAATTACCGCCATAGTTACAAAATTCACCAGCAGGACAACCTTTTTGGGAAGCACAGCGACGCCCACGAACTGGATAACAAGTTCCATTATCATTACACACCCCTTCTAATCCTGCCACTTCACAGGCAACGTGCCCCGTTACATTTTTTCTACCACCTTCATCACAGGTTTGACAAACCCCCCAACGACATTCATTTTCCTGTTGTTCCTCAATAGTTAAACACTTATTCGCAATGCACGCTGTCCCAGAATAACAATCATAAGATGTATTACACTCCACACACTCTCCCAAACTATCTTTTTTGACAACAGTATGAGCAGGACATACACAGGATTTTTGCGCAAAATCGTACACCTTATTTCCCGAACAATTTTTAATACAGCGACCATCTACCCACTTTGGGTTTTCCGCATTGCAATGACATCCAGATACATCTGTCAAATCACCAGAAGAAGATCTTGAACTACCTTCAGGACAGGTATTACTCACACATTGGCTACCATTCCATGATTCAGAGGAACTAATACATCTGCAACCAGATGTTGCTGCTGCACCTAAACCACTGGTCGATGTCCCAGCAGGACAAGAAATCCTAGAAACAGATGAACTGGGACGCGAAACAGAAACTGAACTTGGAACAGAATACACATTGGACGATGGCACAGACGCCACAGGAGCAACAGAAACTATCGGTGTATTTTCCTCTGATGATTGCTCTTTTTCAGGTATAAATTCACTTAATTCCTCCTCTGTATTCCCAAAAAAACGAACATAAAATCTTAACGCAGGCACTTCTTCTTTTGGACATTTAGCAAGTAAAATATCCCCCTTTTCCCCCCCTAATCTATCCAAAATCATAACACGTTCAAATGTCCCCCGCCATTGAACCCCAGCCAATTTAGATTTTATAGCACCACAAAGACCTTCCGAAATAGTTTTTTTGGCAGTTTCAACTTTAATAAACGATGAAATAGGGTCATCTGTCGCCATCAAAAAATAACCATTATATTCCGTTCGCGTTTCAACAGGTGCCGGCAAATCAGTCCCATCGGGTAAATTTGTTTGTGCTTCTATAGCCGCCTTACGCTGATTCGCCCGCACCCACACACTATTTATAATTCCTTCTGCATTCGAATCATTAATTACTTTTCTACACAAATAAATCCCCAACAAAGAAAACGCAATGATACATATCAGTATCACAATAACCTTTGAAGCACTATTACCAGATTCCCCCATATGACGCATAGAAACCTCCTTTTTTTATCATTTTACACAATATATTTTTTTTTGCAACAAAAAAAACGGAGTCAACTCCGTTTTTAATAAATTTTTATGAATACCCCCCCTACACTCGACCAAAGCGACGATTCCGGCGACCATAAGCCTCAATCGCTATATCCAAATCTTGCTCATTAAAATCGGGCCAATAAATGGGGGTAAAATAAAGTTCAGCATAAGCAATTTCCCATAGCAAGAAATTACTGATACGCTGTTCACCACTGGTGCGGATCACCAAATCTGGGTACGGAATCCCATGTGTCGAAAGCGCCTCATGAATTTTATTTTCATCAATCGCTGAAATCAAATACTTTTGTTCACGAATATCCAGCGCAATGCGTTTTGTTGCTGCAATCAAATCCTCTCTTCCTCCATAAGACAACGCAAGAATAACATGGAAATCAGTGTTACCAGATGTTTCACGTTCAATTTCATTCATCTTTTCCACCATATCTGCTGGAAATTTCTCCCGTGTACCAACAAAGGAAACTGCAACTTTATGCTTATCCATTTCTTTGACATATTCATTTAAATACTTACGAAAAATTTCAATTAGATACTTAACTTCAGCCTTTGGCCTATTCCAATTTTCAGAAGAAAATGCAAATAAAGTTACATACTTTATTCCACGCTTCTGTGCATGTTCCAAAATGGGCCTCAGCACTTCTGCTCCCTTTTTATGCCCCGCTGTTCTGGGTAAGCCCTTTTCTTGAGCCCATCGACCATTACCATCCATGATAATTGCCAGATGGGTCGGTATTTTTTCTGTATTTTCTTCTGCTGTTGTCATTTTACACCTGTTTCAATTCTGCTTCTTTTTCCTTTAATTTGACATCCATAGTAGCAATAGTTTGATCCGTTAAATCTTGAATTTCTTTTTCATAGCGCTTAAAGTCATCCTCTGGTATAGAAGATTTTTCAGCCTTTAATGCATCCATAGCATCACGACGGGCATTACGCACAGACACACGCGCATCCTCAGTAAAACGATTCGCAATACGAATTATTTCGTTACGACGTTCTTCGGACAAAGGCGGAATATTGATACGAATCATTTGACCGTCATTCATTGGATTTAAGCCTAAATTCGCTTCAACAATGGCCTTTTCCACTGCTTTTAATTGACTTTTATCCCAAACTGTCACGGAAAGGGTTCTTGCATCTGGCACACTGACAGCACCAACTTGATTAAGCGGTACCACAGAACCATAGGCTTCTACCATTAAACCATCCAATAGCGCAGTCGTCGCACGACCCGTTTGTAGTCCTGAAAAATCATGACGCAAAGCCTCTTGGGCCTTTGCAGTCGCTGCTTGCATATTCGCTTTTATCGTATTAAAATCCATTTTTCCTCCTATGTAAAGTATGGGGTGCAATGAAGCACCCCTACACTATTAGCCAATTTGTTTTGCTACTTCGGCAGCAAAATCTTCTTGCTTCTTTTCGATACCTTCGCCCAAATTAAAACGAGCAAAAGAGGTAATTGTACAACCAGCTTCGGTCACAACATCTTTCACCTTTTTATCAGGATCCATAATGAAGGCTTGTTCCAATAAAACAGTTTCCTCATAAAATTTACGCATACGACCTTCCACCATTTTTTCAATAATAGCTTCAGGTTTACCACTGGCACGTGCTTGTTCAGCGTAAATACCTTTTTCATGCGCTGCTGTATCAGCATCCACATCAGCAATAGATAAGAATTTTGGAGCACTGGCAGCAATATGCATAGCCACTTTCTTACCAACATCAGCGGCATTGGCACCTGTTAAAGCCACCAACACACCAATTTTGCCCAAACCTTCGGCTGTCATTGTGTGAATATAAGGCACAACTGTTTCACCTTCTACAACAGCCACACGACGCAAAGACATATTTTCACCGATCTTAGCAATCAAGTCCACCAAATTATCTTGAACAGATTTACCATTCAGTTGAGCAGCTTTCAATGTTTCAATATCTTTGCCATTATCCAAAGCCAAATCCACAACTTGTTTCAAAAAGGCTTGAAAATCCGTATTTTTAGCCACAAAGTCTGTTTCAGAGTTCAATTCAACCACAGCACCTTTATTACCTTTGACAGTTAAACCAACAAGACCTTGATTGGCTACACGCCCTGCTTTCTTTTCTGCCACAGAAACACCTTTTTTACGCAAAAAATCAATAGCCTTTTCCAAATCGCCTTCACAGGCAACCAAAGCCTTTTTGCATTCCATCATACCCACGCCGGTTTTTTCACGCAGCTCACCGACTAATTTTGCATTAATATCAACCATTTTGTCTCCTTAATTAAAGTTTTTAGTAAAAAGTCCAGCCCGATTTTTCGGGCTGAATCTTATTAAGCTTTCACTTCTTCTGTTGCAGTTTCAGCAGGCGCTTCAACAGCAGCACCAACATCCACACCAGCAGCCTGCAATTCAGCCTGAATACCATCCAAAACTGCACCACTGATTAAATCACAGTATAAACGAATCGCTTTGCTAGCGTCATCGTTTCCTGGAATTGGATACATAATGCCATCAGGATTGGCGTTAGAATCGCAAATAGCAATCACAGGAATGCCCAATTTCTTGGCTTCCGCAGCAGCCAAATCTTCTTTGACCAAGTCAATGATAAAGACCAAATCGGGACGACCATTCATATCGCGAATACCGCCCAAAGAAGCATTCAATTTTTCACGTTCACGTTCAATGTTGAGCTTTTCCTTTTTGGTAAGCCCTGCAAAACCATCTTTTTCCATACGGGCATCAATTTCTTTTAAACGCTTAATGCTGGCCGAAATGGTTTTCCAGTTGGTGAGCATACCACCCAACCAACGCTTATTCACATAATATTGACCACAACGAGCTGCTGCTTCTGCTACCACTTGTTGAGCTTGTGCTTTTGTGGCTACAAACAAAATTTTACCACCTTTGGCGGCCACATCACGCACAGCTTCCATAGCACGATACAAATTGGGAACAGTTTGTCCCAAATCCATGATATGCACATTATCACGCACACCATAAATAAAAGGCGCCATTTTTGGGTTCCAGCGACGCACATGATGACCAAAATGAACACCAGCTTCAATCAGCTGACGCATACTAATAGTTGGAAGAGACATTTTTAATCCTTTCTTTTTCCAGTTAAACCTCTGCGGAAAGAGCATAACCTTTTGATTACACTGGAAATCCTTAATCCCATTCAACACGAACAGGTGGACTTTTCCGCATGTGAATTATTCGCCTCACCATGAAACGAATGGGTGCATTATAACAAAAAAACAAATGAAATGCAAGAAAAATTTTTGACAACATTGTTTTTGTTGCCAGCACATCCTCAACTTCAATATAAAAACTTTTTTAAAAAAATAAAAAAAACGCTTGACATTCTTTTGGAGATTGCTAAACTGGGGCTATATGTACATATGAAAGGGGATCCTTATGTTGAAATTATCCAGAACTGCAATTCGTGAATTAAGTAAAATGTATCGTGCCGTGTTGATGGGGGCATTTATAGTTTCTGTTTTTACAACAGTTAGTGTACAAGCTGCTGATCCGAGTACATGGGAAAAGGCTATAGAAGACACAGAAACTTTTATGGATAACTTAGAAGCTGGTGGATGGAATCCGGGTACAGATCCAGTCACTGGATGGGGTGTACAACAAGTTTTAGGTTATATGGCTGATGCCGCTTCAGCGACAGATGATGCAGTTACTTTGGTTAATAGTACAGATAAAGGCAATGAGGCATTATATAATTCTGTCACTGCTTTACAAGATACTGTTGGTGATTCTTCTAGTGGTTTGGTTAAAGATGTTGACGATTTGCAAACCGCTGTTGGTGATTCTTCTAGTGGTTTGGTTAAAGATGTTGACGATTTGCAAACCACTGTTGGTGATTCTTCTAGTGGTTTGGTTAAAGATGTTGACGATTTACAAACCACTGTTGGTGATTCTTCTAGTGGTTTGGTTAAAGATGTTGACGATTTGAAGACTGCAACAACATTCACAGCTGATGGTAACTACTATGAAAGCACAGATTCTGTAGTTGAAGCAATTGATAGTATTGATACTCAAGTTAAGACAAATACAGATGATATTACAGCTTTAACATCAGGTACAGATACTGGCGCTATAGTTGTTAAACAAGCCACCGTTGGTGCTGATGGTTTATCTATCACCGATGGTGGCACTTTAACTTCCGATGGTTTGATTACAGCTAATGGTGGGCTGACTGTGAAAGATGGTCAAAATTTAACTTTGGGTGGCAATTCATCCAATACAATTGACCATGGTGCTATAAATGTGAAAACAGCCACTGATGCTGACTTAAAAAATAGTATTGCCACCGCTTATACCTTAAAAACTCAGGCCGAAAATGCGACATATACAGCAAAATCTCCAGCAACAGACAGAAATATAACATCTAACACGACAATCAATGGGGCTATTGATACCCTAGATACAGCTATCGGAACAGTTGATACCTCAAAGATTCAAAATCGTACTGGAACAGGAATGGAATTATCTGATTCCAACAGTGTTGATGCAAATATACAAGCTTTGGATA
>DFFU01000026.1 GCA_002372315.1 Alphaproteobacteria bacterium UBA3768
AAGGTCGTATGTCAAAATTTATTGAATACAATAGGCGATACCACCCCCATTCGCCGATTATCGTTGGAAGGCACCCCCACAACACCTCTGACCACTTGTGAAGATTCCAATACTTTTTTGATTGTCTATAATGAAGATATGAAGGGGGTAAAAAGCGATACAGAATACGCTATAGATGATAGTTCTTGTAAATCTGTTTGTGGCGTATTTAATCCCACTACACACTTATGTGATGAAAGTGATTGTGAGATTCCAACAAATACTTGTGTGGAAAATGCGGATTGTAATAGCAAAAATGAATGTATGGTTTGTGATATCAAAACGAACATGTGTAAAAATGGCTGTGAAAGAGTGCAATATTTGGAATCAACAGGGACGCAGTATATTGATACGGGTTTAGACTACTTTGCTGATTATGAAGTTGGTATTAAATTAAGAGATAATGTAGCTAATAAAGCACTTGGAAATACACACGCCAACTGTATGCAAAGATGTAGTGTAACAACTCCATTTTGGTGCTTCTCAAGCAATAATAACTATTACTCAGAAGTCTCAATTACAGAATACCACGTTATGAAGTGGAAAGAAGATAAAATATATGCTGACGATGTATTGCTCAGAGAAAAAGTAAAGAGTAAAGGTACTACATCAATGACCTTATTCGGTGCAGGTTCTTATTATCCAAATATGATTTACTTCTGTAAGTTGTGGAATCCTGATGATGGAACACTCGTTCGTGATTTTGTTCCTGTTAAATCACCTAAAGGGAATTGTATGCTCAATAAAGTGGCTGACTCAGAAAATGGAAAGTTAAAACTTTATTGTAATTCTGGCAGTGGTACTTTTAAAACAAATAAAGATTAGGATTAGCTAAGTATTTTCCGAATCTTCTTTTTCTGCAACAGACTCAACTAAGTTCAATATATTTTGTGTGATTGTTACATCTTTGATTTTTGTATAGGCCTTTACCAATGCAACAACATCTTTTCTCAGCCAAGCATCTATATTGAAAACTTCTTCAGAATCATCAGATAACTGAAGGTGCGTTGATATTTTTCGTGGACTTTTTTCCTTGGCAATTTCATCTAAATCTTCGTAGAAAAATTCAACGCCCACCCCTAAGACTTGGGCAATATCCCATAGGCGACTAGCACCAATGCGGTTGAGCCCTTTTTCATATTTTTGCACCTGTTGAAAAGTTATGCCTAACTCAGCGGCGAGGCGTTCTTGACTCATGCCCATCATGGTGCGACGAATATACATGCGCTTTCCAACGTGTAAGTCCACAGGATTTGGGGTGCCATCTGCTAATCGACCACGAATATTTCCTTGACTTTGGGATGTTTTTTTCATTTTGCCTCCTTGGTACAACTATTACGTTTATTTTACATAAAAGAATATGACTTGTCAATACATCTTTTTTGATTATTTTTTTGAATAAAGAATTGACTTATTGAAAAAAAAGTGTTAAAATATACAAATAACGTTATTTTTTTAGGGTGGGTAATAATGACATCAATCAATTTGGAAAAAGAAACTTTGGATAATAATTCAGAAGTTCAAGATTCTCGTGCTTTGTTTGCGAATTTGATCGAACAAGGTAAAGAGCGTGGTTTTTTGGCGATAGAGCATTTGCGTAAAGTTTTACCCCAAGAGGTTCAAACAGATGAAAAATGGGAACAATTGGTTTCAGCATTGACTGAAATGGGTATTAACTTAGTTGACAGCACGGATGACATTACGGATGTTATAGACAGAACAAATGTTGTTGAAGAAGATACCCCCACTGATAGTACTGATTCAGATACTAAAACAGAGCTTTCTATCACAATGCCAGGGATTAAAGATCCTGTCCGGATGTATTTACGTGAAATGGGATCAGTTGATTTACTTTCACGGGAAGGTGAAATTGCAATTGCAAAACGTATTGCGGCTGGTTTTGGTGTGATGATGGATGGTTTGGCTGAATCTGCTTTGACAGCTCAACAATTAGCAGATTGGCATGCGGATTTATCCGAAGGACGCATCTTGCTGCGTGAGGTCATTGATTTGGAGGCAGCGATGGAAGATGCGCCTAGAACTGCATTGGTAGGGACTGTTGATGTTGCTCCCCCCGTCCAAGATGCAAGTGAAGAGGAAGACGAAGATTCCTCAGTTGCAGAAGAGGATGATGAAGACGACGGAATGCTTTCTTTGGATCAAATGGAAATCACACTGCTGCCTATTGTTTTGGATTCTTTATTTAAAATTGAACAAAATTTTAAAAAGTTCTTAAAGCTACAATCTGATTATATGATTAAAGTTGTTAAACAACAAAAAAATGATACAGCTTTAATCAATAAATATAAGTCTTTGCGTGCATCTTTGGTTGAAGATATCAAACAATTACATTTAAATCCTGTCCATTTGGATATGTTGGTCAATCGTATCAACGATATCAATTCTGCCTTGATGATGCAGGAGGGGCGTCTGTTGCGTTTGGCAAGCAGTTGTAAAATTGATCGTGATGACTTTTTAAAGGTATATAAAGACCATGAAGGGGATTTAAATTGGTTGAAAAAGAAGGTTGTTTCAAAAAGCAAATCCTGGAATACATTTTATGATCAGTGCAGGCCTGAAGCAAGAGCCATCTATGAAAGTATTTTGAATATTTCAAAAGAAACAGGAATGCCAATAGCGATCTATCGCAACTTGGTGAATATTGTGCGTAAAGGTCGTCAAGAAATGAATAAGGCTAAGCAAGAAATGATTGAGGCAAATTTGCGCTTAGTGATTGCTATTTCTAAACGTTATATGCATCGAAATTTGCAATTTTTGGATTTGATTCAAGAGGGAAATATTGGCTTGATGAAGGCTGTAGATAAGTTTGAATATCAACGAGGTAATAAGTTTTCTACTTATGCAACATGGTGGATTCGTCAATCTATTACGCGTGCGATTGCAGATCAGGCGAGAACGATTCGCATCCCCGTTCATATGATTGAAACGATTAATAAAATGTTACGTACTTCTCATCAAATGCAGATTGAAACAGGACATGAGCCAACTCCTGAAGAATTGGCTCCACGCTTAAATATGACCGCTGAAAAAATAAAAAAGGTTATGAAAATTGCCAAAGAACCGATTTCTTTGGAAACACCTGTTGGTGATGAAGAAGATACGCATTTAGGGGATTTTATTGAAGATAAAAATACAATTCAACCTTTGGAAGCGGCAATTCAGGCAAATTTGCGTCAGTCATGTACGGCGGTTTTATCAACATTGTCGCCACGTGAAGAGCGTGTGTTGCGTATGCGCTTTGGTATTGGTATGAATACAGACCACACTTTGGAAGAGGTGGGGGCTCAATTTGCTGTTACCCGTGAGCGTATTCGCCAGATTGAAGCTAAAGCATTACGTAAATTAAAACATCCGACCCGTTCACGTAAGTTGCGTACCTTCTTGGAAGATATGTAATTTTATTAATTGGCATTTTTCCCTTGACTTTATGAATTTAAGGTTTTAAACTAAATCCAAAACGGGGGATTTGATGGAAAAAGTAAGTTTATCTTGTCAAAAATTTGATGGTATAGCTTTTGTGGAAGGGTTCGCCAAAGCTCAGGCGTTAGTTTTGCGTCCGTTAGAGCAGTATACGCCTCAACGTTCCAATCATCAAGATCAAGAACGGACACGCTTTCTGGATGCTTGTTCTATTTTGAAAGAAGAGTTAGATTTAACTTTGACAGGTAAAATAGCTGATGAACAAAAAGCACTTTTGGAAACTTCGAAAATGCTATTGCTGGATCGTGGTTGGAATCGTCAGATTATTCAGATCATTGATCAAGGGTATACAGCAGAAACAGCTGTGCACCAAGCAACGCATCAAATAGTGGAACGTATTGGAAAAATTGAGGACGTTTACTTGCGTGAACGACTGAGCGATTTTAAAGATTTGGCTGTTCGTATTTTACATATATTGGAACGACTAAAATCTGGCAAAAAATTAAAGGTCATTCCTAAACAAGTTATTTTGGTTGCACAAAGTTTAGGCCCCGCTGAATTGTTGGACTATGATTTATCAAAGATAAAGGGTATCGCCTTAGCAGAAGGAAGTCAGACGATGCATGTCACTATTGTAGCACGTGCCTATGGAATTCCTTTATTGGGGGGAATTGAAAATATTTGTCAACAGGTTCAATCAGGAGATTTGTTAATCTTAGATGGGCAAAATGGTCGTCTTTATCAAAATCCATCCGATGAGGTGATTGATGAATTACATCGTTATCAAGCAAGCGAGCATAAAAGATTGTTGCAAGAGAATAAGAATAAAGATAATTTGGCGCAAACATTGGATGGACAAGTAATCGAATTGGGAATCAATTTAGGGTTAGCGGATGATTTGTTGGTTGCCAATGCTCCACCTTTTGATAAGGTGGGACTTTATCGAACAGAATTACCCTTTATGTTGGCAAAAGAATTACCAAATTGTTCAGAACAGGTAAGAACTTATCAAAAAGTTTTGGCACACGCCAAGGGGCGACCTGTCATTTTTAGGACCTTAGATGTCGGTTCAGATAAGGTTCTACCCTATGTGCATCATCAACCAGAGGAAAATCCAGCTATGGGTTGGCGTTCGACACGAATGACGCTAGATAGACGTGCTTTGTTGCGTACACAATTACGAGCATTGATTCGTGCAGTAGATGGTAAACCCTTATGGGTAATGTTTCCCATGATAGCAGACATAGGTGAATTTTTGGCATCAAAAAGAACATTAGAATTAGAACTAAAAAGTGCAGAAAAAAGAGGTGAAACATTACCATCGGAAGTCCACGTAGGGAGTATGTTGGAAATTCCGTCACTCATTTTTGGGTTGAAGAATTTCGTTCATTATTTCGATTTTATCTCAGTAGGCACAAATGATTTGATGCAATTTATGTTTGCGGCAGATCGGGGAAATATCAATGTATCTTCTAGATATGATACGTTGAATGTTTCTTTTTTAATGGCGTTGGATTATATCCAAAAAACTTGTCGTCAAGCACATGTGCCGTGTTCAGTTTGTGGTGAAATGGCAGGACGTACATTAGAGGCAATGGCCCTGATTAGTTTGGGGTACACTTCTCTTTCTATGAATCCACATAGCTTATTGCGGGTGAAAACAGCCTTGCTTGGAGTAAACCAAGAAGAATTGCAAAACTATATGGAACGATTATTGAAGACTGAACACCTTTCTGTGCGTACACAATTGATGGCTTATTTGCGTGATCATGAGGTTTTGTTTTAAAGGAAAAAAATGACAATTCTATTGGCTGATATAGGTGGAACTCATGCACGGTTTTCGTGTTTAAAATCAAATAAAATGACGCCCTTAATAAAAGTAAATTGTGGTGATTTTAAAACGCCATTGGAGCTGATTGAAAAATTTTTTGTGTCTGAGAAGATTCAAGGTATATATCTTTCTGTTGCAGGACCAGTTTATAAGGGAAAAGTTCAATGGACAAATCGTCCAAAATGGCAATTGTCAGAATCAGAATTAAAAAGAACTTTTAAAGTAAAAAAGGTATTAATTATCAATGATATGGTTGCGCAAGCTCATGGTTTAAAATTGCCTGAAAGGCAAAAGGCATTGTTAATGAATGTTGGTACAGGAATGGGGACTTCACTCATTTTAAATGGATGCATTTATCCATGTGAATTTGGATTAGTTTTAGATGAAAAGAAACGTAAAAAAGAATATTTACTTTCTGGTCAAGGTGTTTTACGCATTTATCATGATTTGGGTGGAAAAAAGGAGGTTTGCTCTGCAAAGCTTTTGGATGAAATGCGACAAAATAAGGATAAACATGCAATAAAAGCATATCAAAAATTTTATGAACTTTGGGGAAAAATTGCAGGGAATATTGCCACTGGATTAATGTTAAATCGTATCTATTTATGGGGTGGATTAGTTCCCAAAAATAAAAAAGATTTAAAAGATTTTTTAAAAACTTTTCATGACAAAAAATTACCTAAATTTAATCAAAAAATACAGGTTAAAATTGTCCGTGAAAAATCATTGGCCATTAAAGGGTTGAGGAATTTATCAATGAATAAATTCTCTCAATCATAGCGGCGAACCCATTTCGGCGAGTAGGGGATAGGTTTTCTTCTAATCCTAACTTTTTAAATATTTCGGGCAAATTTAAAGCGCAAATTTCATCACGTGTTTTACCATTGACTAAAGTTAATAAAATGGCTTCTAGCCCCCGAACAATAACAGCATCACTGTTTGCTAGAAAGTAAAATTTATCCTCTTTTTTTTCACCTTTAATCCATACTTGAGATTGACATCCAACTACTTTATTGGTTTCATTACATTCTGACTCAGGTAAAGCAGACATCTGCTCGCCCAGCTCAATTACATAGCGATATTTATCTTCCCAATCTGTAAGGTAAGAAAAATTTTCAATCAACTCTTTAGGTGTCATTTTTAATTTTCTCCATAATGTCTCATAAGTCCCACTAATATTCCTTGAACTTCAACACGATCGTCTGTAAAAATACGTGTTTCATAGGCAGGATTTGCGGGTTCCAATGCAATAGAATGACCCCGCTTATGAAATTTTTTGAGTGTTACCTCATATTCGTCAACTAAAGCCACCACAATTTGACCATTATTGGCATTTTTTGCATGTTTGATGATAACCGTATCACCATTCATAATTCCAGCCCCAATCATTGAGTCTCCCTCAACTGTTAGTGCATAGTAGTCACCTTGACCCAACATATCATTTGGAACAGCAATTTTTTCACTTTCGTTGGCAATCGCTTCAATCGGTAATCCCGCTGCAATTTTTCCATACAGTGGCAGATAGGCACAATCATTCGCCGCAATTTCTTTAGCCTCTGGTAAGGCAAGACCTCTTGTTTGATGCGGTATACGGCTCAGTATACCTTGCTCCTCTAGCTCTTTAATCAATCGGTGAATACTTGATTTTGATTTTAAGTTCATAAAATCTTTCATTTCATCAAAACTGGGAGCATAGCCATTTTTTTTGCTATAATCCCGAATAAATTCCCATAAAATATGTTGTTTTGGTGTCATATAGAGCTCCTTTGTTCTACTTTTGTTCCAATATTAGAACAAAAGTAGAACATTGTCAAGTAAAAAATAATTCATTTATTTTTAGCTGGTGGTATGGACATGAAATTTGTTTTTGGAAATCCTTTTTGGGCGATATTATAGTTTTTAAACTCATCAAGAAAAGTAACTTCCTTTATGGATTTTATCCAGTTTGGTAAAGAAATTTGTTGATTTTCATGATTTAATTCAATTTCCAATAATGCATTATTGGGTTCAGAGTCAAAGGTATCTAGCTCAAAATATTGTCCTTTATCAACAAAACACCAACGCGTTTTATTGATTATAGTTTCAGCTTCTGTCAATAAAGACATGTATTCATTTTGTGAAATTTTTCTTTCTTTTTCAATGCGTTTTAATGGTGAGAAGGATTGCTTTTCTGTATAAAAGTAGGTAAAACCATTTTCGTTTCCACGTGCTCGGATACGCCTTTGGGTTGAACCATGGTTTGGTAGATACGCTTGAATAATTTTTTGAGCGACTGCACCATGTGCTGTTAGGTCTTTTTCATTAGGTTTTTGAATTAAAAATTTTCGTTCAATTTCTAAGGGGACAGGAATTCCTAAGACATCAAAAACACTATTGCATAGCCGATTGATTTTATCATGAAAATTAGTTGAATTATCAATAATGCGCAAGTGAGGGTGTCCCACATAGGCTTGTTGCGTTTTTTCATCAGTCAAACGTGCAATATCTAAATTATTTTCGCGGCGCGCGGGATTATTTGCACAGGTGTAAAATTCTTCGGCTCCATTGGCGGCAGTTACCATATGAAAAACAGCATCGTATCTATTGCAGGCTTCATTCGGTTTAATGTTATGGAGTTTCAAGATATTTTCATAATCTTTGGAATCCATATAGGCTAAGCAGTCAGGAATTCCTCTGTCAAGTAAAATGACTGATTTGGAGTATAATTTGGCAGCCTCATTCGCAATTTTTTCTTTGGTTAATTGCAGCTCTATCAGTAGTTTTTCATAGGGTAGGATACCAATTTCTGGTACATGAATTCCGGATAAAGTCATTTCCGTGGATGCCTCAGAAACTGTAATAACCTTATAGCCTTTTTCGTTAAGTCGCTGTTCTAGGGTGCTTAAACAAGTTGTTTTTCCCGCACAAGGACCTCCAGTAATAACAATTTGTGTTACAGACATTTTTTTCCTCCTTTTTTCTATTAAAAAAGGACGGTATTTAAACCGTCCTGCTAGATGTTTAAATGGGGTCATTTTATCAGATATTGATAAAATATGTATTCTTTTTTTAAACATCGCGAAGTTATACTATCTATGTTAGATGCAATTGTCAAGTAAAAAATGGGCCGCCAAAGCGACCCACAAAAATTTGAAAATAATTTTTATCTCTTTGAGAATTGGAATCTCTTACGGGCTTTGGAAAGACCAGGTTTCTTACGTTCAACCACACGGCTATCACGTGTTAAGAATCCAGCCTTCTTTAAAGCGGTATGCAATTCGGGTTCAAACAAGTCCAAAGCACGACTGATACCATGGCGCAATGCATATGCTTGACCAGAAAGTCCACCACCAATAGCTGTGCAAACAACATCAAATTCACCCACACGATTTGTCACAACAAAAGGCTGGTTGATAATCATTTGTAACACAGGACGAGGGAAGTAATCTTTCATATCGCGATCATTGACGACGATTTTTCCTTTACCCAATTTAATGAAAACACGGGCAATGGCATTTTTCTTTTTACCAGTTGCTTGACTGCGACCAAATTTATCCTTTTTGGGTTCACGTTTGGTGGCAACTTCTACTTTTACCTCTTTTGTTTCTTCCTTTGGTGTCTCAATTGTTTTTTCTTCATTGACGACAGTTTTCAAGTCTTCCAAAGATTTCTTGGCAACCTTTGAAACTTTCTTTTCCACAACAGTTTTCGTTGTTTCTTTTTTGGCTGTTGTTTTCTTGGTTGTCTTTTTTTCTGTTTCTTTTTTTGCGACCATTATTCACCTCTCTTGTTTTTGGGGTTTTTCTTGGCAATGTCCAACACGATTGGGTTTTGTGCGGCATGAGTATGTTCTGCCCCAGCAAAGACACGCAATTTTGTCATTTGTTGACGTCCTAATTTATTGCGAGAAATCATCTTTTTCACAGCGTTAATCAAAACGCGTTCAGGGTGTTCAGCCAATTGAGCCTTTAAAGTGACATCCTTAATACCACCGATATAGCCAGTGTGATGATAGTAATGCTTCTGTTCTTCTTTTTTACCTGTGACAGCGATTTTCGCAGCATTGATGACCACAACATAGTCGCCACAGTCTTGATTGGGGGTATAGCAGGCCTTATTCTTACCACGCAAAATGGTGGCAATTTGACTGGCCAAACGTCCCAAAACCAAATCAGTCGCATCAATCAAATACCATTTGATATCAGCGTCAGCTGGTTTGATATTTTGTGTTTGTTTTGTTGTCATTTTTATTCCTTTTTGTTAAAAAACGTTTAAATTATATCAGATAAGATTAGTAATGTCAAGCAGTTTTTTGTGTGGTATTATAATACCAAATATAAATCTATTCGTCTTTATTGGTTTTGAAATTGCCAGAGCCGGCATTACAGAAAAGTTTTTTTGTTACTTTATCAAACATACAAGGTTCGCCTGAGTATTGTGATGATTCAGGCGAAAGAACGGGGATGAAATCACGAATAAGTGTTCCGTTATGATATATTTTACAGTAATACATCTTGCCAACATAGTTTTTTTCCCTTGGATTTGCTTTAAATAAAAGTATATTAGAAAAAACGGTTTGTTTTGCTCTCAAAGTTCCTGTTGTAGTTACCCCATTTACAGTTAAACTTTTTATTAAAGTATCTCCATTTGCTTCAGCACTTATATAAAAGTCGTTTGCACCAGAAAAAGTAGCAGAAGTAGTATTTACATCTGCTGGATTTGGTGCTTCTTTTGTATAATTAAAAACATATTTTTGATATAAACCTAAAACATTTCCACCACCATTCAGAATATAATATCCAACTATATCTTGTTCTGCAGTTGGCATATCAGGTGTATAAACGTGTGTTTCGTATTTTAAAGTCGTTGAAGTTGGCACATAACCCGTATCAATATACTGTGCTCCAGTGGATTCCAAATATTCCAGTTTTTCGCAGCCATCTTGACAGGAGTGCGCTTCAAGATTACAAACCATACATTCATTTTCTTGATTACAATCCTCATTCGTTTCACACGCATGGGTAGGGGTAGCACAAGACCCTATACAAATCCCTTGACTTTGACCATCCGCTATTTGACATACCCCACATACATTACAATCTAAATCGCTGTGACAAAATTTTGTGGAAACAGCACCTTCTAAATTTTTATGAAATGTCCATTCAAATTGATTCGTTACAACACACGTAAAGGGTATAATTTGGCTGGCCAAAGGCATCCCCTTATTTAACAGCTCCTGACAAATGGATTGGGGAATATTGGATACAACCAATTTAAAGTAGTCCTGATTGACCTTTTGGGCAGACACAGGATATTTATCATCAATTTTATTGGAAAAATCGGATAAAGCACATTCTGTCCGATCCATCATGACCATTTGAGCAGAACACGTATGTGCCATCATATTGATATCGTGTAAAATCGTGTTGGCATCATGGGAATTGACTATATGGCGATATCCCCATATCCCCACAACAGACAATATACCCACTATAGCCAATGTCCCCAACATCTCTGTTAAACTGCGCCCGCGCTCTGTCATGATAACCTCCTTTTAAAAATAAAAAATCCACTTTTTTAAAAGTGGACGGACGCTGAAAAACTGTCATGTCGAGCAGTGCTACTTATTCAATATATTCAGTAGACCATCCGCCCGCAGGCGGTACTCCGACACGAACGGAATTTCAGTTCCGGCTTATGTGCAATGACATAAGCAGAGCCAATTTAAATCATTTTAGATAAAATGTCAAATCAAAATTATTAAAAATTTTGTTGCATTATATAAAAAAATAGTTTAAGGTACTGAAAAAGGAGTTATCATGAAGAAAAAAATAAACAGTGATTTTCCAGATTTGTCTTGGCGTCGTTACCTTGTGCCACCTGTTCATAAAGAGGGTTTAAAAATTTTAGGGGTTGTTTTGACTATCTCTATTGCATTTGGGTTCATTTCTGCATGGTTTGGGTTGCTTTTTGGCCCATTCTGTGTGTTTTCATTCTATTTCTTTCGTAATCCTGAACGTGTTGTTCCAACAGGTGAGAATTTGATTTTGGCCCCTGCTGATGGTATCGTATGTAAAATAGAAGAAGTGGATACCCCTAAGGCTTTTAAAATGAAAGATAAAAAGTTGACACGTGTGAGTATTTTTATGAGTGTCTTTAATGTGCATGTGAATCGTGCACCTGTTTCGGGAAAAGTGACTGCTTTAAATTATCATCCAGGAAAGTTTGTCAGTGTTGCCGAAAAAGATAGTGAAGATAATGAACGTCAAGAAATTTTGTTGACAACTGACAACAAAGTTCAGTTAGCTTTTACACAAATTGCAGGTTTGGTAGCCCGTAGGATTTACTGTCCTTTAAAAGTAGGGGATGACTTGAAAGCAGGACAAGTCTTTGGGATGATTCGTTTTGGATCCAGATTAGATGTTTATTTGCCCAAAAAAGTAAAACCTGAAGTATTGGTAGGCCAAACAATGGTTGCAGGTGAAACTGTTATCGCAAAATTAGGTGAGGAGTAAAAAAATGACAAATAAAGAAGTAAACCCGAAAATTATTTTTCCAAATGCAGTGACTATGTTGGCATTAGCGTTCGGTGTTTCCTCTATAAATATGTCTTTATGGGGGAACTGGAAAATGGCTGTTATATTTATTATTTTGGCTGGTCTTTTCGACTTTCTAGATGGGAAAGTGGCGCGTTTATTGGGGGTTTCATCTAAATTTGGGGCTGAGTTGGATTCTTTATCAGATTTTGTAAGTTTTGGTGTGGCGCCAGGATTATTGATGTATCAATGGAGCATGAATGCTCAATATCGTCTGATGGCTATGAATAATATAGCCTATAAACCTATGGCGGTTGGGATTGCATGGTGTTTTATTTTGTTTTTAGCAATGTGTTGTGCGACACGATTGGCTCGATTTAATACAATGCTAGACGAAAAGCAACCAGATTATTGGAAGCACTTTTTTATGGGGGTGCCGGCTCCTGCTGGTGGAGCTTTGGCGATGTTGCCTTTAATTTTATGGTTAGCTACAAATCAAACATATAGTTTTCTGCGTTCACCGTTGTTTGCTGGTACTTTTGTTGTATTTTCTGGTGTAATGATGGCTAGTAAAATTCCAACTTTTTGTTTAAAGCATATTCATATTGATCGTGATTATGCGTGGATTTTACTTGTTTTTCTTCTTTTGTTGATTGCAGGCTTGATGACATATACGTGGATTGTGATGAGTGTTCTTGGTGTTTTTTATCTCTTATCAATCCCAGCTAGTATTTGCCTGTTTTTAAAACTAAAAAAGAAAGTATTGTCGAAATAAAAAAGTAAGAAGGGGGGGGAGAATGTTTCGAAAAATTTTATTTTGTATACTTTTGGGACTTCCCTTGGTTGTGAATGCCCAAAACACATTACGCAAAAAATCACCTGAAGCTATGAATAGAGTGCGTCAAATTTTGGACATGAAGGTTTTTCATGATAGAATGATTGTGAAAGATATTTTAAAGTCTATGCGTGATCAGGATGCGTCAGGTAGAACATCAGATCCAGATTTGCTCAATGAAATGGGGCATGAAGGATTGTTTTCAAAAAAAGATTCTGATATAATTCGTAAAGAATCTGCACGTAAAGTTGTGCGTACCAGATTGATGAAAAAAACTTGGGAAGAACAGGAAAAAGAAATTGATGAAGATCCTTTTGAGGCTTTTATTGGTTTAATTGAAAATCAGGAAGTTCCCAATTTAAAAAAAGAGGAGTTGGATAGTCTCAATTCTGTGGATAAAACTGTAATACCTAGAACATTACAGATGTTGACAGAGTCAGGTCCAAGTGTTGGAGCAGAAGCGGTGTCTGTGACCTATGATGAAGTGCGCTAGTTCGAATGAAATATAAAAAAAATCTTAAAAGGTTGGCTCCTATAGTTGTTTTGGTACGGCCACAGTTGGCTCAAAATATAGGGATGGTTGCACGGGCAATGATGAATTGTGGTTTATCAGAATTACGCTTGGTAAATCCGAAGCAATCCCAACTTTCAAAAGAAGCGATTTCCGCTTCATCAGGTGCGCAGAGTATTTTGGAACAAGCAAAAAAGTATAATTCATTATCCTTGGCTCTTTCGGATGTGAATTATACGTTTGCAACAACAGCACGTCAACGGGATATGGTTAAATCGGTTTGTTCTCCCGAAAGCGCTAATTTAAAAATAAATCAACTTCTAAAATCAAAACAAAAGGTTGCATTGATTTTTGGACCGGAGCGTACTGGTTTGGAAAATGATGATCTTATTTTGGCCAACGCAATTTTATCTGTCAATTTAAATCCTGTTCACCCATCACTTAATTTAGCTCAAGCTGTTTTATTGATTGGTTGGAGTTGGTGGAACAGTCAAAATGATGTGATTGAAAATAAGAATTATTCTTTGGCCTCACATGACGAATTAGAACAATTTTTAACTTTTTTGGAAAATACATTATCACAAAATGGTTATTTTCAATGGGCTGATAAAAAGCAGAGGATGATAAATAATATGCGAAACATCTTTGTACGCAATGAATTGACTTCATCCGAAATAAAAACATTGTACAGAATGATAAAAAAAATTTCTGGCAGAAAAATTTAGTTTTTTTATTAAAAAGTACTTGTTTTTTTGATGAAATTTGTGTATGAACATAAAAGATAGCTCTAAAGAAAGGATTTAGAATGAATACAATCGCACGCTTGAAGAAATTTTTAACATTATTTTCATCTGATTTGGCAATTGATTTGGGAACAGCCAATACATTGGTTTATGTGCGTGGACGTGGCGTCGTGTTAAATGAGCCATCTGTTGTGGCAATCGCTGAAAATCGTGGTAAAAAGCAAGTGATAGCCGTGGGAAATGAGGCAAAACAAATGTTGGGAAAAACCCATGCACAAATTCAGGCAATTCGTCCTTTACGTGATGGTGTGATTGCTGACTTTGATGTGGCAGAAGAAATGATACGCCGATTTATTTCAAAGGCTTTAGAACGTCGGGGAATTTCTCGCCCTATGATTGTGATTTGTGTGCCATCTGGTTCAACTGCTGTTGAGCGTCGTGCCATTCAGGAGGCGGCTGAGAATAGTCATGCGCGTAAGGTTTATTTGATTGAAGAACCTATGGCAGCAGCTATTGGTGCTGGCTTGCCAGTGCATGAAGCATCTGGTAGCATGGTTGTTGATATTGGTGGTGGTACGACTGAAGTGGCTGTCATGAGTTTGGGGGGGATTGTGTATTCTTTATCTGTTCGCGTGGGTGGGGATAAAATGGATGAAGCAATTGTTTCCTACATTCGTCGTAATCACAATTTATTGATTGGTGAATCAACGGCTGAACGAATTAAAAAATCTATAGGTTCTGCCATTATGCCCAGTAAGGGTGATGGTGAAATAATTCCAGTCAAGGGACGAGATTTGATGTATGGTGTTCCTAAAGAAATAAAAATTTCGGAGCGCCAGATTGCAGAAGCACTGGCAGCCCCCATAGCCCAAATCATTGAGGCAGTTAAAGAAACATTGGAACACACAGATCCTGAGTTATCTTCGGATATCGTGGATAAAGGTATTGTTTTAACAGGTGGTGGTTCCTTGTTAAAAAGGTTGGATGAAGTTTTACGAAAAGCAACAGGTTTGCCTGTTTCTGTTGCAGAAAATGCTTTGCAATGTGTCGTATTGGGGACAGGGCGTACAATAGAAGAAATCAGTAAATTTGAAAATATACTGACCAGTATGTATTAAGTTGAAAGAGGTTGCCCATGGAGAGCAAAGTCTTTCGTTTAAAACGTATAAGGGCACAGATAAGACGTTTGTTACCTCTTTTCTTTTTGTTTGTTGCGTTGCTCATCATGGTTTTGGTGCGTTCCGATTCCCCAGCTGTTACCGAGATTCGGACTATTCTATGGGAGTATATAACTCCTGTTGTTTCTGTTGTAAAACGTCCCGTTCTCTGGATAAAAAGTGGTACAGAGGGAGTTAAGGATTTGATTTTCACTTATCAAAATAATATTGAGTTAAAACAAGAAAATCAAGATCTAAAAAAGTGGCAATTACAGGCCTTAAAATTACAAACAGAGAATATTGAATTAAAAAGACATTTTAATTATAAAATTTCAAATAAAGTAAAAGAAATAATGGCTGAAATTGTCTTAGATGAGGGAGGGGAATTTGGTCGTTCTTTTGTTGTGCAGGCTGGTCGTGAACAGGGTGTAAAAAAGGGAATGCTTGCATTTGGACCAGTTGGATTATTTGGGCGAATTACTCATGTTGGGAAAAAATATTCTCGTTTAATGCCCATGACTGACTATATGTCTCATGTCCCTGTCTATGTTGGGCAGGAAAAAAAAGTAGCCTTTTTGATTGGAGATAATACTGATAGGCCCTATTTGCAATTTACTGATGAAAAAGAATATGCACAAAAAAATGATATTGTCTTTTCATCCGGATATATGGGAATTTATCCATCTAATTTACCCATTGGTCGGGTTGATCAAGAAAATGAAAATGCTCCGCGTGTGCTATTATTTGAAAATATTAACGGTTTAACATTTGTTCGGCTGATAGATTTTGGATTAACAGAAAATCTTTTAAGTGAAGATTTGGAGTCGCTGTGAAAACAAAATTATTGAAAAATTTTTTATACTATTTTTTCCCCATTTTATGGGCTATTTTGTTTGTTTGTATAGGGGTTATTCCAACACGCTTGTTTCAAAATTTTCATCAAAATATTCCGTTTATTTTGGTTGTGATATTTTACTTTGCTTTATTTGGTTCTAACAGGTTGAATGTGTTGATTGTTTTTGGGCTTGGTTTATTGACAGATTTTCTATCCCCATCTGCTATATTGGGTTTAAATGCTTTTATATATGTTATAATGTTCTTTATGGCGCAATTGTTTAAAAGTTATCTATATAATCTTTCTTTTTGTCATTTATGGATTATTTTTTGTATTTTAATGTTGTTTGTAGACATAGTATGGGTTTGGTTAGCACGATTTACAACAAATTTATGGGTAACACCATCATTTTGGTTTGTCCAATATTTATTTACTTGCATGTTTTATCCGATTATTGTGTGGATAACTGCTAAGTTAAATCTATATACAAAGGATGTGTGATGGTTGTATGGCGTTATGAAAAAAAGCATATCCTTACAAAAAGATTGATGGTTTTATCTAGTTTCTTTCTAATAGTGTTTATTATTTTAATTGGACGTTTATTTTATTTACAAATTATTTTGGGTGATAAATATTTCTTGATGGCCGAAAAAAATCGTTTATCTGTTCGTTTAACAATGCCAGATCGGGGAAGGATTTATGACCGAAATGGTGTGATATTAGCGGATAATACCAGTACTTTTCAAGCTGTTTTAATTAAGGAACAAGCCAAGGATTATAAAAAAGTATTAAAACGTTTTTCAATGATTATTAATTTAGACGAAGAGGAATTGGAACACATTCAAAAGGATTTAAAGCGCAAGCGTGATTTCATGTTGGTTCGTTTGAAAGATAATTTGTCGTCTGAGCAAGTTGCTTTGTTATATCTTAATGCACCAGATTTACCAGGTGTACAAATAGAACGTGGAAAAATCCGGCGATATCGTGAAAAAGAACGCTATGCACACACATTGGGATATGTGTCTTTACTCACAGATTCTGATACCGATAAAAAAGATGATCCTTTGTTGGATTTGCCTGGCTACAGAATTGGGAAAACGGGTATTGAAAAAAGTCAAAATAATTTGTTGAAAGGTGTTCCAGGTTATTTAAAAAGTGAAGTTAATGCATCGGGCCGTACAGTGCGGATTTTGGAAAAAGCAAATCCTGTACCAGGAAAAGATATAAAATTGACTATTGATAATCGCTTACAAAAATTTGCATTATCAACTTTGGGTGAACATGCCGCCAGTGCCATTGTTATGGATGTAAATACAGGTGAAATATTATCAATGGTTTCAGCTCCTTCATTTGATCCAAGTTTGTTCCTGGCGCCAATCAGTGTCAAAAACTGGGAAAAATTACGCGATGATAAACGTTCTCCACTTCAAAATAAAGCTTTGAATGGAACTTATTCACCTGGATCAATATTTAAACTTGTGGTAGCACTGGCGGGTTTAGAAAGCAAAACAATAAAACAGCATACGACAATTAATTGTGCAGGGCATACTAAATTGGGCGAACAAAAGTTTCACTGTTGGAAGTCAACAGGGCATGGTCCCTTGGATTTAATAGGAGCTCTTGCAGCTTCATGCGATGTTTACTTTTATGAAATTTCTCAGCGTATTGGGGCGGAAAATATATTGAATACGGCTCGCAAATTGGGTTTTGGAGAAAAAACAGGGATAGAGATGGAAGGGGAAAGAGCAGGGATTGTTCCTTCTTTTGAATGGAAAAAGAAAAAATTTAATGATTCTTGGCGCATGGGGGATACTTTAAATTTAAGTATTGGTCAGGGTTTTTTAAATGTGACACCTCTTCAAATTGTTCGTGCTGTTGCTGCAATTGCAAATGGTGGAAAATTGATACAGCCTCATCTATTAAAAAGTACAAAAGCAAATGTTAAAAATTTGGATTTTGATCCTCAAAATTTAAATATTGTACGAACAGGTATGTTTCAAGTTGTTAATGAACCAGGAGCAACAGCCTATGGGGCTCGTTTTAATTTGAATGGGATGAAAATGGCTGGTAAAACAGCCACAACACAGGTACGTCGTATAACTCAAGAGCAACGTGATAAAGGGCTGCTAAAGGAAAAAGATATTCCTTGGCAATATCGTGATCATGCCTTGTTTGCTGCCTATGCACCTACAGATGATCCTCGCTATGCCATTGTTGTGGTGGTGGAGCATGGTGGTGGTGGCAGCCGTGTCGCAGCGCCCATTGCATCAAAGATTTTACAAGAAACATTACGTTTAGATTTAGAAGGTGAGAAATGAGCTTTTTTAAAGATAGAAATTGCTATATGAAAGATTATAATTTATCGTTAATGGATAAAATTAAGGGTTTTGATTATATATATTTGTTTTTTATTTCTTTGGTGGTGTTTATTGGATTGGGGGTTTTATATTCTGTTGGAGGTCATTGGATCAGTAAACAATCTTTTCATTTTATTTTGAGTTTAGGTATTTTGATTGTAATCGCTTTTTCCAATTTGAGGTTATGGATGAAGTATGCTTATTGGATTTATGGCGCAGCCTTACTCATGTTATTGGCTGTTGATTTGGTTGGTTATACGGGGATGGGAGCCCAACGTTGGTTAAATTTTGGTATTATGAAGGTACAACCATCCGAGGTTATGAAAATAGCTCTAGTACTTGCTTTAGCACGCTATTTTCATGGTGCTGATTTGGATGATATTCGTTCCATTAAATATACTATACCTCCTGTTTTAATGGTAGTTGTTCCAGTTTTATTGATTTTAAAACAGCCAGATTTAGGAACGGCGATGATGTTGGTTTTTATGAGTGTGTCTGTTTTCTTTTTGGTTGGTGTTCAAATATGGAAATTTGTTGTGCTTGGATTGGCTGCATTGGGGACGTTTCCAATTATTTGGTCATTATTGCATGATTATCAAAAAAGACGTGTTTTGACCTTTTTAAATCCAGAAAAAGACCCTTTGGGTGCTGGATATCACATATCTCAATCCAAAATTACCTTAGGTTCAGGGGGATTTTGGGGAAAAGGTTTTATGCAAGGTACGCAAAGCCATTTGAACTTTATTCCCGAAAAACAAACAGATTTTATTTTCACGGTTTTTGCCGAAGAATTTGGATGGATAGGCTCTTTGGGGCTGATACTCTTATATATTATTTTGATTAGTTATGGTTTTGCGATTACCATAAAATGCCAAAATTTTTTTGGTAAGGTTTTAGCGGCAGGCTTAACTGTTAACTTGGCACTTTATGTTTTTATCAATTTGGGGATGGTAATGGGGTTGATGCCCGTTGTCGGTGTGCCTTTGCCCATGATGAGTTATGGTGGTACAGCAATGATGACGTTGTTTATCAGTTTTGGTTTGATGGAATGTGTTAAAATAAATCATGAAATGGTCATTGGCAGATTAGGGTCGATTGATGATGAATGATATTGATAACATATTGGATAGTGCTTTTTTGGATTATAATCAGGGCAACTATAAAGCTGCGGAACAAAAAGCCCGTGAGGTTTTGATTATTTGTCCATCACATGGTGATTGTTTTTATCTGTTGGGCTTAATAGCCCATAAAAAAGGGATTTTTGCACAGGCTTGTGATTTATTAAATTTGGCTGTCAAAAACTATCCTGATCAAATGAGTTATCGCTTGGCGTTGGCAGAAGTTTATCAGCATCATGGCGACTATGATAAGGCTTTAGATATGTATCGTCCATTTGTACATATGCCAAATGTTCAGTTACAATTGGGCTGGATTGCTTTGGCTCAGCACCAAAATCAAAAAGCAAAAAAAATTTTTGAAAATTTATTATCTGGCGAATTGAGGGCTCAGGCTTATCGAGGTCTTGCTTTTTGTTATAAAGATAGAAAAAAATGGTATTACCTACAAAAAAGCTTTAACATTGATCGCAACTCATTTGTGGTTCAAGATATTGTTGCATACTTATTGCAGAGAAAAAATTACAAAAAAATCTCCTCTTATATGCCTTATTTGAAAAATGATCTGTTAAAGAGTAAGTATTTGATAGGAATCAAAGATTATAATGGGGCCAAAAATATTTTGGCGACCCTTGTTTTAAAAAATCCATATGATGTTGATGTTTTGACCTTAATGGGAGTATGTTCTGAAAATTTAAAAGATTATCCAATGTCTGAAAAATTTTATACGCAAGTGCTTGAATTGGATAAAAATAATTGGAATGCACACAAAGCATTGGCCCGTATTATGATGCGCCAAAAAAAATTACCCATTGCTTTGGAACATTATCAAGTTTTATGTCGTTTGAATCCGCAAGATAAAGAAACATTATTGGCAATGGCAACAATATTGGAAGGGGTAGAGGACGAAGCTGAAGCGTTAGGGGTTTATTTTAGACTTCTTACTTTAAAGTGCAAGGGGTTAAATTATAAAATTAAAAATTGTATTGAGCGGCTTTATAAAAAAGATGCAAAATTGGCAAAACAATTTGCAAAAGGTTGGGTGAAATGTTATCCCCAAAATAAAATTGCACAAAAGTTATTGAAAATATTAGGGCTATTCTTGATATCTATGGGGATGATATTTCCTGTTCAAGCAGATTATTTTTCGCAAGACAAAAATTGGGATTTAGTTTGGCGTAATCGTATGGCTGGCATGGGACATGCGGAAAGTCAGTATGAATTAGCACAAATGTTTGAATTGGGAAAAGATGTGCCTCAAGACATTGGCCAAGCGATTCATTATTATCAACTGTCAGCAGCGCAAGATTATTTTCCAGCTATGCTTAAATTGGGGGAAATTTTTCGCCAAGAAAACGCATATCAGGACAAAAAAAAATCATTGCAATGGTATACTTATGCAGCTCAAAAAGGTGAAGTTCAAGCGCAATTATATTTAGCAAATTTTTACCAAGAAAAAGAACAATTTGATAAGAATCAGGCAAAATATTGGTTAGAAAAGGCCCTGAAACAGCTTTTTCCAAATACCACCGATTTAACCCAAGTTTCGCCAGATTATAAAAAATTATCTGAATAATTATTCTTTTTCTTTCTCTTTTCGATTTTCTTTGAAAAAACTACCCAAATAATGTTGAGTATATTTTCCTTTTCTATTTTCTGGTAATACGATTTGGCCATCGGGTCGAACAACGATTGGAAAAATTAAATTCGCACCTTCTTTATCCAAGAGTTTGGATGAAAATTGGTTGGCACGTCCTCCCGCATGAATTTTTTCTTTTACGACAAGACAATCTTGAAATAATTCATCCGCAACAGAAGGGCCATCTTTTAAAAAGAGATGCGCAACATAAACACCATAATGTCCAGGAACAGATTTAATCAAATCTACAGTATCCCTAAATTGTTTTATATTATGGGGCATATTTTCTTTTGGGGTATCGACAAAGGACATATGGATGTCATCATTAGAACAAGCCTTTGCAATAGCTCTTTTTGAAATTTTATCAGTAATACCTTTTGTTTGGAAAAAGAAAGGTCTGTTATTGGATGTTAAAAAATTGGAAATATCACCAGCATCAACTCCCATAATTGGATCGTAATATTGGGCGCAATCAGAATCGTGATAAAAACGATCGAACTTTTCCAAACCTTGTTCTTTAAACGATTCTTCACCTTCACAGTATTTATACAATTTTTCCAATCCATCATAAAAGCATCTCCAAATAGGGTAGGGCATATGAGATAAATGTGGTTTAGCATCCGCAAAACAGTGGGAACAATTATTCTGGCAACCTGATGAAAGTTGGATAACTGGAAAAGCATATTTTTGTTGTCCATGAATATTAATCCCATCAAAAAGTAATGCATCAGGTATTGAATTAAACTGCTCCAAACCTGGCCAAGTAATATAATATTTTAAATCCATTAAGAATTTATTACTGGTTTTCATGGCTAATTCGGCCATATCATCTGTGATTTCGTTGTGGCAAATAGCATGTAAAAGCCTTTTTAATGCCCAACGCCCACGCATAGAAAGTATATTTTCTTTAAAAGTTGGAATATGCTTGCTTGTTGTTAAAGGAATAGAACAATTTGAATAAGCGGTCAATACTTTGATGGCGTGTGAAATCGTATAGGCATTGATTTTATGATGCAGGGAAATATTTGAAAAATTTGGGGAGTTTTTAATAATTTTGCGCATTTCAGGATGGATGCTCTCTTTGACATAAAAAGGTAACTCAGACCAACGATCATAGGCTTGGCGCACAATTAAAGGCGAATAGATTTCAGAAAGCAAAAAAACATCCAAAACTTTGGGAACAATTTTGGGGTTGTCTTTGTTTTGCCAGACAAATTCAAATATGTTCACTATAACCTCCTGAAAACATTATAATTATAACATATTTATCTGATTTTGTCAATTTTAAAAATAATAGACAAAAATTTTTATTGTCTTTGGTATTGTTTAATAACGCTTAGCAAACTTTTTATTCAGGTTTTTATTTCAGGTATAAAAAAACACCCCACAGGGGATGCTTTTTTTATGGCGGAAGGGGAGAGATTCGAACTCTCGGTGGGGTTGCCCCCACGCCGGTTTTCAAGACCGGTGCCTTAAACCACTCGACCACCCTTCCTCGGGAAATATCCTTTGATTTAAAAGCAGGTGCATTTTATTCTAAAAAAACAAAAAAATCAAGTGCTTTTTTATTTAAAATGCGCTATGATAATGAAAGCGAATCGGGGAATATAATGAAAAAATTTTTAAAATCAATATGTTGCGCAACTTTTATATCCATTATTTTATTGACACGGATTGCTTGTGCACAAGCAGATGAATTTAGAATGTGGCAAAATGATTTTGAAAAACAAGCATTGTCTGATGGGATTTCACAACAAACACTCAATAAATTTATGCCCAAAATGCAATTATTACCCCACCTAATTGAAACAGATTTAAAAAAGCCTGAGTATCTGCGTAATTTTTGGGATTATATTCAATCACGTTTAACAGTAGAAAAAGTTGAAAAAGCAAAACAATATAAACATAAATATTCAACATGGTTAAAGCGAGTGGCTGAAAAATATCATATTCCGCCTGAATATTTATTGGCTCTTTGGAGTATGGAAACAGACTTGGGATCTTTTGTCGGAAAAACACCTTTGATTAGTTCTTTGGGAACATTGGCTTATCATCCACGTCGCCGTAATTTTTTTACAAAAGAACTATTGGCGTATTTTCATATTCTAGAAAGTGAACCTTATCCACCTCAGTACGGGTCATGGGATGGTGGTTTTGGGCACTTTCAGTTTATGCCGACCACGTTTGTAGCCTATGCTGTGGACGCAGACAGTAATGGTACCAAAAGCCTGACAGGGAGTATTCCTGATTCTTTGGCATCTGCTGCGAATTATTTACATAAGATGGGATGGCATGGAGATGAACCTTGGGGGCATGAGGTCAAATTGCCCGAAAATTTTGATTGGAGTTTGATGGGACAAGATAAATCTGTTTCAGAATGGGAAATGTTGGGGATAAAGAGAAAAGATAATGCTCAATTTTCAGAATCAGAAGAAAAAATTTTGGCAACTTTAAGGATACCTATGGGGATGGATGGTCCAGCTTTTTTGACGTACCCAAACTTTAAATTAATTAATAGGTGGAATAAATTAGAATTATATGCCTTGACAACAGGCATTTTATCGGATATGATAGCAAATAGAAGGCAAATGCCAATGCGCCCTGTTGATTTTAGGCCATTGCGCACACAAGAGTTTCTGAGATTGCAACAAATCTTAGCTGATATGGGCTATTATGGGGGGGCAATTGATGGAATGTTGGGACCAAACATGCGGAAAGCGATTCGTATGTTCCAACGGGATAACAAGATGATAACAGACGGCTATCCTAATGGTGAAGTTTTGACAAAATTAAATATTTATAACAAGGAGTTAAAGTAATGAATAAATTTATTTATACCACTATTTTAAGTACAGTTTTGTTGGCCGGTTGTTCATCCAATGGTCCAATGTTTCACTCATGGGGGGATTATGAAAATCAACGTACGGAAAATGCGGTGTATCGTGTGGAAGAACCTTATGAGGTGAAAGGTGTTTGGTATGTTCCTGCAGAACAAACAGAATATTCAGAAAAGGGATTGGCTTCTTGGTATATGCCAGCAGGGGATTCCGCTCTGACTGCCAACGGGGAAGTTTATGATGTGAATATTCCTTCGGCACGTCATAAAACTTTGCCTTTGCCAAGTATTGTCAAAATTACAAATTTGGAAAATAATAAAAGTATTATAGCGCGTGTCAATGATCGTGGCCCTATGGTTAACAATCGATTGATTGATGTTTCTCAAAGTGCTGCTAAAGAGTTAGAAATGCCTGTTTCTGGTACTGTTTTAGTTCAAGTAGATTTAATGCCTGAGGAAAGTGCTATTTTAAAGCAACAATTAGTAGAAGCGGGTCGTGTGTATCAAAGTGCAATGCCAGTCCCAACAACATCTGCTGATGATAAATTATTTACGATTGAAAAACCAGATGGAGTGATTTATAATGGTGAACAATTGGCCCCTGTGACGGCTCCAACATCTGTGGTGCAACCAGTGAAGACACAACAGAAAGCCAAAGTAGTTACTCCAGTTATGGAAGGTCCATCTGTTCAATTGGGAAGTTTTGCAAATCCACAAAATGCCCAAAGATTGCAAGGCAGATTGATGGCTGAATATCCTGTTCATATTGATACAATTCAAAGAAATGGTCGTGTTTTGTCAGTCGTTAAAGTGGGGCCATTTGCCGATAAGCAACAGGCGAGTAAAGCTCTACAAGAGTTGAAACAATTGGGATATAAAGATGCCTATATTGTGCGATAAAAAAGTTTTGGTCTTTGGGCTTACAGCGATGCTAACGAGTATCGCTGTTGCCGGAGACTATACGACAAAAGCAAAATATGCTTTGTTGATGGATTCGGACACAGGCTATGTTATGTTTGATAAAAATGCAGACGAACCGATGCATCCTGCATCCATGACGAAACTGATGACAGCATATATGGTTGATGAAGCGGTTCAAAATGGAAAGTTTAAATTAAATGATGAATTTGAAGTTTCTGAAAATGCGTGGAGGAAAGGTGGGGCTGCAACGGGTGGTTCTACAATGTTTTTAAAACCTCATCAAAAAGTCCGTTTGGATGATTTGTTGAAAGGAATTATTGTCCAATCTGGTAATGATGCTTGTATTGTTGTAGCCGAAAATATGGCTGGAACAGAGGAAGCTTTTGCTGCTCAAATGACGCAAAAAGCCAAAAAATTGGGCATGAAGAATACAACCTTTAAAAATGCGACAGGCTTGCCTGATAAAGAGCATTTGATGAGTGCCAAGGATTTGGCTATTTTATCTCAGCATATTATTCATGATTTTCCTGAACAATATCAAATCTATTCCCAAAAAGAATTTTCATACAATGGAATTAGACAAGGCAATCGTAACCCACTTCTATATTCTTTAGAGGGGGCAGATGGTTTAAAGACAGGTCATACTTCACAGTCTGGCTATGGTTTAACGGCTTCGGTTAAAACTAAAGATGGGCGTCGTTTGATCATGGTTATAAACGGACTAAAAAGTATGAATGAACGTGCTGAGGAAGCTCGAAGATTGATGAATTGGGGATTGGCAAATTTTCAAAATTCTGATTTATTATCCATTAATAAACCTCTTGCTGAAGTGAATGTTTGGTTGGGAACGCAAAAAACGGTTCGTGCAGTACCTGCTAAAAATTTAATTCAAACACATGCACTAGTGGATGATATCAATGCTGTTTCTATTGTCCAATACCAACAACCGATTTTGGCACCTATTCAAAAAGGGCAAAAATTGGGAAAAATTATTACAACGCTATCGGACAATACAAAGGTTGAAACTGATTTAATTGCTGCGGAAGATGTTAAAAAATTGGGATTTTTCTCTAAAATAAAAGCATTATTTGGGGGGTAAATGTCTGGATTATTCATCACTTTTGAAGGTGGAGAAGGAGCTGGTAAATCTACCCAGATTCGATTACTAAAAGAGGCGTTGGAATCGCTTGGGAAGAATGTTTTGTTGACGCGAGAACCGGGGGGAAGTGAAGGTGCTGAAACGATTCGGCCTTTATTGGTATCTGGAAATTCTGATTGGGATTCTTTAACGGAGGCTTTGCTATTTTCGGCTGCCAGACGCGATCATTTAGTACATAAGATATGGCCAGCGTTAAAGAGAGGAAGTGTTGTTTTATGTGATCGCTTCATGGACAGTACAATGGCGTACCAGGGCTATGGGCGTGGCGATAATAAATTGATTCAAACTCAATTGCAACAACTTTATCAAATGATTGCATCCGATTTTGTTCCTGATTTAACATTTATTTTGGATATTGATCCGATAATTGGTTTAAAACGTAGTTGTGATCGTGCAGGTAATACAGAAAGGCGCTTTGAGAATATGGACATTTCCTTTCATCAAAATTTACGACAAGCCTTTTTGAAGATTGCAAAAAATGATTCAAAACGTTATCATATCATTTGTGCTGATCAATCCGTTGAAAACGTCCATCAACAAATTATGAAAGTGATGAATGAATATGTCTGAGCAGTCACAAAAAATATCGCAACGGTTTTTAAAAGATAATACTGCCATGTCATGGTTGATTGTTGGCGGAAAAGGTTTAGGTAAAAGGGATTTAGTTGAATCTGTTGCTAAAGATTTGCTGGGAACTAAAGGTATGACCTCTGGTTTTAAAATTTTAGAGTGTGGTTTGACAGAAGAAGCCAAAAAAAGGATTCAAAAAAATATTTTAGAAGGAAAAAGTGTTGAAAATGTTTCAGATGATGATAAAAAAAATGAAATAACTGTAGAGGATATTCGTGGTGGAATTAATTTTTTATCTCTAAAAACAACTTTAGCTTGCAAGATTTTAGTAATATCTTTGGCAGAGCAGATGAATATCAATGCTCAAAATGCACTGTTGAAAACATTGGAAGAACCTTTTGAAAAAACTCTTATATTCCTTTTATCTGAAAATCCAGCAAAACTCTTACCGACTATTTTATCGCGATGTCAGAAGGTATATTTGCGCCCCAAAACCAAACAACAAATAGAGCATTGGATTGAGCAAAAATACCCTAGTGAAAAAAATCTTTCTTTGGTTGCAGAACTTTCACAAGGAATGCCAGGAATTGCTGATGAGATATGTGCTTATGATGGCCTAAGTTTGTATAGAAAACTGAATTGTTTTTTGGTGCCTATGAAACAGTTAAATATATCTGCTGTTTTGGATTTTTCTCAGGAAGTTTCAAAGGATAAATATCAGTGGCATCTAAGCACTTACTTTATTTTGAAGTTTTTAAATGAACAATCCCAAAATAGTTCATTAATTGTGGGGCAAAAATTTATTCATATTTATCATTGGGTTGAATCTTTGATACGCAAAACAGATATGCTTTATTTGGATAAAGCTCAAGTATTTTCTGATATAATCTTTAAAATAGCGGAGCAATTAAGATGACAATAGATTCTCATTGTCATTTGGGACAAGATGACTATGAAATTCCTGTTCATCAGGTGATCCAGGAAGCATTTGATAATGGGGTTAATTGCATTATGGGAGTAGCTTGTGAGGCTAAAGATTGGTTGGAACTTTTGGATTTAATTCAGAAACAAGAAAATGTTTATGGTGCTATTGGATTACATCCCGAGTATGCTAATTATGATTATACAATGGATTTGATAAAACTATCTGATTTATTTAAGAAAAATTCAAATTTATTAGCTGTGGGTGAAATAGGTCTAGATTATCATGAAGCTCCACAAACTATTGAAGCACAAAAAAAATTGTTTTATGAACAAATCAAAATTGCTAATCAATTAGAAAAACCTATTATGATTCACACACGTGATGCTGAAGAAGATACGATTCGTTTTTTACAAAAAGCAAATAACGAACATCTGTTATCAAAAAAAGGTGTGATTCATTGTTTTACAGGAAGTGAGACAATGGCGCAGGAGGCATTAAAATTGGGATTTTATATTTCAGCGTCAGGTGTTATCACTTTTAAATCTGCACAAAATTTAAGAGATATTTTTAAAAAAATTCCTTTGGATAGATTGATGGTTGAAACTGATGCCCCATGGTTGGCACCAACACCTTATCGTGGTCAAAAGAATAGGCCTGCTTATGTGCAAAAAACTTTGGAAAAATTGGCTGAAATCAAAGGAATTACCTCTCAAGAAATGGAAAAAATAACGGATGATAATTTTAAAAGGTTATATTTAGGAGTGAAATAATGAAAATAACGATTTTAGGTTCTGGACCATCCTATGGAATGCCTTCTTTGACCCGAGGTTTTGGGGAATGTGATCCTGATGAACCCAAAAATGTGCGCTTTCGCAGCGCGATTTTGTTATCTGATAAAGGGACTCAAATTTTATTTGATACACCACCAGAAATTCGGTTACAGTTGTTGACGATTAAAAATCGTAAATTAGATGCTTTATGCTATACACATTTGCATTATGATCATACAGGTGGAGCGGATGATGTCAATAAAATGATTCAAGATCAAGGCAGGAGCTTGGATGTTTATGCACAAAAGCAAGATATGGACTATTTTAAAAAACATCAAGCCTACATTTTTAAAGATAAATATTATCATTTACACGAAGTAAAATTTTATAAATCATTTAAAGTCAATCATTTGTCTATTTTACCGATAAAACAGTATCATGATGATATTTTGTCTGTTGGGTATAGAATAGGTAATATAGCTTATTCAACAGATGTACGGACATTGGATGAAAAGTCTTGGCAGTTATTAGAAGGAATTGATACTTGGATTTTGGGAGGAGTGGCCTATAAGGAAAATAAAAAGCATGTTTCAATGGATGAAGCGCTACATTGGATTGAAAAATTACAACCTAAACGTGTTTTTTTAACCCATATTGGAGCCCATATGGATTATAAAAAGTTATGCCAAAAATTGCCAAAAAATATAAGGCCATGCTACGATGGAATGGTTATAAATATAAAAACTTGACAAAACTAAAAAAGTATGATAAAATAAGTATTATAAATAGGAGGGGTGTATGTGGTTTGATGATTTGTTTTATCAATTTAGTGATGTTATTATTGGGGCTATTTTCTTGTTAGGCCTTAAATCGTTTGGTGATGACATAAAATAATTAAAAATTTTTGTTGCACTTGTCACAATATTTTGATATGATATAGATATAGAACGAAAGGGAAACTATGTCATTAGTTATGCATCAAAAAATTACACCACGTCAATCGGCGTTGAAAAGACGCCCAGAAACACGTGAAGAGAAGATGATTAATAGTCTTTCACCAATATTGAATTTAATGGTAAAAGCTGTGCGTCGTGCGTCTTCTTCTCTACTCAGAGATTTTCACGAAATATCGCATCTACAGCTTAGTAAAAAAGGGCCGGGGGATTTTGTGTCTAGTGCAGACTTGATGGTTGAAAAAAAATTGATTGCGCTTTTGCAAGAGGCAAAGCCAGAATTTGGCATTTTATCAGAAGAATGTGGTGAAATTCCTGCTAAAAATGGTTCGCCTTACCGTTGGGTAATCGACCCCATAGATGGAACGACAAATTTTATCCATGCAATTCCAACTTTTGCGATTTCTTTGGCATTGATGCGTGGGGACGAAGTTTTGGATGCTGTTATTTTTAATCCTGTAGTGAATGAACTTTATTATGCTGAAAAGGGGCAGGGGGCTTTTGTGATGCGTCCGACTGGGGATGAACGTTTGCGAGTTTCTGTCAGAAACAATGCGGAAACAACTATAACTGCAATTAATCCAGCTTTCTTAGCAACTTGTCCTGAAATTGTTGCCACTCTTTTAAAGAAAAATGCGGCGATCAGGATAAATGGAAGCACAACATTAGCGCTAGCCTCTGTCGCATCAGGGCAATTTGATGCATTTATGGAAAATCGCATTCATTTGTGGGATATTGTAACAGGCTATTTGCTGGTGAAAGAGGCTGGTGGAATTGTTCAGACATGGACGGGTAAAACATCTTTGACGGATATAATAGAGGAGGGAAGTTTTTTAGCGACGACGATGGATTTTCGTGACGAAATTATAAAAAAATTACCTAAGACCAAAAAAAACTTGCAAAAGAAATAAAATCTGTGTATAATACGAAAATATTTTAATGAAAGTGAGAAAATAAAATGGCAACACCAAAAAAGAAAACTTCTAAGTCTAAACGTGATATGCGTCGTTCACATGATGCCTTATCTGCAAATGCTGTTGTGGAATGTCCCAAATGTGGTGAGATGATGCGTCCACATCATGTTTGTCCATCTTGCGGTACATACCGTAAAAAAGAAGTATTGGTTAAAAAGACAACCAAATAAGGATTTTTCCCTTGACAGGAAAAGAAACTTTGATTCTTTCAATTGACGCAATGGGGGGCGATAACGCACCCCGTTCGGTGATCGAAGGCGTTTCTATTGTTGCAAAAGAACATCCTGGTGAACTCTTCTTTTTCTTGTTTGGGGATGAAAATAAGCTGATTCCAATTATTGATGAAGTCGGTTTAGATTCCAAGTGTTATAAAATTCATCATACGACTGATTTCGTACGTGCTGATGCAAAGCCAGCCCAAATCCTAAGGTCTGGACGCGAAACGAGTATGTGGAAATCTATTATGGCTGTACGTAATGGCTATGCAAAAGCTGTTATTTCTGCGGGTAATACAGGGGCTTTAATGGCTATGAGTAAGATTTGCTTGGGAACACTGCAAGGAATTGATAGACCTGCAATTGCTGGGATTTTGCCATCTGCAACAGGTCCTATTGTAATGTTAGATCTAGGGGCCAACGCAAAATGTGATCCACAAAATTTAGTGGAATTTTCGTTGATGGGTGAGGTTTTATATCATGTTTTATTTAACGAAGAAAGACCATCTATCGGACTATTGAATATTGGTTCTGAGGAAACAAAGGGACGCGAAGAAATTCGTGAAGCAGCGTCAATTTTACATGAAATGGGTGATAAGATAAATTATCAAGGTTTTGTGGAAGGTAATGATATTTCTGCGGGAAAAACAAATGTAGTTGTATCTGATGGCTTTTCAGGAAATATTGCTTTAAAAACAATTGAGGGGGCTGCAAAATTTATTGCAAAAGCTTTGAAACAAGAAGTAAAAGGTTCCTGGATTTCAATGTTTGGTTTTTTGATGGCGCATTCAAGTTTGTCAAAATTTAAAAAGAAATTTGATCCACGTATTTATAATGGTGCTATGTTTTTGGGATTAAAAGGGATTTCTGTTAAAAGTCATGGGGGAACAGATGCCTATGGATTTTCCTGTGCCATTGAAGCAGCAATCAAAATGGCGCGTCAGGATATTTGTGAAAAAACAAAGTCTGAAATTGCTTCTGTACTGAATATGTCTGCCTTGGATGATACAACGGCACCTTAAAAAAAATAAAAAAACACTTGCATATTTTTAAAAATTGTTGCATGATATATTTTGATATAAGGAGAAAAAAATGACTGAGAAAGTAAAAACTTTGGTTCGTTCGGATATTGCTGAGGCCATTCATCAAGAATTGGGATTTTCTCGTTCTGATGCATTTAAGATGATTGAAAAAACGTTTTCAATCATCGCTGCTGAATTAGCTACGCGGCGTAGTGTTAAGATTTCGGGATTTGCATCCTTTGAACCCTATTTGAAAAAAGAACGTGTTGGTCGTAATCCTAAGACGGGAAAGGAGTATCCTATCTCGCAACGTACTGTCTTGGCGTTTAAACCATCTCCTGTATTGAAAAAAAATAAAAAATAAGGTTCTAAACGGTGAAATCTGAAAACGCATATCGTACCATTGCTGAAGTTTCTGAATTGCTACAGGTTCAGCCATCTGTTTTGCGTTTTTGGGAAACCCAATTTAAGCAAGTTAAGCCATTAAAACGCATGGGGCGACGTTATTACAGTACAGAAGATGTTGTTTTGTTGGCTCGTATACGTGATCTCTTGTATAAAGATTTTCTTACAATAAAAGGGGTTCAAAAGCGGCTAGCATCTCCAGATGATGTTCAATCTTTATCTCACGAAAAGATGCCTCGTCGTCCAGAGGATGCTTTTTTGGCTGAAATTTCAGATATTAAAGAAGAATTAGCGGAATATATATAGAAAACTTTATGAGTTGAATTTAAAAACTCACCTGTGCGGTTCGTTTTTTTCTGCTTTTTTCAAGATATAACCACGCCCCCAAACATTTTGAATATAATCTTCATCACCTGTTAGAGCTTTAATTTTTCGACGTATTTTGCATAAAAAAACGTCTATTATTTTGCTATCTGGGGGCTCATCCATAATACCATAAAGTTGGTTAATAAAGTTATCTTTGCTAATAGTAGATCCTTGATTAAGTGCCAGTAATTCTAATAATGCGTATTCTTTTGCTGTTAAAGGAATTAATTTATCGCCAATAGAGGCTATTTTGGTATTGATGTTGATATTCATTTTTCCAATGCGAATATTAGGATCAGAAAAACCACAACTTCGGCGAATAAGCGCTTTAACACGTGCTAATAATTCGATTCGTTCATAGGGTTTTGTTAGATAGTCATCGGCCCCTAAATTTAAACACTCAGCCTTCTTTTCTGTTTGATTAATAGCTGATAAAATAAGAATAGGTGTATTATTTTTTTGCAGACGAACCTGCTTTAAAACATCTATACCCTTTATATCTGGTAGCATTAAATCAAGGATGATTAAATCATAGTCATATAATTTAATCAATTCCAAACCATCATGTCCTGTATGGGCAGACTCAGGAATCATTTGTTCTCTTTTTAACAGTAAGGCGATATTTTGGTTTGCAATCTTATCATCATCTATAATCAGTATATGCATATTTTTATCCTTCTTTTTAACTGTAAATTAAGTTTCAAGAAAAATCAATAATTTTTTTTAAATATACTTGACAGTGAAAAATAAAAATGCTAATGAATAACTATGACAATACGAAATTTGAAAAAACATTTTATCTGTAATACGGCCGAATCAGGGCGTACTATGGTTGAGTTGATGGCTGTTTTGGCTATCATTGGTGTCCTTTCAGTTGGGGGATTTTGGTTGTTTAAAACTTCCAATCAAGAACGACAGGTTGATGATATTATTTATCACATGAATATACAGGTAGCACAGATTTATCCTGCATTGGAGCAAAATGGACAATTTTCTTCCAAAAAAGATTTAGATACCTTTTTGTTATCTTTTAAAAAAGAAGTGGGTGATTACATTTTGACCTTTCAATCCGATCCGAATGCAAGTGGAAACGATTTTATGATGCAAGTAACAAAGGCCAATGGAGAACCTATTAAAGGGGGAATGTGTCGTAAGCTTATTTCCAAAATGTCAGAACTAAAAATGGCCCAAGATGTTTCTTTTTCATTGAAAGATGAAGAAATGGAAGATGGAACTATCCAAGATGTGATGGTACCTTTAAATGAAAGAATTATTGATTACAAATCGGTTTGTGGAGATTAAAGTGAAAAAAATTTTTATACTTTGTTCTGTTTTGGCTGTTATATCATCGGCCCAAGCTGGCTATCGTATGACTCCGCGTGAAGCCATTTATTATTGGGCAAGTCAGGGACATTTAAAAAATTTAAAAGCCTTGCAGAAATCTGGATATTCTTTAGATATGCCTGATTCAAGGGGGTATCAAGCGATTTGTGAAGCCGTGGAAAGAAAAAATGTTAAAGCTTTTAGAACATTAAAAAAAGCTGGAGCAAAAATGAATGTTTTTTGCCTGTACAATGTTTCTCAAGAACAACGTCAAGAATTTGAAAAAAGTTACAATGCCTTGTCTCCCGTCATACCAGTGATGACAGAGGATATGCTTAAAGAAGATGGTGCGGAAGCTACAGATGCAAAAACTGTATCTCAGGATTTAGGAGTAAAGGTTTCAAATACAGATTTTTTAGACACATCGAACATTACCATTTCGCAGAATGAAAGTTCGGAAAATCTTCACTCAAAAGATGAGACTGAAAGCATTGTTTTTAAGCCTTATATATCTGCGGGTTTATTTTATGGTACTTCAAAATCAAGTCTAATGGTTTCTGGTCAACAAAAGGGCAAATATCATGTTTCAGATAAGGTTCCTGGGATGATGCTGGCATTTGGAGCAAAGATTTTTAATTTTAGAACGGAATTGGCATTTCAAGGGCACGCAGAAGCCACTGATAAAGTGATTGATAATGCAGTTAAAAATCGGTTGCAAACGTATGCTGGTTTTATCAATGCTTTTTATGATATTCCAACGGGCATAGCATTGACGCCATATGTTGGTGCTGGTATTGGTATGGCTCATAATAAAACAACACTATCTGATAATGTGATAAAATACAGTAACTCAAATTGGTCTTTTGCGTGGCAGTTGGCTTTGGGATTAAATTATCCTTTGACAGAAAATTTGATCGCTGATTTAGGATATCGTTATACTGATTATGGACGTGTTAATTTGGTCAATGAAAATGGAATCAAGTATAAGAATGATGATATAAGAATGCATAATATAATGCTTGGACTTAGGTATGAAATGTGATTTGAACTGGAGAAGGACTACTCATTTTTTGCTTGAATCTTATATAGATAAATTGAAATAATCGTTGATTTTTATTTTTTTATTTGATATAATGAAGCTCGCTTTGATCCTGCTGACACAGGGGAGCGTAAGGGAAGAAAGGCTTTTTAGGCTGATTAGAACCCTTCGGGTTGCGCCCGTAACAGCGTGCTTAAGGGGATTCATAGGATCCTGAAGTCAGGTGGCACAGCGAACGAAATTCGCCCTGACGCTTAACAAAAAGAAAAAGGAAATATTATGCAAACTTACAGAACAAAATTATGTGGCGAACTACGCTCCACAGATGCAGGGAAAGAAGTCATTCTTTCGGGATGGGTTCAAACCAAACGTGATCATGGAAATTTATTATTTGTGGATTTACGTGATAATGATGGTATCACACAATGTGTTGTGGATGTAAATGCACCCTGTTTTAAAGAATTGGAAAAGGCACGTCCTGAATCCGTTATTCGTGTGGAAGGGAAGGTTGTCCTACGTGATCAGGCCACTATCAATCCCAAAATGCCTACGGGCGAAATTGAATTGGTTGTGAACAATGTAAAAACATTGGGAGAGGCGCAAGTTTTGCCATTTTTGATTACAGCTGATTCATCAGAATTATCAGAAGAACAACGTTTAACTTATCGTTTCTTGGATTTGCGCCGTAGTAAACCCCATGCCAATATCTTAATGCGTAATCGTCTGAATAAATTTGTAAGAGATGCGATGTGGAATATGGGATTTACGGAATTTCAAACACCGATTTTAACTTCATCAAGTCCAGAAGGTGCTCGGGACTATTTAGTGCCATCTCGTGTTCATAAGGGGGAATTTTATGCTTTACCACAATCTCCACAACAATTTAAGCAATTACTGATGGTGGCAGGTTTTGATCGGTATTTTCAATTGGCGCCTTGTTTTCGTGATGAGGACAGTCGTGCTGATCGTTCGCCAGGTGAATTTTATCAAATTGACTGGGAAATGTCTTTTGTAACTCAAGAAGAAATTATGGAAGTTGGGGAAAAACTGATCAGTGCTATTTTCAAAGAATTTGCCCCAGAAGCTATCTGTTCACAGGCTCCTTTCCAACGCATTCCATATGATGAAGCAATGTTGACCTATGGGACAGATAAACCAGATTTGCGTAATCCACTTAAAATTATCGATGTCTCGGAGGTTTTTGCGGGTTCTGAATTTGGTATTTTCGCCAATACTGTGGCCGAAGGTGGTTTTGTGCGTGCTATTCGTGCTCCTAAATCGGCTGATAAACCTCGCAGTTGGTTTGATAAATTAAATGCCTTTGCCGTTGAAAATGAAATGGGTGGCTTGGGCTATATCGTTCGTACGGCAGAGGGCAACAAAGGGCCTATCGCCAAGAAGTTGGACGAAGCCCGCCTCAACAAATTATTTGAATTGACTGGCTTGGAAGTTGGCGACAGTGTGTTCTTTGTCTGTGGTAAAGGCGAAAAAACAGCCCTTTTTGCTGGTAAAGTCCGCAACTTATTGGGCAAGGAATTAGATCTTTTTGAAAAGAATGCTTTTCGTTTTTGTTGGGTCGTGGATTTCCCATTTTATGAAATGGATCCAGACACAGGAAAGCCGATGTTCAGCCACAACCCGTTCTCTATGCCTCAGGGCGAATTGGAAGCTTTGCAAAACAAAGATCCTTTAACTATTAAGGCCTATCAATTTGATATGGTGGGGAACGGCTTGGAAATGCTGTCAGGGGCCATTCGTAACCACAGACCTGATGTGATGTTTAAGGCCTTTGAAATTGCAGGCTATGGTAAAGAAGTTGTAGAGGCTAAATTTGGAGGTATGTTAAATGCCTTTAAGTATGGTGCTCCTCCACATGGTGGAGCAGCCTTCGGATTTGACCGCATTGTGATGATGTTGGAGCATGAAGACTTTATTCGTGAAGTTATTGCGTTTCCATTCAATCAACAGGCACAAGACCTTTTGATGCATGCGCCGTCCGTAGTTACAGAGCAACAACTGCGTGAAGTGCATATTAAGTTGCGCTAAATAACGATTATGGGGCAGGGGGCAAGTACTTCCTGTCCTTTTTATTTTTAAGGAGAATATTGATGTACATTGACTTTATTGCAGATTATGGTTCAACAACAGGACAAGATGATTTGGCTTTTTCGGAAGTCAATATCAAGCTATGTGAAGAATTTGATGCTTTGAATATGCCTTTTCCAATGATAAAAAATCTTTCAGTTGGCCCATTTAATACAATAGAAACGGGTTTTGTTGTTGCTCAGATTGCCCAAAACTCAAAATTGGGAAAGAAGCATATTGTTTATCATAATACTGCTCCCAGAAAAGATGAACTGTCAGCACGTGAAAATAATGCTGGTGAATTTTTGGCTGTTTGTGAGTTGGCAAATGGTGTTCGGATTATTGGGGTCTATGGTGGTTATACTTTTTCATTTCTTGATGCGCCAGTTTATAAGGTTAAATGTGCTTATGATGGTTCACAATTTCGTTCACGTGATGTGTTCCCAAAATGTGTTGCTAGCCTTGCCCAATGTGTTGATAAGCCCCTTTCTGATTGGTCGCTGTTGGGGGAGAAAGTGAACAATATACCAAAGGTTCCTGAAAATATAATTTTAAGCGTTGATGGATATGGTAATATAAAAACAAATATTCAAATTTCAGATAATATAAAATCCGTTATAATCAATGATATTAAAGAGAATTTAAAAGTTGGTCAAGGTATTTTTGATATCAATGATGGTGATTTAGTATTGGCTCCAGGTTCTTCTGGATGGAAAGGAAATTTTTTAACAGAAATATGTTTGCGTGGTGGTTCTGCATCTCAGTTATTTAATAATCCTAAAGCAGGAGATAAAATTAGCTTAAGATAAAGGGTTATTTCATGAAAATTAATTTGGATAAAACAAAAATACGTGATGAAGAAGGCCCGATTTTTTTATATCATTCCAGTTTGGTATCAGATATAAAAAATTTTTTGCCATTATCTCATTTTGGAACAATTGTGGCGGCTCAAATGCGTGGGACACATCAAATATATAAGTATTTTGGTTTTGATGCTCCGTATCCTATACCAAAGCAATTACCAGATTTTATACTAAAACGCCTTACTCAAACGAAAAAACAACCTCAAATTTTCACATATAAAGTGCATTTGGGAATCAAAAATCCTTTGACAATTCCTGATTTGGTCGATCATTCTTTGAATCAATATTATCAATGGTTTAATGGAAAATATGTACCCAAAACGAAATTTCTAACACATGAAGAGTTGCGTGGTGGTATGGGATCGGAAAATACAGAATATAAAAAAAAGTTAACACAATTTATTTTTGTGGATCCATTTACCCGAACGATAGAGGATTTAAAAAAAGAGCTGACTGCAGAATCAATATATCCCAATAATATGGATTTTGATCATACATCCTCAAAATTTCCATATTACTTAAAGCCTGTTATTGAAACAGCGAAAAAAATTCCATTTAAACTTGCAGAATGTGTATGTTTTCAAAGACTTATTAGATTTATGGAAAAAGAAGGTTATGATAGCTTTTCTTATGAAAACCAATGTGAAGATCCAGGAAATAAAAGTTATATTATATTTCGTCCTCAGCAAGTTTTTTTTGAAAATGCTCCAGAAATAGAACACATAATTCCAGAATCACTTGAAAAAAAGAATCTTTTAAACGCTATTGAGCGTGCTTTTTTCTCTTTGGGAAAAGCACCTTGCGATCGGGTAGAAAAGTACAGATTACTAGGGCACCGCTTGTCTACATTAAAAAATATGGAATAATATTTAAGGAAGAATTAAAGTACTTATAAATAAATGCAACAAGATGGTGGGTGCGACAGGGATTGAACCTGTGACCCCTACCGTGTGAAGGTAATGCTCTTCCTCTGAGCTAAGCACCCCAAGTTCAACTGAAAGCATTATACAATAAAGGTTTTATAAAGTCAATAGGCAAAAATAGGAAAATTGAAAAATACTTTTTAAACCCTCTAAAATACCCCTAAATCTGTTTCAACTGTTGAAAAAATGTTGAAAAATGGTTCTGTTGAAAAAATATAAGAAGAGAAAATAAACAGATACCATCTCACATATCTTAAATTATCTCACTTTTTCCAACACAAGAAAGGTTTCTGATACCCCCCTTTCTTGTGTATTTTTATGGGTTATGGCATCTTTCCCCCCACAAATTAACTGAAAGGGAAAGTATGACTAACAAGAAAGATTATCTCACATTTTCCAACATAATCTCAAATCCTCTAAAAAGCAGGATGAAATGTATGGTTGCCAAATATCTAAATAACAAGTTTTTCCATATACTTTCCAAGCATTTTAACTGAAAGGATTTTACAATGGCAACAAAATTAAATCAAGTAATCACACTAAATCAAAAAGCAGTGGAAAACTTACCAGTTCCACAAGAAAAGAGTGTCATATACTATGACACCAAAGAAGAGAAATTGTATCTCTTGGTAAGTAAAACAGGAACAAAAACATTTTACCTGTTATCAAGAGTGAAAAGCAGAGTGGCAAGAATTAAAATTGGCAGATTTCCTGACATTAAAGTTGAAAAGGCAAGAGAAATTGCCCAACAATTAAAAAGTTCTATTGCCACAGGTAATGACCCAGAGAAGAACAAACTTGCTCTTAAAGGGGATATTACCTTCAAGGAACTTTTTGATATGTATATTGAAAAGTATGCCAAAGACAACCTAAAATCTTGGAAGATTGGGCAGTATGTAATCAACAAACATTGCCAAAAGTTCTTCAACAGAAAATTGACAACCATAACCAACAAGGAACTCAAAGAGTTCATTGAGGAAGTGGCAACCAACAGCACTGATACTGCCAACACATTGCTGAAAAAACTGAAAGGCATTTTTAACAAAGGCATTGAATGGGAAATCTACAAGGGGGACAACCCTGTCAATAACATCAAATCATACAAAGAAAACAGAAGAGATAGGTTCTTACAACCTATTGAACTGGGTGATTTCTTTGATGTCTTAAAGGATGAACCAGAGGATTTGAGGGATATTGTCATCCTTGGATTAAACACAGCAGCAAGAAAAAGCAATATTCTGTCTATGGAATGGAATGAACTGGACCTTGCTAACAATCTTTGGAGAATACCTGCCCATAAATCCAAAAATGGTGATGTAATGATTATTCCATTGTTGGATGAGGCAAAGAATGTTTTATTAAAAAGGAAAAGTGAAGATTTCCAAAGAAAATATCATTGTCATACAAGACAAGGAGAGAAACTAAAAAATCTTTTTGCCACTTATGTTTTCCCTTCTGTTAGGAATAAAGAAGGACACTTAATGGGATTTAGAAGGTTATGGGATGCTTTCAGAAAGCACTTTTTTGAGAAGTGTAAGTTATCAAAAGGTGATTTGGTTTTCCATGATTTAAGAAGAACTCTTGCTTCATTTGAAGCACTGACTGGGCAATATTCTTTACAGATTATTGGAAAATCATTAGGGCATAAATCTACTGCTTCAACAGAAATCTATGCCAGATTACTAACAGAACCAGTTAGAGCATCCATGAATGCTGCCACAGATTTGATGAAAAAACAGATGGATTTTCCAACATTATCTCAAAAGGTAGAAGATTATCCAAGGTTATCCAAGAACAATGAGTAAAAATGCTTATGGGTCAATGACTTATTTGAAGAAATGAAATAAGATATTTGACATAGAAAGGAGTAGAAAAATGACTAAATTACTTACACCAGAAGAAACAGCAGAACTACTGAATGTTTCAATCAAATTACTCAATGATTGGAGATACAATCAGAAGGTAAATCTCCCCTATGTCAAAATTGGGAAATTGGTGAGATACAAATTGTCTGATGTTGAACAATTCATACAAGGATGTTGTGTTCAAATGAGTTTTTAAGAAATGCCACTTAAAAGGTGGTTGCCAGAGAACTGGCAAAAAATCAAGGCAGGTGTCTTGTAGTTGTAAATGGAAGGAGCAACTTAAAAGAAGTCCAACCAAAGAAAGTATAACTGAAAGGTTTTTAATATGAAAAAGAATAACAAATATAAAAAACAAATGAGAAGAAAAAAAACAAATGCTGAAAAGAAGTTAGCACATACTAACTGCTTAAATCAGAAGGAAAATCTTACTTCAAGTATTGAGGAAGGAGAACAAGGTGGAAAAATACGTGTTTGTCATAGTATGATTCCTGCCTGGGGCACATCTGAAGATGAACAACTTGCCAAAGAAGTATTCCTTTTTTCAGAAGTATTTGACATGTTCCAATCTGACAAAATGGTGAATTTTGTAATTATGAAAATTACTTTTTTGGGTAAGGATGATGATATTAGTGATGCTATTGAAAAATTAAAAAGTTTTTCATCAACTCTCTCACCAAGTTTTTCTATAAGTGAAAAAGCTGTTGCTGATGGAGTATTCTTTGGTGGTTTTAATAAGCAAAGTAAGAGAGAGCACATTAGGTTAAGTAATGATGAATTATCTATTCAAATGGATGAAACATTTGATGTTGGGGAATTATTTGGACTTAATCTAAATCAAGTTGAAAAGGTTTGTTTCACACTTCCAAAAGATTGCTCTAAAAAATTAAAAAAACAAACTCACTTATTGAGGTCTTGTCTTTTGGGAATGATGTATGATAATGAGTTTAATATTTCAGAAATCTCTATTTCTTGTGAAAATCAAGCAGTTCTTATTGACATGATGAAAATGGAGAAAAAATTACCTTTCCCTCTACTGACTGAATTAAGCAAAGATTATGATGGGAAAATCATTGCTACAATCTCTAAAACATTTGGTTTAGGTGCTTTTAAGAAAGCAGCATAAATCCAAAAAGTTGTATGTGGTTGGAGCAACTTAAAAGAAGTCCAACCAAGTAAATCTTACAGAAAAGGAGTAAAAATATGTGTAAGACAGCAAAAACCTTTGAAGGAGGGTTAAATCCTTCAAATAACAATGTTTCAACTTCAAAAGAAGAAAGAAACAAGACCCAAAAGTGGTTGGAAAATTGGATAAACAACTCATCTGCTTCCAATGATGAAAAATCAAAGGTCAAGCAATGGTTGGAAGATTGGGTTAAAGATACACCAACTGCTAATGAAAGTAAATCCAAAACAAAGGAATGGTTGGAAAAATGGTGCTCCAATAACAACCAAAATCCAACAAAACAATTCCTTGAATGTTGGATAAAGGATTGTGCCTAAAATTAGGCAGATACTGCCTATGCTATATGTGTAGGCAGTATCCTTTCTAAAAATTACATTTTTTAATCATAAATACATTTGTAGTGAAAAAGGAGAAAATAATATGACAGATTTAACAATTACTCAAAGACATATTTTAGAATTTATTAGGTTCAAAACAAATAAGGGTTTTCCCTTTTATGGAAGTAATGAGTATGTTGCCAATGCTTTGGAAATAAAGGAAAGTTCAGCAAAAGTTCTTATCAACAAACTAATCAAGGATAATTATTTAATAAAATCCAGTGATATTAAGCATAAAAGAATTTTATCTTTATCTGGTAAGGAATATCCAAGAATGCCTTGGGTAAATATGTCAGATGTCAATAAATGGGAAATTCAAAAGAAAAGAGATGAATACCTCAAAGAATATGAAACTGCTGATAAATGGGGTTATAAACTTCAAGCAGAAAATGATATTCTTCAAAAAAGATGTGGTGATTTACAAAGGAACTATGATGAGTTAAAAAAGGTATATGATGGGTTATCTAAACAATTACAAGAAACCTTTGTTCCTCAATATCAAGCAATGGCACAAAGAGTTAAAGGTTTGGAAAAATTACTAAAAGAGCAATATGGTCTTACAGATAAGCAAATAAGTGTTATGTTAAAACCAGTAAGTATTCCTATTGGAGAATATTGTTGAGAGTTTTTAACTCCATATTCTTACAATATTCATCTTTGGCAATATACATAAAGTCCCAACCTAATAATTTTCTCTGTTTCTTATCTTCTGTTGAGTAAAAATCTTTGTATTGGTTCAATAATTCTTTTATTTCTGCTTTTAATTCATCACTTGCTTCATCATTGTCATCAACATAGGTATAGCAAGAGCATCCATTAACATCCAAATAATTGGGGTCTCCACCTAATTCAAGCAGATATTTAACACTATCTGCTTTTAATGTAAATTGGCAACATAGTTGAAGTAAAGAAGACAAGTTCATAGTAATGGGTTCATTTATGTATTCTATGGTGCTTATAATCTCATCCATCTTTTTAGGATTACTCATAACATCTACCATATTCTTATATCTAATTTCTACATTTAAGTTGGCAGTTTTATTATTACCTAATATTTTAATTAAAAACATTTCAAACCTCTTTTCTATATCATAAATATTTATTAGTTTTAGGTTAAACTATGTAATTTTTTAACCTTTTAATACAGGTGGAAATGACTATTGCCACTTTTTTTGTAGAGGAAATGACTATTGCCACCATTCTTTGATATAGGAATCAGTATTACTCTCATTGAGAATGAATGTTTCAATTATTGAAAATGAGTATTACCATTAGAGGAAATGAATATTGCCACCCCATTTTGGGATATGCCTTATTTTATAAGGGGTTTGATGGTGTTTTTTCTTCCTATAATAGTATTATAATAGAATTAAAAAAGAACTATTATAATAGTTCTTTTTCTTCTTTTTGTATAATAGCAAACTTGTTTAATGGGGAATAATAGAGGTAGTTAAATAAAGGGAGATTAAATAACCCAAATTAAACAAGCAAATAAGTTAGTCCAATTAAAAAGGAAAATAATATGGGGATATTAAACAAGGGAAAATAATATAGGGGCATTAGTCAGGTAAAATAATGAAACTGGAATAATGGAAACTGGGTGATGTGGGGTTGTTCTGCTGGGGTAGTTTTTTTGTGAGGGGACACCTCTAAATGAGATAAATAGTTATGAGTAATTTTGAACTCTTTTTTCATTACAAACCCCACCATTTCTGGTGGGGATTTTTATGAAAAATAATTAAAATATTTTTGACTTTCTATGGGTAAATATGGTATAATATAAATACAATAAAAGAGAAATAAAACATCATCTTTTTTTGTTTTATCTAATATAATTTTCATTGTCATAAAACCAAGTTAATTGTTTTACCTGCCAGTAAAATGGCAGGTTTTTAGTATTTTTTTATATGAGATGTCAAAATCTGCCATCCTAAAAACTTTTTAGTTTGCTTTTTTTATCATAATAGTTTAACATATCCCAATGATTAAATCAACACAAGGGAGTTGTTATGACCAAACCAATAGTTTCATTTAATGATGTTTTATCCAAGTTTAGAGCAGAAGCATTCTCTGAAAGGGATAAAGGGTTCAGATTTGAAAAACTGATGAAGAAATATCTTCAAATTGAACCTCAATACAAAAACATCTTAAAGACAGTGTGGTTATGGAATGAGTTTCCATTTAGAAATGATTTTAGTGGAAAAGATACAGGAATTGACTTGGTTGCTCAAACAGTTGAAGGAGATTACTGGGCAATTCAATGTAAATGTTTCAGAGAGGATGCTTATATTGACAAATCAGGTGTTGATAGTTTCTTATCCACATCCAGTAAAAGTTTCATGGGAGAAGATGGTAAAAGCAAACAATTTACCCAAAGATTATGGATTTCTACAACAAATCATTGGAATAGTGAAGCAGAAGAAACCATTAAAAACCAAAATCCCCCACTTCACAGGATTAGTTTAACAGATTTACAAAACACATCTGATTACATTGACTGGGATGAATTGGTCAATGGTATGGAAACAAGTGCCTTAAAAGAGAAAAAACATCCCAGAGACCACCAAATCCAAGCAATCAACAACTTCCATGAACATTTTAAAAATGCTGATAGAGGTAAGTTGATTATGGCATGTGGGACAGGTAAGACCTATACATCCTTAAAGATTGCTGAAAATGAAACTGATGGGAAAGGAACAATCCTGTTTTTAGTGCCATCTATTGCTTTATTGGGTCAAACTTTAAGAGAATGGAGTGCCCAAGCAGAAAAACCCATTTATCCTATCTGTATCTGTTCTGATGCTACTGTTGGACAGGATGAAGATGATGATATAAGTGTAGTTGATTTAGCATTACCTGCCAGCACAAATGTGAGAAGCATTGTCAATCAGTTTGAAGTTGCTAAAAAGAACCAGAAGGGAATGATAGTTGTATTCTCAACTTACCAATCCATAGATGTTATTTCCAAAGCACAAGCAGAATTAAATAAAAGACAGAAGGATAACTGTATCTTTGACTTGATTATCTGTGATGAAGCACACAGAACCACTGGAATTATCTTAAAGGATAAAGAAAAAGGTGGTTATGATGAAAAATCCTTTACCAAAGTCCATGACAATAAATGGGTTGAAGCAAAGAAAAGATTGTATATGACAGCAACTCCAAGATTGTATAAGGAAGATGCCAAGAAAAAAGCAGAAGAAGGTGATGCTATACTTTGTTCAATGGATGATGAAGCAATTTATGGACAAGAAGTTTATAGAATTGGATTTGGTGAAGCAGTTGATAAGAGGTTGTTATCAGATTACAAGGTCTTGGTTTTAACATTAAAAGAAGAACAAATCCCAGCAGCATTTAGAAGTATCATCAACTCTGGTAAGAAAGATAAAGAAATTACCACAGATGATGTCAGTAAGTTGATTGGATGTATAAATGCTCTGTCTAAAAGGGTTATAGAAGCAGATAAAGAGTTCAATGATGATAGAGCACCCATGAGGAAAGCAGTTGCTTTCTGCCAAAGCATTAAAGCATCCAAAATGATTACTGGGATGTTTAATGAGCATAAAGATACCTATTACAATTCTCTCCCACAGGAAGAAAGAGAAAAGTTGGTGGGTGTAGAAGCAAAGCATATAGATGGAACAATGGGAGCAAGTCAAAGAGATGAATTATTGACTTGGTTAAAAGATACCCCAGAAGATGGTAAAGAATGCCATATTTTAACCAATGTGAAGTGTTTGTCAGAAGGTGTTGATGTGCCATCACTGGATGCTGTGATGTTCTTGGCAGCAAGAAACAGTCAGGTTGATGTGGTCCAATCTGTTGGAAGAGTTATGAGAACAGCACCTGATAAGAAGTATGGATACATCATTATTCCTGTAATGATACCAGAAGGAATTAAACCAGAAGAAGCATTGGAGGATAACAAAAGATATGCTGTTATTTGGACAGTATTGAATGCTTTAAGAGCACATGATGACAGATTTGATGCTGAAATCAACAAAATCAACTTGAATAAGAAGAAAGGTGATAGAATAAAAGTCATTGGTGTTGGTAATGGTGAAGATGATGGGGATGGTAGTGGAAAACCAACCAGTAGAGACACCCAATTAGAAAGACAATTGACTTTACCATTAGCAGAATTACAAGAATTACAAAATGTGATTTATGCCAAAATGGTTCAAAAGGTTGGCAGTAAGAGATATTGGGTTCAATGGGCACAAGATGTTGCCAAGATTGCTCAAAGATATATTGTTAAAATCAACCATCTAATTGAAACAGATACTAAATCACAAGAAGTATTCAATAAGTTCTTAAAAGGTTTAAGAAAGAACATCAACCCATCTGTATCCAAAGATGAAGCAATCCAAATGTTGGCACAGCATTTGATTACCCAACCTGTGTTTGAAGCATTGTTTGAAAATTATTCATTTGTATCCAACAACCCTGTATCTAAATCCTTACAAAAGATGGTGGATTTATTGGAAAAGCAAGCAATGGATGAAGAAGGTGAGAAGACCCTTCATAAGTTCTATGAATCTGTTAAAGAGAGAGTTAAAGGGATTGACAATGCTGATGGCAGACAGAAGATTATTATTGAACTGTATGATAAGTTCTTCAAAACTGCTTTCCCAAAGGTTGTGGAACAGTTGGGAATTGTCTATACACCAATAGAAGTAGTTGATTTTATAAACAATTCTGTTGCCCAAGTATTGAAAAAAGAGTTTAACAGGAACTTGTCTGATGAAAATATTCATATCCTTGACCCATTTACAGGGACAGGAACATTTATTACGAGGTTGATTCAAACTGGTTTAATTGATAAGGAAGCATTACCAAGAAAGTATGCCAAAGAACTTCATGCCAATGAGATTGTGCTGTTGGCATATTACATTGCTTCAATCAATATTGAAAATGCTTACCATGATGCTGTGGGTATGGAAAATGGTTATAAGTCATTTGATGGTATTTGTTTGACAGATACCTTCCAATTGGGGGAAACAGATGAAGCAACCAACCTGTTTGATGAAATGCTCCCACAAAACTCTGAAAGAGTGATGGAACAAAAGAAATTACCTGTCAGGGTAATCATTGGGAATCCACCTTATTCCATTGGTCAGAAGTCAGCAAATGATAATGCCCAAAACCAATCTTATCCAAAATTGGATAGAAGAGTTGAAGAAACTTATGCTAAATATTCCAATGCTGCTTTGAACAAAGGATTATATGATAGTTATATCAAAGCATTCAGGTGGTCATCTGATAGAATTGATGAAAAGAATGGAGGTATAATTGCCTTTGTATCAAATGGTAGTTGGATTGATGGGCAATCTATGGATGGTTTAAGAAAAGCATTTGAAAAAGAGTTTAATTCCATATATGTCTTTAATATGAGAGGAAATACCAGAACAAGTGGAGAAACAGCAAGAAAAGAAGGGGGACAAACATTTGGAAGTGGATGTAGAACAACTGTTGCTATCACAATCTTGGTTAAAAATCCAAAAGTTGAAACAGAAAAAGCAACCATCTATTATACACAAGTTCCTGATTATCAAAGTAGAGAGGACAAATTAGCATTATTAGCACACTATAAGGATATTACCAATAGTAGGATACAATTTAAGGTCCTAAAACCCAATGAACATGGGGATTGGTTAAATCAAAGAAGTGATTTATTCAGTTCCTTCATACCCGTTGAACCTGATAAAAAGTTCAATCTTAAATCAACAAGTATGTTTAATTTAAATGTTATTGGAGTAGCAACTAATAGAGATGCCTGGGTGTATAATTATTCACAAAGAAATTTGGAAAGTAATGTGAGAAAAATGGTTGATTTTTATAATGAACAAAGAAAAGGGTATCAAACAGCATTACAAAAAAACAACTTGTTGAAAGTTGAGGATTTTATTGATATAGACCCAAAGAAAATTAGTTGGACAAGAAGTTTAAGAAATCAAGTTAAAAATAACAAAGAAAATACATATCAGTCAGATGTTTATTATGAAGGTTGTTACAGACCATATTGTAAGCAACATTTGTATTATGAAAACTCATTTATTGAAAGTCCTGGTTTAAGTAAGCAATTATTCCCAACATCACAGCATAAAAATATGTGTATTGCTGTATCTGGCATTGGTGCTGGAAAAGATTTCTCAACTTTAATTGTAAATCAAGTTCCTTGCTTGGATATGGTTGAGAAAGGTCAATGCTTTCCACTCTATTACTATGAAAAGAATGAAGGGAATATTGGAACATTGTTTGATGATGGGAAAGACCAATATATCAGAAGAGATGGTATAACTGACTTTATCTTGGAACAATGTAGAACTAGATATGGACATAAAGTATCCAAAGAGGATATCTTCTATTATGTCTATGGATTATTACATTCCAATGATTACAGAACCCAATTTGCTGCTGATTTGAAGAAAATGTTACCCAGAATACCATTAGTGGATATTCCAAATGATTTCTTTGAGTTTAGTAAGGCAGGAAGACAATTGGCAGAACTTCATTTGAACTATGAAACTGTGCCTGCTTATCCAGATGTAGAGGTTATTGGTGAAGAAAAAGGAAACTTCCATGTGGATAAGATAACATTTGCCAAAAAGGATGGTGAAGTTGATAAAACAACCTTGATTTACAATTCTTCCATCAAAATTACCAATATCCCATTAGAAGCATATGACTATGTTGTCAATGGAAAGTCAGCAATAGAATGGATTATGGACAGATACCAAGTCAAAGTTGATAAGGATAGTGGTATCAAAAATGACCCAAATGACTGGGGATTAGAACATAATAATCCCAGATACATCTTGGATCTGATTTTATCAGTTATAACAGTCAGTATGGCAACCAATGAAATAGTTAAAAAATTACCAAAGTTGGATTTGAAATAATGGATATAAATGACTTTCTAACAGATTTACTTAAAAAAGATTTCAAAAAGAAATCTAAAGGAAAGTCAGCATCCAGTGCCATCAACGCCATTAAAACTGTATCAAGTCCTATGGAAGATAAGGATTATAAGTTAGATAAGGCACAAGAAGAACTGTTTGACTTGATTGAAAACACCCATACAAATGTATTCATTCAAGGTCAGGCAGGAACAGGAAAATCAACTTTTATCAACCACTTAAAGAAATATTCTGATAAAAGGATCAGAATTGTCTGTCCAACAGCAGTTGCTGCCATCAATGTTGGTGGAACAACCATACATTCTTTATTCAAATTACCATTCTCTGATTTTTTTATCTTTGATGATCTATTAAAAGAAAAAAGACAGAAACTTAAATCCATCTTGAATAAGACAGATTTACTCATAATTGATGAAGTTTCTATGGTTAGACCAGATATGTTGGATATTATAGACCTGCTATCCAGACAAGCAAAAGGTAAGGATGAACCATTTGGTGGATTACAGATGCTTCTGATAGGTGATTTATGCCAATTACCGCCAGTAATTAAATCCAATGCTTACCATATCTTTAAGGAAGCATATGGACATAGAAATCCATATTTCTTTGATGCCAACTCTTATAAAGCAGGAAACTTTGAAAAAATTGAACTGACAAAGGTTTATAGACAATCTGACAAAGAATTATTGAAAAATCTTATCAGGGTTAGGGAAAACAAAGAGGTTGATGAAGCAGTTGAATACTTTAATACCTGTAAGATTGATGATGAAGATGTCCTCAATACTGCTATGACTATCACTCCTTATAAACAAGTAGCAGAAAACATCAACCAAAAGAGATTGGGAGAATTAGAAACTCCTGTTCATACTTATGTTTGCCAAACCAAAGGAACATTTGATGAAGCAAAGGAATGTCCTTCTCCCAGAGTTTTAACATTAAAAGAAGGTGCTTTGGTTATCTTTAATAAGAATAACCCACCGTCTTGGATAAATGGAACAAGTGGAATTATTGAGAAATTGGAAGATGATGCTATTACTGTAAAGGTCTTAAAAACTGGTGAAAGTGTTGCTGTTAAAAGAGAAGAATGGAAAAGTTATCAGTATGATTATGACAGAGAAACAGGAACTGTTGTTGAAAAAGAAGTTGGGACATTTATTCAATTCCCATTACAACTGGGATATGCTCTGACTATTCATAAAGCACAAGGTAAAACTTTGGATAAAGTTGTAATAGACCTGAATAGAGGAGCATTTGCTCATGGTCAATTATATGTTGCTTTAAGTAGAACCAGAAAGAAAGCAGATATTCATTTAACTAAAAGAATTGATGTATCTGATATTATTATGGATGATAGAATTGTTGAGTTTATGGGGAAATAAGATGCTAAAAGTTGGAACAAGAGAAGAAATTAAACAATTCTTAAAGGAACATAATACAGGATTTTATGTGTATATCCTGTATCATCCAAACAAAACCCCATTCTATGTAGGTAAAGGAAAAGGAAAAGGAAATAGAGTATTTCAGCATGAATATGAAGTAGAACATTCCCAGTATAATAATCCATATAAAATCAACACAATTAAAAAAATATACAGATTGGGGGGAACTGTTGGATATGGTATTGACAATATCTTTGAACAGGAAGCAGATGCCTTTGCCAGAGAAAGAGAATTAGTAAAACAAATTGGGAGACCCCCATTAACCAATTTAACTGATGGAGGAGAAGGTGCTGTCAATTTAGACCTTATCTCAAAACAAAAACATAATGATACTCTTTGGGGAGATACTGGGGATAATCCAAGAAGTATTATAAACAGAACCTTCCAAGAATTAGCACCAGTAAAATCTGTGCCTATAAAACCACTCCAACAGTTCAAAGCAGTCCATCTAACTCCTCATCCAAAGGCAAGAAATTATAGTCCAAGAGAAGCAGCAGCACTCTTTATCAGTTCTGTCTTTAATGGGGTTTTAATTGAAGAAGGAGCAATTATTCCAAGATTGGTCAATATCAAAGGGGTAGATGGAATTATAGAAAATGGAGTTGGAAGAGATATTTTAGTTGCTGGTTGGGCAACCATTATTCCAAATGATGACCCAACATTAGAACAATTCCAACTAACTAAAAGTGGTAAGGATGCTATCCAAAGATACATCAAGGATTTACCAAAAGAAGTGCTCAACAGGTATATGTAAAGGAGAATAATATGGGATTTTTTAGTGAATTATTTGGTGCTATTATGAACCAGAACAATAATTATGGAGATCAAAATTACCATAGAGGAGAACCCACAGCAGAAGATTACATTAGGTCTGGTGAAATAGAAAAAGACAACTATGATGATGGCAAAAGGAACACCATAGATGAGGATGGTGGTTTGTCTGATAGTTGGGACAAAGAGGATAGAGAATAATTAAAGGTTTCCTATCCCCACTTTCTTCAAATATCTACACATAGTTGTTGGATGAACTCCCATTATCTTGGATATTTTTGCTTGTGATATACCTTTATCAAGCAATTTTTTTATCTTCTGTCTGCTCTTGGATAGTTTTAATTCTCTTGTCTTTGAACCCAATGGTCTTCCTAATTTTACATTCTGTTCTTTTAATTTATTTAATGCCATTCTAATTCTGGTGGAGATGTGGTCTCTTTCAATTTCAGCAGCAAGACCAAAGGTATATGCCATTATTTTGGATTGTAAATCATTCTTAAAGTTATAATTCTCTTTAATACTGATAATTTTAATATCTTTATTAATAGCATCCTGTAAAATACCTGCCAGTTCATAAAGATTTCTTGCTAACCTACTAATCTCTGTAATAATAATGGTATCCCCAGCAACTGCTGTTTCCATCAACTTACCTAATTCTCTTTTACTCAAAGGTTTTCTACTGCTAATGTTTTCCTCTATCCATCTATCCACTTTAATCCTGTTGTTTTTAGCATATTCAACAATAGCAAAGTGTTGGTTGGAACAGGTTTGTTTCTTTTCCATAGAACACCTACAATATCCATAAATCATAATTCACCTCTTTTTATTTTATTTATTGAAAATACAAGATTTTTTGTTGTAAGAAGTGTTAGCAAATAATCATTTGTTTTCTCAATGACTTATACAATTCCTAATTACAACAAGATACAAATTGCCACATATTCCTTATTTTTCAATATATTCAATGGAATAATGAGGTGTTTTAGATACCTCTTTTTTATCTAAAAAAGTATTTGCTTTTTAACAAATGTTTTTGTAATATTCTGGGTATGACTAAAACTTGTTGCTTTTTTGGTAATGCTACTATCTGGAATGTGAAGGAAATTGCTGATAAAATTAGGAAAGCAGTAGTTGATTTAATAACCAATAAGCAAGTTGATACTTTCTTGGTTGGGATTAAAGGTGAGTTTGAAACATTATCACATAAAATATTACAGGAAATAAGATTAGATTATCCAAATATTAAAATTATGCTGGTAATTGCTTATGAAAGAGACCTTCATAAATGTGGTTATCACTTTGATGACTTTTATTATCCACCATTAGCAGAAGTTGGGTATAGGGGATGGAGCATTGCTAAAAGGAATGATTGGATTGTAGAACAAACAGATTATGTGATTGCTTGTAATCAGTATCAAGGTAGAGCATACAACTATTGTAAAAAAGCAAAAAACAAAGGAAAAACCATTATTGAGATAGGAAAACAAGATGAACCTGTTTAATTTTTTTAAGAAGAAACCTGAAAGCACATTAGATAAAGCATTAAAGGAAGTTGAAAGAGTTGGTAAGCAACAACCAGTAAAGGGAGTTGAGGCATTGGATGAATATTTCAAAGCACATCCCTATAAAATGAAAAAGATAAAAAGTAAAAAAAGAACTAAAAAGCAATAAATTACATCTTTTAACCAATAAATACTTATACCAACAAAGGATATAAGTATGATGGATTATGATGATGTAGATATAGTGTTAGAAAACTTACCACTTTTATTACAAAATAAGGATAAGATATTAAATAATAAAACTTATTCAAAATGTAAAATAAGAGGTTCAGGTATATTTTTTAAGAATAAAAACATCTATATTGGTTTTACATTAGGCAATTTGCTTAAATTATGGTCCAGTCCTTGTTCCTGTTGGAAGTTTAGTAAGTATTATACCTATAAGATGACCTTGTTTGGCAATGGTGAAGCAGATATATTCTCCAAAGCAGTTGATGGTTCTTATCAGCAATCTTTAATAGATGGGGATTTAATTGTTCCACATATTGAAGATGCTGTAAGAATAGGTGAAATGGTGCTAATTCCAAAATGTATAGATGATGTAATTAAAGAATTAAAGGAAAGTAGATGAAATTTGATTTTAGTGAGATAAAGAAGTTTTTACAGGAAAAAGCAGATATTGCCAAAGTGGTATCTATATCACCATCATTTGGTAGTGAATTTACCACAGATTTAAGTAATGCTACACTTATACCAAAGAAAAAAGAACCAACTATGAGTGATGAAGAACTACAATTCCTTGAATTATGCCAAAAACTTTTAAGAAAACTTGGTTTCATAAAAACAAGTTATGACTTTTCAGAGCAATTCATGGGTAAGAGTAAGCATTATTATTCAATGCTTTTAAGTGAAGGTAGGCAATGTTCCATAGATGGATTACACAATTTAATTAAAAATATTGAAACATTGAATGATGTTCCTGCCACTTCATCAAAATATTTGGATGATTTAATAGAAAAAGGAAATAAACTTTTAACCAAAAGGTTGCTGAAATACTTTTAATTTTACTTTTATTTTCAAAATTCTCATACAGCAACTTGGTTGTTCCTCATAATTCAATAATTATGGGGAATTTTTATTGTAAAATCAGAGTTTAGTTGGACCATACATAAAAAAAGTGTAAAAACAGAGTTAAATGTATTGACAATTTTACAATTTTGCGATATTGTAATGCGACTTTTAAGAGTTCAAATTTACAAAAAAAGGAGCATTCAATGGATTTTGGGTATAAAAGAGTATCAACCATAGACCAATCAACCGAAAGACAATTGGAAGGAATTAAACTGGACCGAGTTTTTGAAGATAAACTATCTGGTAAGGATAGGAATAGACCACAATTGGACTTGCTGTTGTCAATTTTAAGAGAAGGAGACACAATCCACATTCATAGTATGGATAGGTTAGCAAGGAACACCAGAGACCTACTCAATTTGGTGGAAGAAATTACAGGAAAGAATTGTAAAGTCATCTTTCACACAGAACATCTGTCCTTTGAACCTAATAAAACAGACCCATACCAACAGTTGATGATGACAATGTTGGGAGCAGTAGCACAATTGGAGAGAAGTTTAATCCTTCAAAGACAGAAGGAGGGGATTGCCATTGCCAAGAGTAAAGGAAGATTTAAGGGAGGGAAAAGTAAGTTATCAGCAGAACAGGTGCTGGAATTAAAGGAATTATCCAAAACCAACTCAATTACATCTCTGGCAAAAAAGTTTGGTATCACCAGACCTACTTGCTATGCTTATTTGAAAGGATAATCTTATTGGCAGGTTAGTAGAAGGTATTTCTCTGTAATTACCTTTTCTCTTTCTTTGACTTCAAACTTAATGTGATGGTTCATAAATGTAATCTCCCCAGATTTATGTTCCTTATCATCATCCTTAAAATCATTATAATTAGCAATTAGTTGTTCAAGTTGCCACATTTCCTTACTATTAAATAAAGGGAAATCTGGGGGTGAATAGACCTTTGTAAATTGTTTCCTAATCTTATCATTTTCTTTTGATGGTTTCATAAGAACCTCCTGTAAAGATTAGATATCAAAATCCCCCTAAAATAAAGCAGGGGGATGATATTTTCAGTGAATCCAATATAAATGTTGGAATATTTGAGATAATCTTGGATTATTTAAGAATTTTTACATTCTTCTTCAAATCTTCTTTTGAACTCCATTACTTCTGAAAGTGGATACTTCAAAGGTTTATGTCCTTTGTTGGATGGTGTTGGCATCCAAAGAAACTCACCTTTCTCTGCTTTATGCTTTGCCAGTGTTTTTCTTTTCCTGAATGAAGCAGGACCAATTCCAACAATTTCACACATCTCTTTTTCCAACACCACATCTGGGATTAGATTAGGGGAAATCTGATTGTTTGAAGGAGGTAATCCCATCATCTTTCTTCTTTTTTCCATTTCCTCTGTTTCAGGTGGAAGAAGAGATTTATATTTCATAACATTCTTTTGAACTTCTTTCATCATCTCTGACATTACATATAAATTAGAGTGTTCAAGACAATAGATGAACTCTTGTAATCCATCTATAAGTTCTTTTTCCATCTTATGTTCTTGATTATACCACCAATCAACATTGTAGAACAAACTTCTTAAACCAAACTTGACATCCCCAAATCTAAAACAACCAGAAAACTTGGTATCTTGGCAATTAAAATCCAAACCATTGAGATGATAAAAACTTGTCATTCCTAAAAGTTCAGATTGCTTAAATGCTATTGTGCTATGGTATTCTTTATTTCCATTTCCACTAATTAGCACTTTTGAAAGAGCATTGGTTATAATGTTGTTGAAATCAGCATAACCATTAAAATCACAGGTATCCAAAGTCAAATTGCCAGAAAACTTTGATTTATTAAAACTGAAATCACAATTAAAAGAGCATTCCTTAAAGGTAGTATTGCCATTAAAAGAGCAACCCTCAAATGTAAATGGAATATTACAATTTTTGTTTTTAATGTTCAAATCAGTAAAGTGGCAATTTTTGAATAAGATTTTGTTATAATTAGTGAGTTTATCAGTAAGACCTTCATATTGACCACCTAATAAATCAGCAACTACTTTTGAGTTTGTTTTGAAATCTTTATTTTGAATAAAAAATAACTTCTTACTTTTCATAGATTGTCTTAAAGCATCATACTCATCCCCTGTAAAAGTATCATCTTTTCTGCCTTCTGGTCTTTCTCTGATTATAACTGCCATAGTTGCCTCCTTTGAGCATTTTTATGGGTAGCATTATACACCAAAATTACCTCCAAAAGCAATCCAAATGTTGAAAATATGTTGAAAAAAAATAGTCCAAAAGTTCATCACTTTTAGACCTCTTATAAGTTATTGATTTTATTGAAAAAATGGTGGGTGCGACAGGGATTGAACCTGTGACCCCTACCGTGTGAAGGTAATGCTCTCCCGCTGAGCTACGCACCCAAGTTCAATGCTCGTATTCTAACTGAAATTTTTCTGATTGTCAAGAAGAATTTTTTACCTTGATTGGTATTTTTTGTAAAATTTGTTTCCAGACAGTAAAACCAAATCTTCTGCAGGTCCTATATAATGTCTAAAACCATCAATAATTTTTGTCCTAGGGCCGAATATTCCTTTTGAAAAGCCCTCAGGGGCTATTGAGGTACAAAAACTTTTCAGGTAATACTCAACTAAATTGGGATAACTGCTGGCCCAAGCCGATAGAGCTGAAATTGTGCAAATAGCTTTCTTTACTTCTTTTGCTTTTTCCGGATGTGAAATCATTTTATCTAAGCATGAACGTAGCAATCCTAAAGAGGTGTATTGATAATTTAAGTGATAGTAAGTTTGAGTTTTTTTACACTTGTTATTTCGTGATAAACTTCCGCCAACATAAATGGCCCTGATGATATCTTGTCTTTTTTCTGAACTTAATTCGGGACTTGATAAAGCAAAATCTTGTAATGTCAGCAAAGCCTGAGCAAACAATCTTTTTTTTAATATTTTATCTTTATAGCTCATTTTATATTTCCTTGTGGCTATATGTAAAAATGGAATAAAGTTGGGCTAAGGGCTCCTTCTTCCTGGGATTAGTAAATGTATCCTTTGGCCAATGGGCAAGTTCCGCTGGATACAATTCTTGGCAGAATTGATGGATTTGGCGCATGTGTGTTGGTCGGCATAATATCGCAACCGGAACGAAATCTTGGATAGCCTTCCCAAGATACTGTTGCCCCTTAAGACCCCAGTAAAGTTGATCATCTTTATCATTATAAAAACGTTCAGATAAAGCACTCATCAGGTAATCTTCGGCTACTTTCTTATCCCCAAATTTTGCTTCTCTGATACCTTTAAGTAATTGCATAACTAACATTTGTTTGGCATTTTCATTCCACTTGGTTGAAAAGTACTTAAAAGTATTTAATGCCTTATTAAAACGAATATTCATTTTCATGGAAGAGGGGGAACTTTGAGACATTTTTTGCTCCTATAAAACAAAAAAAGGGAGACGTCAGTTTGCTTCTGAAATCCCCCTTTTTTAATTGGCTCCAGCGGTAGGGCTCGAACCTACGACCAATCGGTTAACAGCCGATTGCTCTACCACTGAGCTACGCTGGAAACAGTGGCCATTATAACAAAAAATTTTGCATATTGCAAGAACTTTTTATTATTTTCTTTGGAGGCCGGTACCGGAATCGAACCGATATAAAAGGATTTGCAGTCCTCTGCATAAGCCATTCTGCCAACCGGCCATCAAAAGATAACCCTATATTTACCCGATTTTTTTTATTAAGTCAAGTAAAAAAATAACTTTTTTACATTGAATGTTTTTACTTGCATTTTTTATGTGGTTATAATATAATCAGTATGCATTGATAGACAATTACAATATTCCTTTTTCAAATGGAGGGAACATGAGATATTCAAAAACAACCATCAAAGAATTGAACAGATTGTACCGCCATGTTTTAAAAAAATGTTTTATCTTAAATGTTTTTGGTATTTTATGGACGATGCCGACATATGCAGCTGATGATGTCATATTAAGTGATATTATAAATCAGCAAAAAATTGTGTCGGATTCTGATGTTGCAAAAATTAATTCCGAAATTAACATTTATTCAACGAACGAAACTACACCATCTGCTTTACAAGCAAATCAAGTTGAAATTTCTGGGAAATTAAATGTGGGAAATGGTTCTGATGCTACTTCTCAGACCCTTTCTAGCATAATTGTTCCAGAAGTGACAGTTTGGCATCATGATGAGCATGTCAGTTATTGGAATTATGAACGTGGATCAATTAAAGTTTTATCTGGAGGAGAACTCAATTTAACGGCTACTGGGTTGAATTCTACAAAGATAACTGGTAGATCGGGCGAAGGCTTTGATTGGTATAACCCTGCTTTGGAGGTTAGTGAAGGGGCTATTTTGAACATAGAGGCATCAAATTTGCCGTCTGATGCTTATAATGGTGATTCAGATTTTATAGATGATTGGAATATTGATTATGGTGTGTCTCTTCAAACTGCATCAGCTGTCATCAATGGGGCACTTAATATTACTGCTACCGATAATTTAGTTCATTGGACAACAGGTCGTGAGGGTATAACGCTTGGGACAAATGCAATTTTTAATATAAATCTGAAAACTTCAGAAGTTCCGATGGATTTAAAAATCCATGCGGGGGGAGCTTTTGTATCAGGTTCAAATTCAAAAATTAATTTGAATTCAAATTCTGCAATATCGGCAGATAGTGAAAGTTCTGATATAGAGATTGGGGCAGCAAAAATTGATTTATCTGGGCAAATTGCGGCTATATCTTCTGATATTTCTTCAATTGCAGGATATGCAATAGAAGATGGTGGGGTTGTAATTCCGACAATCCAAATTGGGCATAATGAAAACCCCAGAAGCACATTGAATATGACCTTTTCTGATATGGGCATTATAGCAGCCACAGATCATTATTATCAAATGATGGATGAAGAGGATAAAGAAGAACTTTTATCTGTTAAATCTAATCCTGAAATATTTTTGTCAGAGTTAAGAGGAACACTTTATATGATTAAGGGTGTTAAGTTGTCCGATGATGTTATGGTTTCTTCTGTGGCTGGTACACAAGAAAAATATGTTTGGGCTGAAAAACAGGAAAATGGTGAATGGCAAGAAACCCTATATGATAATAGCGCAGATGGATTTTGGGATAGAGTAAAAAATTATATCCAAAGCATGAACAATGACCAGTTGATTCAGATGAATGATAATCTTGTGACCGCTGTTCGTGGTTTTGAAACAGATGGTATTCATTTTGAAAATGCGGATGTTACCCTTGAAAACGGAGTTGAAGTAGCCAATAAATTATCGGGTGACATTGTTGCTGACGAATCAAACATCACTTTAAATGGTTCTAATGAAGAAGAAGGACGTATTTTCTCAACTATTATTAATCATTCTGGTGCGACCGGTGATATTGCTTTTAATGATTCAACTATTACGATGAATGACGATACATCCCTTGTACGTGGTATATATGAATGGGATGAAACTGTTGCTGATGGAATAGATGTTATACAGCATAACTTGGGTATTGCCAGCTCTCAAGGGGATATCGGTTTTGATACTTCTACATTAAATATGAACGGAACTTCTTCGTTAGTTTTATCGGATACGAATGGACGAATTGTCGCCAAAGATAATTCTATCATCAATATTAATGGTGACAATGTATTTTCTTTGAAAAATGTTATAGATGGGGAAGGTGCTGGTGCTGTTTTCTTGAAAGAATCGACTCTGAATATTGCCAAAGGAGCTTCCTTAACCTTAAATACTCAGTTAAAAGGATATATAGATGAGCATGGTAAGGAATGGGCACCAGCCATTCACGGGGATGCAGATTCTGTTATTAACTTAGAAGGGACATTGAAAGGCAGTGTTTCCACAGCTGGATTGTTGGCGTTCACGGATAAAGATGCCTTTATTGATGGGGATATTTTATCTGTAGGAACATTAGATATTACACCTATTTCTGGTGAAATTAGTGATATTGTCAGTGGTCAGATTATAGGTGTTGATAATTTATCCTTAACAGGGAATAAAGAATATACATTGAACAAAGCCATATTTAGTACGTCTGATGACGATGTTGCTTATGTTATGTCGTCTGTCATCATGGATAATTTTAAGCAAATTATGAAATTAACTTCCAATGAAAAAGAATACTACACCACTGATGGGCGAACAACCCTGACACCTATAGATAATCAAATGGGCGCACTTTCTGTGGTTGATGGGGCAACCTTATCTAGCGACAAAACATTTTATGCCGATTCGGTTGTTTTGGATAATGGTGCTTCACTGAATATGACAAATATTTCAAGTATTGAAAATTTGACCATTAAAAATGGTTCTCAAGGGAAATTTAATTGTGCACTATCGGCTCATTCTGTTTTATTGGAAGGAAAAAATAGTGGTTTAGAGCTGGGGGGAACACCCCTGGATTTCAGCCTTATTTCAGGGACTTTTAGTGTTCTAAATGGGGCCACCCTAAAGACTGAGAATGGGCCTTCATTCATGCTTGGTACTATAGTATTGGATCATGCAACATGGAATGGCAATAATATTGCAGAAGTTAACCTTGCTGAAATTTCATCTGATAACTCTGTTTTAAATTTGAATAATTCAAAATTTTCTCATGGCCTAGAGACAGTGATGAATATTCGCAATTCTAAAGTGACTCTTTCCAATTCTGATTTTGGATTAGCTGAGACAAATTTTGATCATACAACTTTGGTATCCACAAACTCAGTGATTGGAAATCGTCCAATAACTCTTGTCAATGCGCGTTATCTCACAGATGAAGGTGATATTATACCAGCATTTGCTGTTCTGGGGAGCGGCGAAGCCTTTGATTCCAAAATGCTCATCAAAAATAGCCATATCACTTTAAACGGCAATTCTGCTTTGGAAAGTTCTAGTATATTTAATGACTATCAGCTGGGAGCCATAGCTATTACACCTACTTATTTTAAAGAAAATGCTGCCAAATGGGTGGGAATGTTGAGTGAATCCCCTATGGACTGGATAGAGGATCCACAAGGGTATGTGGATGGGTTGACTACATTTGCAAATAACATTGAATTGGATAATACGACTATTATGCTGAATGGTACCTCATCAATAATCAATAACTCATTGTCTTTGACGAATGCTGAAGGTGAAAGTACTGGTAATGTCAATTTGGTTGATTCTGAATTAAATGTCAATGGCAATAATACGATCCGCACCACTGGTGTGGTCAATTTGGCAAACAGTACCTTAAATATTGCCCAAGGTTCAAAATTAACGCTTGAACGTAACGAGATAGAGGGATCAGACGGGCTTGCCACTATTTATGGTGATGCTGATTCTGTTATTGATATCTCTGGAAGGTTAAATGGTAATGTCAATACACTAGGTGAATTAAAATTCTCAAGTGATACAGCATTTGTTAATGGGGATATTCAGGCCGCTGAATTAAATGTGGCAGATGGGACAACTTGGTCATTGGATAGAAGCAAAAGTTTTTCGGCCGACAAAATTAATATAGAGCGAGGAGGAACAATAGACATTATAGCCAAAAACAGAGATGCTAATTTATCGACAGAAGTCATTGATGTTGCTGGAACTTTAAATGTTGGAAATACCCAATCCGTCACACAGAAATTACTTTCTTCCATTGCGGGAACTGTAAACGTTCTTGATGGTGGGGTAATGAATCTAAATGCTACAGGAAATCAAAATACACGTTTTTCACATCAAAATGGAGTCAATGGAGAATTTTCTGAAAATAATCTTACAATAAATAAAGGTGGCCAATTCAATGTAGTTTCTTCAAATTTGCCAATAAACTATAATTCTTACAGTGGTGATGATACTGAAATAGGTGCTTTTTTAGAAACAGGGGATGTTTTGGCGAATGGGCAGATTCATTTAGTGACAAATAACAATATAATCAACTGGCAAGCGAATAATTTTACTTTGGGTGAAACTGGAAAGTTGATTGTAATCAACAAAGATCCCAAAAAACAGGATGTGGATATAAATATAAATGTTGGTAATTTTACCTCAGATAAAGGATCCGAAATTCAATTACTTTCAGATGAAACTGCTGATATTGGATTGACGGCGGATACAATGAATCTGTCTGGGAATATTAAAATGAATAGTGCTTCCGCATTTGCTTTTGGGTCTTCTTTTAATGCTGATAATGCTCTAATTGATTTAACCTATTCAGATATCGGAATGAATAGATATGCTGATAATTATTTTGATTTAATGGATGAAGAAAACCAAAGAGAAAGAATTCTACAGCTCAAGCAAAATATTGCAAATGGGAATCTTTTATACGAAATTTATGGAATTTTATCTAAAAATTCGTCCGTTCGGATAACTGATAATCTTTCTGTTTCCCATAATTCTCAAACAGGACAATACTCCTTCAATAATGAAGATCAAATGATGGAGTATAACGATTTTGAACAAGAACTACAAAAACGATTATCTTCGTTGAAATCTACTTCAAAATTAAAACAATTGCATGACAATTTATTAGATTATAGAAGAGCAAGGATAGCAGATATGACAATCCGAAATTCAATTATAAATGCTGAATATGCTTCTGAAATATATAATGAATTGTCTGGTGATATGAATATTTTATCATCAGAAATCAATTTGAAAAAAGGAAAAAAGTATACCTCTATCATAAATCATCAAGGGCGAATGGGGGATATTTATTTTGGTAAAGATAATGATTCCATAAGATCAAGTTTAGTTAATTTGCATGACAATACTGGTATTATAAAGGGGTTGTTTTACTGGGATGAAAAGGGGATGAGATTATCTCCGAATGTGAAGGTATCTGAAGGGTCAATTATATTTGATAATAATTCAACATTGAACATGTATGGGACATCATATTTGGCGCTTTCTGACACAAATGGACGAATCGTTGCGAAAAATGGTTCAACCATTAATATAAATGGAAATAACACGTTTCATTTGATAAATTCTATACAAGGGAAAGGGGCTGGTTCTATTTTCTTGGGTGATGAAAGTGGTGATATAGATAATAAAACGACCTTAAATATTGCATCCAACAGTTCTTTGAGCCTTTTAACTCAGAATAATGAGGGGTATAATGATGGAACAGAACAATACTTGCCCATTATTTATGGCTATGAAAATTCTGTTATAAATATAGCGGGAACATTAAAAGGTAGTGTATCCACAGATGGATTGTTGAAATTTTCTAGTAAAAAGGCCAAAATAAATGGCGATATTTTAAAATTGGGAGCTTTGGAATTTGCTACTGCTGGTGGTGAGATCAGCAATTTTATTTCAGGTAAATTATATAACCTCAATGAACTTAATTTGGCGGGTAAAGATAGATATACTTTGAATAAAGGTGTATTTGCTGTCAACGATGATGATATAGCATGCGAAATTTGGAACAGCGCTTATCCAAAAGAAAGGAATATTGTAAAGCTAACAGAAGGAGAATATAATAGTTTAATTGATCCCACATATATGATAACTGATTTTAAATTGAAGCCAGTGGATAATCAATTCAAACTTATCTCATTAAAAGAGGGGGCTTCATTTTCAAGCAATAAATCACTTTATGCCGATTCAGTAATTGTTGATAATGCAAATTTCATAATGACACAACCATTCGGATTTGAAAATTTGTCGTTGAACAATGATGCTAAAATGACTTTAACATCAAATAATTCATATTTTCTATTTCCATTTCCATATACATCAGAGATTCATATGGATCATTCGACTTTGAATCTTACTTCTGCACTGATTGGGAATAATGTTATTTCTGCCCAAAATAACTCTATTTTAATGACAAAAAATACAGAGCTAACAGGATGGAATACCTTCAGTTTGGATAACTCTCAATGGACATCAAATAATGATGATATAGGGATAAATTCACTTCAAATACATGATTCGGATTGGACAGATAATTCCAGTTTGATAATGCTTTCTCCTAATTCCAGTGAAAACTCTATAATAATTACAGGACAATCCAATGTGACCTTAAATAATACAAGTACGGTGCGCAGAAATTATATGGGTAGTGGGACTGGAAGTGGTGGTGATAATTATACTAACAGTATTCAAATTATGAATGAAGATAACAATCATCCACAAATCACCTTAAATAAAGGTACCGATTTTAATGCACTGAAATTCATGGCTACAGGAACAAAAATAACAGCCAATGATGCCTCTTTTGGGGCAGGGGGGATAGCCATTTCAGAAACACTCCTTTCGCCCGAAATGAATGCTGCGATGGATTTAAAAGGACTCTCTCTGCTTTATAGTACTGCACCTTGGTCCCCAATTGATTTTAGTATTTATGATAGCAATTTAACTTTAAATGGTACTTCATCCTTAAAATTTTCCACAGGCTATGTACGTGGTGATTTGGTATCAGGAAAAGGAACCTATACGGATCTGACACCCGAGTATATGCGTAAGAATTATACTTATTTATTAAGGGAATTTAACAAGCGATATGATGAAGATTTGGCAGAAAATTATATTGATGATTTGTATTCCAGTGCAAATGCCAATATAGATTTAGATAATACCCAAATCACCCTAAATGGTATTTCATCCATTATCAATGACTCTTTATCAACTGAAACAGAGAAGGGAAATGTAAATTTAACAAATGATTCCATTTTATTGGTAAAAGGTAAAAATACAATTCGTACCACGAAAGATGTGTATTTGAAGGATAGTACTTTGGATATTGCGAAAGGTGCAACTTTAACGGTTCAATCTGGTTACAATGAATCCAGAAATAAATATATGGATGACACTATTTATTTGGATAATGCTATATTGAAACTTTCCGGAACTTTAAATGGTTCTTTAAAAGGGACAGTCAGCTCTTTAACGCTATCCTCTGGATTTAAATATACGGGTGATATTAATTTTGATAACAGCGAAATCAGCGGTTTTGGTGTGTCAGGTGTCACAAATGTAAGGGCCATTTTGCCAATTTTGGATATGTATGAAGAAATGGGTGGAACTAGTATTCAAACATTTACAATGACTGATAGGTCTGCCCTTAATTTATCCACTATATCTGATTTAATTGGTAATGCCGATGAGATGAGAGTTGAAAATAATTCCACTTTAACTGTTGATGCGAATGCAGAATTAAACAGATTTATTGGCAAGTTATCCACAATCAAAATCAATAAAAATGTAGAAATGGATGTATCTGAGATTGATTTAAAAGATTCTTCATTAACAATAAATGGAGATATTTCAACCGCAAGTGGTGAAACATACATAAATACCAATTCATTGACAATGGATAATTCTAATAAGCCTCAAGCGATGAGTCTCACACTTTCAAATGCAGGTATATTTGTTGAAAATGGTGATGTAAATTTAAAAAATACGAATTTAAATATTTTAGGTAGTGCCAGAAATATGGATCCAACGGCATTAGAAGCAGAAGGGGAACTTCGTATTTTTAATGATCCCAATACAAGGGCTACAATAAATATTTCTAATGCAGATATTGCGGCTTCAAATATAGCATTAACAAATACCTCATTACTCATGTCAGGGAGTATAGACAAATATACGAAAGAACCAATGAATGGTGTAGCAACAAATGAACTGTCTATTGATAATTCAGGAAATAACAGAGCACAGATATCGTTATCAAGGTTATATATTGATGGGAACACAAATATCCGTAATACAAAAACAACCACGATTTCAGAATCGACCCTAGATGACTTATCTATCATCAATGATGATTTCCTATCAAAAACAGCTGTGATTACTATGAAGAATTCTGATGCAGATAGTATGAATTTGTCTAACCTTAAGACTGTAACAATAACAAATTCTGATATGAAATCAGCAAATTTGACAGATATTCAAAGTATAACTATTTCTAATTCTTCTGTTGAAGACACTCTTTCTTTGTCAACAAGTGAAAATAATAAAACCATTACTGTTAATCCAGATACAAAAAAACAAAAAACAAATTATTATTCTTCGGCAAATCTAACAAATACACACATAGACGGTAATTTGGTTGTTGATAATATTAATTTAACCTTAAACAAAGGAAATGAAATTGGCGGTGATTTGATTATAACGGATTCGCATTCTTCAATGGAAAAAGGATATGAAGAAAAGGTAAATGCAACACGTGTGACATTAAAAGATAATCTTAACCTTGATTCTGTCAAATTAGAGCAGGGAACATTAGAGATCGCTGCCAATAAAAAATTAACAGCCTATAATGGGGTGAATATAAACTCAGATCATGGGGCTGAATTATATTTAAATGGTATTATTGATGGCAATATTTCTGTACAAGATGGGGGAGCTATTAAATTTTTGAATAACAAGGCTCAAATTATTGGAAATGCAAATTTAGTAACCACAGAAACGAGGTTTAAAAAGGTTAAAGGTAACTTATCTCAATTTATAACCGGGAACATTGATTTTGGCGTTCTGGCAATCAGAGATAGTGCTAATTTAATGATAGATAAATTTGCTAAAGTTAATACAGCTGCATCTGCACTTGAATTGACTGATTCTACGTTAAAATTAGAACAGGATTTTGCTGTATCTGGGAACTTTGATATGTCAAATAGTAAGTTATATTTAGGAACCAACGCATTAAATATTGCGAACAATGCAAATATTTATGATAAATCAACAATTTATATTGATGTTGATAAATATGGTAATTACGGAAAGTTAGTTGCTGATACAATTAATTTAGAGGTAAATACAAGTGGTAAAAATAAGGGAAAGCCCAAAAATATTAATTTGGTTGTCACATTACCCAGAGAGCGTATTGACAATAAAAAAGTTTATAATCAAAATTATGAATTTTTGTCTTATAATAATATAACAGGAAATTTAAATAATATAACAATAGCCAACAATAGATATAAATTTACGGAAGAGGCAATTGGACAATTTAGTGTGGAACGTACGCTTACCGGAAGAGGGGTTATAGAGCGCTATAAAGGGATAATCAATGTGCCGATGGGGATAATGTCTGCAGCGTCTGCATTCTTGGATTCAAATACATCCTTTGGATCAAATAAGCAAAATGCAGTGGCCGATGGTTTAAATCTTTTATCCCAAATTAAAGGTGGCGAAAAAACATATGCGGATGCGTTATCTGCGATAAACCCTGAAGATGATGCAATTGTCCAAACAACAGCCTTAAATACGACAATGACGAATTTAAATACTGCCACTGCACGAATGACAACAGGTGCAATCTTGGGAACAAATGGTGGCGATATATCATTGGGTAGGGGTGCTATGTGGACAAAAGCCTTGTATAACCATACAAAATTGGATAATAATGCTGGATATGAAGGATTTAAGGCAAATTCCAAAGGTATCGCAATGGGTATTGAAGGAAAACTTACTTCAGATATTAAGGCTGGAATTGGCTATTCTTATGCTCAAAATGAAATAAAAGCGCATAACAGAAATCTAGACGTTGATTCGCACAATGTATCTTTATATGGCGAATATAAACCCAATAATTGGTTTATAGATGGTGTTTTAGGTTTGGGTTGGAGTAACTATGAAGGAAAAGCGTGGTCTGTAATTGGTACAACAAAATCAGATTTTGATGTTTATACTTATTCCGCACAAGGAACGGCAGGATATGAACTTGGTATGAATGAATATGCAAAATTTGTACCCTATGCTGGTTTACGCTATATCCGAATTGATCAGAGAGACTATAATGATAGTGATGAAAAACATATCTCATCAGATGTAAACAATACCCTTACAGCCCTTTTAGGCAGTAAATTGTCATGGAATTTTGCATCTGAAAATGGAACAGTATTTACACCATCTTTGCGCTTGGGTTTGAGCTATGATTTTAAGACAGATTTGAATAAATCAACAGTTTCATTATCAAATGGTATGAATTACGAAGTTGAAGGTCGGCGCTTGAGAAAATTAGGCATTACAGGAGGAATAGGGGCTCAAATAACCAAAGGTGACCTTGACATCTTGTTTGGTTATGATTTGGAAACAAGAAAAGATTATAATAGCCATACAGGTTCTATTAAACTTAAATATCATTTCTAACCAATTTATTTATGGTTTGTTTTTGCCTTAAAATCTAAAAAGGCGCATATCCTGAGAAACGGGCTTGATTCTAATTCAATGCACAATATAATGAATAACGTTAAGGTTATTATTGTTTTTTGGGTGTTAAAGGTAAATTTTTTTATCTAAATTCACTTTTTCAATAGGTATAACAAAGCAATAGAAAGCTAAAAAAACATTTTAATGTTAACTAAATATAAAGTTTTTGAAAGATATCCACAAAGTTATCCACAAAAAATATAACATATTAAAATCATTAGGGAATTATAAAAAAATGGTAATTATAAATTGTCGCATAATTTTTATTATGTTCACTGAATGAAAAAATGAAAGAAATTTAGAAATTTCTATTTATATTGACATTTTTGCTATTTTTGCTAAAATATTACTGTAAAGGATTGTTATGTTAAGAAATCAATTTTTTGTTTTGCAAACTGTTCCAGAGCTTTCTGCTTTTCATATGGACCTTTTGCAAAAATTGTTGGAATTTTCATTTAATCAGTTGCAATATGATGCTGAGGTTCAAAAAATGCCTTCTAAGATGATTTATAAACAAAATCAAGAGTTTAAACTTTCATTGGTAGCCTTATTGACGACATGTGCCTTGCTAGATCCAACGCGCCAAAGTCAAGAAACAGAGCCTTATTTTAACCATCAGGTCAATATTATTCAAAAAAATCAGGTAAAAATTGTTCATTTTGGCCAAATCCGACCTTTTTTGGTGCAAAATTTCTTAATACCAGAGATTGTTGATGATTGGATTACTTATCGAAATGCTGAGGGTGATGGTATTTATGCTTTAAAGGATAAAAAAACTGTTTTACAAGGACTGGAGTCTTTTTCGCCTGGTGGTTCACCCGTGATGGAATTTGCACGTTTTTATCGTAAATTAATGGAAAGTAAACTTAAAAAGAAAGAAAAACTTCGTCAGCAAATTCAACAGACAGCTTTAAAAAGCCTTACAGATGAAATTGTTCATCAAAAGTTGATGTCTGGACAATCTGTTAATGATATTTTAAATAGTATAGTTTCCAATGAGTTGTTGTCTGATAATAATAAAGAAGATATTTTATTGATTGATAAAAAGTAAAGTTGACATTTCACTCTAATTTAAGTAATAATAAATAAAAAAGAAAGGAATTCAGATGATTCGCTCCATAAAAGATAAAATTTTACTTTCACGTTTGGCGTATTTTTTTAAACATTTTAAAGCAGATCAGAAAAAGTTTATGGCTGATTCTGTTGATGATTTCTTGGAAGAGTCTGATAAAAATGCCCCTCGTTCAAAGAGTTTATCAAAAATTTTGGATTTTATGGCTCAGAAGGTCTTTCAACCTATTGGTAAATTTGGGCGCCCTATTCCTTTACATAAACAATCGCCTCAAACGTTAAAAAGACGTCGTGAAAAAATGAGACCTTCTTTTATGGCTTTACATTCTTCATCTGTAAGGGTTCAAAAACGTTATCGTAATTATTTGGGATATGCCTCTTCCTCTCGTAGATCTATCAAAAAGAAAACATCACAAATTGAAAATGTCTGATAAGCTTTTATTGGTTTCTTGTTGTGCCCCCTGTTCTGTAGGAGTCATTGAGGATTTAAAAAAGAAAAATATAGATTTTACAGTCTTATTTTATAATCCAAATATTCGCCCAGAAAACGAATACATACACCGATTAAATGAGAATAGACGCATTTGTGAACTATATGGTGTACCTTTTGTTAGCTTAGAATATGAACCAGATGTTTGGCAGAAAGCCACTAAAGGATTAGAAAATGAACCTGAAAAAGGTAAAAGGTGCGATATTTGTTTTTACTTAAGATTAAAACGTGCCGCTGAATACGCTAAAACTAATGGTTTCACACGGATTTCTTCCGTCTTGGGGATTTCTCGCTGGAAAGATTTTGATCAGGTTTGTCAAGCAGGTAAAAAAGTTGAACAAGAGGTAGGTGTTCCTTATGATAATACTAATTGGCGCAAAGAAGGACGATTAGAAAGATCCGAAAAATTGGCCAAAGAACTAAAGCTTTATCGTCAAACTTATTGTGGTTGCAAGCCAAAAAATAAGCCCTGAAATTTTCAGGGCTTTACTTATAAAAATCAAATACTTACTTTCTTAATTCAGCCCCTGTATTTTTTTGAACAAAATTCAAAATTTGTTGAGATAAGGCTTCAATTTCAGGATCAGTCAATGTCTTTTCCATTGACTGAATAACCACTTGAACAGCAATTTGTTTTTTACCTTCAGGTAGATGTTCCCCTTGATACACATCAAATACGGATACAGATTGAATTAAATTCTTATCTACATTTTGAATTGTTGTCAATAATTTTTGAGCTTCTACCTTTTTATCCATCACAAAAGCAAAATCCCGAGTGACCGCTTGGTATGGAGATTTTTTAAGAATTTTTTGCATTTTATTTTCACGCTTTTTAACCAGTGGCAAAGCATCCAAGTAAACTTCACAAGCTACTACAGGCGTTTTGATATCAAAAGCTTTTAAAACTTTCGGATGAATTTCCCCAAACACTGCCAAAATGTTCTTGCCCAATTGTAAGGAACCACTCCGCCCTGGGTGGTACCAAGTGGGTGCATTATTATAAACAGTTAAACTTTCGGGAGCATCGGCTGCCATCAAGGCTGTAATAGCATCTTGTTTGGCATCAAAAACATCTACAAAACGATTTTCTCCATTCCAAGATTTAGGCAAGTAAGCCCCTGCCCTAACTGCACAGGCCACCAATTTTTGACCATCAGGAGTATCTTTAAAAAATTCAGGTCCAACCTCAAATAATTGGACATCTTGACAACCTGTATCCTGATTACGTTTCACGGCGGACAATAAATTCCCAACTAAACTTGGACGCATTTCATCTAAATCAGAAGAAATAGGATTAGATATTCTAATTCCTTTTGAACCAAAGTATTTAGCCAACTTGGAATCCATAAAAGACCAGGTAATTGCTTGATTCAACCCACGACCAGCCAAAGCACGACGTACGGCTACTTCCCTTTTTTGATTGGGTAAAAGCGTTCCAATGGGTAATGACTCAGCACGCATGGGTGAATCAGGCAAAGTATCCAAACCATAAACACGAACAATCTCTTCCACCAAATCAGCTGGTAATGAGACATCATGATAGCGCCATGAGGGAACCTTTACCATATTACCTTTGACTTTGAATCCCAACTTTGTCAAAATTTGTTCCATTTTGTCTTGGGGAATTTCCATACCTGTTAAACGTTTAACTTCCCCCCAATTAAATGGAATTATGGGTGTGCAATCAGGTACTTTTCCTGCTACAACAATTTCACTGGCCTCCCCTCCACATAAATCCAAAATCATTTGTGTGGCACGTGTATTATCATCCTCACAACTTGCTGGATCAATACCCCGTTCATAACGAGAACGAGAATCGGACAATGCCCCCGTTAAAGACCCAGCCTTTGCAATTTTTGCAGGTATAAAATAGGCACTTTCTAAAAATACATTTTGGGTATCTTTTGAAACAGCCGTATCGACACCTCCCATGATACCCGCCATACATTGTGCTTTTTTGTCATCAGCTATGACGCAAACATCTGAAGATAAAGTATATTCTTTATCATCAAGAGCTTGAATTTTTTCGCCTTCTTGGGCAGGACGAACAGTAATATTTCCTGTCAATTTATCCGCATCAAATACGTGCAAAGGACGACATTCTGAAATGTTTAAATAGTTGGTAATATCCACCAAAGCTGAAATTGGACGAAGTCCCGCCGCAATCAAGGCTTTCTTCATCCACTCTGGACTTTCTCCATTTTTAACATTTTTAATATACCGTCCTGTATAAATCGGACAGGTTTCGTCTTGAATGCTAACAGTAATTGGTGATTTATAGGTACCTTTGATACTGGGCACAGGAATATCCAAAAATTCCCCCATATCTGCGGCCGCCAAATCACGAGCTATACCTTTGACACCAAAACAATCAGGACGATTAGGAGTTACATTGACATCAAATATAACGTCAGCTTTTAAAGCATCTGCGGCAGGGGTTCCTGCTGGTAAATCCGTTTTTAGTTCAATAATACCTGTGTGATCTTCCCCGATTAAAAGTTCATCCTCAGCACACATCATCCCATTGGAATCTACACCACGAATTTTACCAACTTGAAGTTTTTCATTAAATTTTGGAATCAGACAGCCAGGAAGGGCTAAAATAGATTTTAAACCAACACGCACATTAGGGGCCCCACAAACAATCTGTAAATTTTGAACACCATCAAAAACACGTAAAACATGTAGTCTATCCGCATTGGGGTGTTGCTCAACAGCCACAATCTCACCCACAATGAACCCTTTTAAGGAAGATGAAAGATCCACGATTTCTTCCACTTCTAAACCGAGCATTGTCATTTTCTCAGCAAGTTCTTGGGGTGATTTATCCGTTTTTAAATAGCGTTTTAAATGTTCTAAAGAAAATTTCATTTTTTACCTCCATTTAAGGAAAGACCTGATGTTACCGTTGGAATATCCAAAGGCAAAAATCCATAATGTTTAATCCATTTCATATCGGCTTCAAACATTTGACGTAAATCTTTAATGCCATACTTCATCATGGCTAAACGATCCAAACCAATACCGAAAGCAAAACCTTGGTATTTTTCAGGATCCAGGCCACAATTTTTCAAAACTCTAGGATCCACAATACCACATCCCAATAATTCCAACCACTCTTTGCCGATATTACGAGCCATTACGCCACCTAAATCCATTTCGTAGGAAGGTTCTGTAAACGGAAAGTATGAAGGACGAAAACGCACTTTCACATCATCTGTTTCAAAGAATAACTTGAAAAATTCGACTAATACCGCCTTTAAGTTAGCCAGATTAGTCTTTTCATCAATGACCAATCCTTCAATTTGATGGAACATAGGTGTATGGGTTGCATCATAATCACGACGATAAGTCCGACCAGGACATACAATTCGAATGGGTGGTTTTTTGTTTTCCATCGTTCGAATCTGAACCCCTGAAGTTTGTGTACGTAACATATTTTTGTTGTCAAAAAAGAAAGTAGCTTGCATTTGACGTGCAGGATGTTCTTTGGGCAAATTTAAGGCTTCAAAGTTGTGCCAATCATCTTCAATATCAGGACCTTCCGCTAAATCAAATCCCATTTGGGCAAAAATCGTCAAAGCCTCCTCTGTTGCTTGAGTAATCGGATGAATACGACCAATATTTTGTGGACGGCACGGCAAAGAAACATCTACACTTTCAGATTGTAATTTTTGATTGAGTTCTGCGTCTTCCAAAGCTATCTTTTTATCTTCAATGGCCTTCATAACTTCCGTTTTCACGGCATTGATGGCAGCACCAAAAGTCTTTTTTTCTTCAACAGACAAAGAGCCCATTTCTTTCATCATAGCTGTCAAAGTACCATTTTTACCGACCACGCCCACGCGTACGGCATCTAATTCAGCTAAATTAGTAGCCTTTTCCACCGCTGGCAAGACAGATGTTTTGATTTCGGATAATTTTTCTTGCATATCAACTCCTTGATTGAATGGGATAAATTTTACAAAAAAACGTTAAAAAAAGCAAGTAATTATTTATGGTTTTAAATTATTTATCATTTGAGCCAAATTTTCTTCTAAATGCTTAATATCATTGTCCGTTGGTACTAATTCAGGGTGAAAATGACGATTATAGGCTAAAATTGCCGCTTTTAAATTTGTGATGTCATAACCAATTTTTTGCAATTTTTCATTTATAATTCCCTGCTCTATATCCTTGGGACCTATTCCTAATTCTTTCCATGGAAACATTTTACCGGGATCAACTTTGCGTGTGGGGGCAATATCACTATGTCCCACCACATTTTCTGATGGAATATTGTATTTTTTCATCAGGGTTTGGACAAGTTTTTGAAAACTTTTTATTTGTTCCTTGGTAAATTCAGTTTGTCCCAAAGTCGGATTCTGAAGTTCTATTCCAATTGAATAAGCGTTTAAACCTTCAAATCCTTTCCAATAACTTTTTCCCGCATGCCAAGCGACTTTATTATCCGGTACAAGTTGGGTAACTTTCCCTTGTATATCAATCAGATAATGTGTACTTACCCCCAATTCGTTTAATCGTTTTATCATTTGATCAACGGGCAAAGAAAAACTGTGTACTACCAAAAATTGAATTGGTTTTTCCCGATCGGCATAATGATGAGTTTTGGGCTGATTAAAATAAAAATAGCCCCCTATTGCCAAAAATAAAATAATAATAAAAATCAAACACTTTTTCATTTTAAATTTCCCCATCCAAAACTTCAAAATCGGTCAATTTTTTAATCTTATCACGCAGTTCGGCAGCTAGTTCAAAATTCAAATCCTCTGCTGCGGTCAACATTTGTTTTTTAAGACTTTCAACTGATTCAGTTATTTGGTCTTCTTTTTCCACTTTTTGTCCAGTTAAATCATTGAAATCTTTAATTAAATCAGGAATTTCTTTTTTGATTCCTTTTGGAATTATATGATTTTCCAAATTAAAAGCAATTTGTTTTTCCCGACGTCGATTAGTTTCATTGAGAGCATATTCCAAAGAACCTGTCATTTTATCAGCATATAAAATGACGCGTCCTTCTGCATTACGTGCAGCCCGTCCGATTGTTTGGATTAAAGATGTTGATGAACGTAAAAATCCTTCTTTATCTGCATCTAAAATCACTACCAAAGCCACTTCCGGAATATCCAACCCTTCTCGCAACAAATTGATTCCAACTAATACATCAAAATTTCCCAAACGCAACTCTCGAATAATTTGAATACGTTCCAAAGTATCAATATCCGAATGCATATACTTGGCACGAACCCCATTTTCATTTAAGTAATCGGTTAAATCTTCAGCCATTTTTTTGGTGAGAGTTGTTACCAAAACCCGATGTCCTTTGGCACTTTCCAACTGACATTCAGAAATGAGATCTTCCACCTGAGTTGATACAGGACGCACAATGCATTCAGGATCCAATAAACCTGTTGGACGTATAATTTGTTCGGTAAATACACCTTTTGTTTGTTCCAATTCCCAAGGTCCAGGAGTTGCTGAAACAAATATCGTATCAGGACGCATTTTGTCCCATTCTTCAAATTTTAAAGGACGGTTATCCATGCATGATGGCAATCGGAAACCATATTCGGCCAAAGTTGTTTTACGTGAACGATCGCCTTTATACATTGCACCAATTTGTGGCACTGTTACATGGCTTTCATCAATAAATACTAATGCATCAGATGGTAAGTATTCAAATAAAGTTGGCGGTGCTTCTCCTGCTTTTCTTCCCGTTAAATGACGTGAATAATTTTCAATCCCTTTACATGATCCTGTGGCCTCCATCATTTCCAAATCATAACGTGTACGTTGAGAAATGCGTTCAGCTTCCAAGGGTTGATTATGATCATTATAGTAGGCTATTCTTTCTTTCAATTCCTGACGAATCGTTTTAATAGCTTGACTGAGAGCTGGCCTTGGGGTTACATAATGGCTGGCCGGAAATATTGTAATTTCGGGCAACTGTATTTTCTTTTTCCCTGTCAATGGGTCAAATTCAAAGATATCTTCCACCTCATCCCCAAACAACATCACGCGCCACGCCAAATCTTCGTAATGGCTGGGGAAAATATCCAACACATCACCATTTAAACGAAAACACCCTCGTTCAAAAGCAATATCATTACGTTTATATTGTAATTCAGCCAATTTGCGTGTCAATTCTGTTAAATCTACATTATCTCCTTTTTTAAGGGAAAATGCCATTGATGAGTAACTTTCAGCATCTCCAATGCCGTAAATACATGATACAGAAGAGACCACAATTACATCTCTGCGTTCTAGTAAATGACGCGTTGCAGAGTGGCGCAAACGATCAATTTGTTCGTTTATAGCTGAATCTTTTTCAATGTATGTGTCTGTTTTGGGAATATAGGCTTCGGGTTGGTAATAATCGTAATAAGAAACAAAATATTCCACCGCATTTTTTGGAAAAAAGGCTTTCATTTCTGCGTATAGTTGAGCCGCTAAGGTTTTATTATGTGCCAAAATTAAAGTGGGACGCTTTACGGCCTGAATTACTTGTGCCATTGTATAGGTTTTGCCTGAACCCGTAATGCCCAATAGAACCTGGTTATGTTCACCTTTTTTTAAACCATCCACCAAAGACTGAATGGCCTGAGGTTGGTCTCCAGCGGGCGAAAAAGGGGACTCCAGATGAAAATCTGCGTCCCCCTGTAAATTTGGTTTGTTATACATCGGAATCATTTTGTTCTTTTCCTAATCACTTTTTGTTTTTTTCGCTTAGAAGATTTCTTTTTGGTTCTTTTTTGTGTTCTTAAATTATTTTTAACCTCTTTAACCATTTCTTTTGAAGCAGTAGGTAAAGTTAAAATAGCTCCTTTAAAAGCCCCCAAAATATCTTTCCATGAGCCAACTGAGCAATTTAAGTCAACCAACTTACAATAAAGATTATAACAAACAACAAATGTAAATAAAATTGATAATAAAAAGATATAAGATGCTTGCATTGGTAAAATCGTCATAAATGCCGCCAATATTCCCATGACAAATGTATGTGAAAAAACAGATACAATGGCTTTTTTTCTTTTGTCTTTGTTTTCTAAACCAGCACTTAAAAGAGTTATCATTTTTTGTTCTTTCACTCGTCTCAAAACTAAAAACAAAGATTCCATTAAATAATAACCATAAACTAGTAATAAAATTGAAAAATTACCAGACAGTAAACATGTGGTCCATACTCCAGCCCAAATAAAACCACTCATTTCAGCCAAATAAGGGCCTAAGTTATATATTCCAAGAGAAAAACGTTTTAATGAGATAACCAATACTGTAACCCCCAAGATTCCAGCAAAAGCAGATAATTCACGTGGGAATACAGTGAGTATGCAACAAGAAACTAACAACGCAACTGCCCATGCGTTTGAAACCAAATAAGATGTCATGGGATATTTATCAAAAGTTGTAAAAAATCGCCATCCAATCAGCCAAGCAAAAATCATAAAAAAGCTGTATATCCAATACCCTATAGAGAGTTCAGGTAACGGCATTATAACTCCAAAAACACCAATTGTGCATAACAGCAATTGTAATAAAATTTTTTGTTTAAGAGGATAATTTTTTTGTGAAAATAAAAATAATCCGCCGAGCAATAGCAGTATCATAATCCACGTGTAAAAAGGTAAATTGACATTAAATCCATACACTATCGTTCCTCCCAACACAATAGAAAGGCTCAAAAAAACAGCCGAAAAAATGTCTATTTTTTTTAAAAAAACTTTGTCAGATTTGGCATACAAAAAACGTTGAGCCAAAGAAAAGGACAACAATCCAACAAAAAACAGCAATAATAACGACAGAAAAATCCACATAAATCCCCTCCCCTAAAATATGTTAGGCTTTATGACGGAAAGCAATACGCCCTTTTGATAAATCATATGGGGTCATTTCAACATCTACCTTATCCCCCACCATCACACGAATGCGAAACTTACGCATTTTACCCGAAGTGTGTGCCAAAATCTCATGTCCATTTTCTAATTGCACACGAAAAGTAGCATTTGGTAATGCTTCAATTACCGTACCTGTAAACTGTAAAACTTCTTCTTTTGCCATAAAGACTCCTAAAAAAAATAATGGGGCGGAAGATGAGACTCGAA
>DFFU01000023.1 GCA_002372315.1 Alphaproteobacteria bacterium UBA3768
ACTGCCTTCTAAGCAGTAGGTCGAGCGTTCGAATCGCCCCGAGGTCACCACTTTTAAAACAACTCCCTGTTATATGGGATTTTTTTATATCTTTTTGACAGATTTTTACTGGGCCACATTGCGTAAATACACTTTTATTTTTGCACATGCTTTGTTTAAGTTTAAAACTCAAAGCTCTTAAAATATTTACAAAAGCTCATTTGACTTTAAGCCTAAATTATGTTAGCCTTGATGAAGTTATTTTGTTTTGCATTAAGTGGAGATTTGTATGAAAAAAATAATGGCTCTTTTGCTTTTAATCCCCATATGTTTAGGGGGGGGGTTAGGGTACACCTATTTTTTCCCAAAACAAAAACAGTATCGTTTTTTGGCCTGTATCAGCAGCTATAATCGCCCCATGTTTGCCTCTGCTCAAGTTTTACGCTTACTACGTCAATCATATCCCATAGATATCAGCATCTCAATCAAAGGAGTACCTGAAGAATTTGTTCAAGAAGCCTTACTAAAAGAATGGGCAAATGAAGTCTCAAAGGGTCGCATTTATGCTCGTATTGATAAGAACCGTGACCAATATTCAAATTTGTTGGATACTATACGGGATATTGATTTGAATAAATATGATTATTTTTGTAAAATTGATGATGATGATTGGTATGGGCCTGATTATTTTAAGCATATTAATGAATGGCTAAATAAAGAAGAAGGTATTGCAATATCTCATACCCTACAGAACATGATAATATCTCCAGGTCAGAATGGGGTTAATGTATGGAAAAATACCACACATCTTAGTGGTCCATCCATGTGCTTTTCTCGTCAGATGATTCAAAAGGCACTTGAGTTGGAAAATGATCCAAAACAAGGGGATATACTTGTTCCGGATTCCAAGTTAAGTCAACATCGTGACCGCTCAGAGGATCATTTCTTACACAGATTAGGCCGTGTAATGGGAAAAGAACAAATGCGGGATACGCCTGTTTGGGACTTGATCTTTGGATGGCAATATCAATCTGTAATGCGCCCTAATAATTAGATTTTTAATTTCAAAAAACAAACAAAGCTTTTCAAAATACCCACAAATATTGGGCTTTGATGTGTCCTTTAAAATACAAAAAAGTGTAGCTTCCCTCTTTTTATTATGGTGGAGTGCCATGAACGGATATCGAGCAACCCATTCAGCTGATTTCAAAGAATTGTTCTTCAAAATCCAAAACCTGTTTTAAGTTTATCACCCAGGGGAAAAAAGGCATTCCAATTTTGAAATTCCTAAATAAATAGATATTTCTTTTATTCCAATATAAAAGGTAAATCCCCAAAGAAACATCAATAATGTGTTTAACAAAATAATTTGTGTCTTTTTAGAAATAGACAAGTGAAAGTATTTTCTTTCCACATAAAAGACAATTGCTCCAATTAATATGGATAAAAAAATACAAACAAGAAATACTACATAATTCACATCGGCAGGTTTTAAACTTTCTCCCCCAAAAACACAATGATATTTAAGGGTGGGGATTAAATAATATAATTGTAAAGAGTAGAAAAATCCCCACCCTATAATAAAGATGATGTTTAATATCCAATGTGTTATTTTTATCATAAGGCCACTATATCACTTTTTAGGTAGAAAATCTAGTATTTTACATGCACAATAACATCAAAACCATTTTTTTCAAACCATTGGGAAAAATCTTTCATATCTTTTGTTAGATCAATACAACCAGCTGACCCTGGCGTTTTTCCTCCATGAATGGAAAAACCACTACGATTATAAGTATTTGTTTCTTGTGATGGTGTTAACCAAATACGATTTTCTCCCCAAGTATAAGTTCCACCAGGCCATTCCCCTTTGCCAATATATGCCGTTGTTTTTTGTAGTAAATTTAAATTTTTCCAATGTTGCTGTCCCTCTTTCCTAGCAATATAGTTTCCTTCAGGAATCGGACCATAATTTTTTAAGTCTTGATAATTAGGATGTTGAAATCCGTTTTTTCCTGATACAGCATTCCAACTTTTTTCCAAATTCCCATTTTCATATAATGTGAGTTTTTTCCCATCAAATAATAGGTATTGATTTTCTTTTGTCATAGCGGGGTGATTCCATGATGGTTGATTTACATTTTCTTTGGCTTCTTCTTGATTTTTTTCGGCCGCCTCTTTGGCGGTATGCTTTTGACCACACAGTCTGTCATAGGCAGCTACAGGATGTCCTTTACGGGTGTGGGCAGGCACATGAACCTTTTGTCCACAATGGCCCGATGCATCGTGTTTGCCTGTGCGTGTTACTTCCTCTGTTGTTTGAGAAGGTTTTTGTGATTCGTGTGATTGAATGTAAGCTTGTAATAAGTTTGTTTGGGATGGTGTTGTATTTTCTGATGATTGATTATTTTCCATTATTGGCTCCTATAAAAAAAGCCCACAGGGTTCATTCCCTATGGGCGCAAAAAAACAGCATTTTAGTCCGATAGGTTAATTTTTTTATGAAAATGAAAAATTTTATAACAAATATCTTGACATTTATACATATAGGGGGTATATGTATATTTGAACATAATTTTTTTAACAGGAGAATAAAAATGGAAAAATGTAATAATCCGAATTGTAAATGCGAAAACTGTCAATGCTGTGAAAATTGTACCTGCGGTGATAACTGTCAATGCACCAAAAAAAATAAATGCTGCGATTCTTGCCACTGCGGCGATAATAAATAGGTAAAGCCAATGACTACACAATCAAAACCGAATCATTCGGAAAACTTGCCTCGCCTGAACCGCATTTCCGGTCAGATAGATGGAATAAAAAAGATGATAGAAGAAGAACGTTATTGTTTGGATATTGTCAATCAAATTAAAGCGGTGCGTTCTGCATTGAAAAGTGTTGAAAAAAACATTTTGCAAAAACACATTCAACATTGCGTTGCTGCTTCTTTTTCTACCTCAAAAGCCGAGCAACAGAAAAAAATTGATGAGCTTATCGGTCTTTTAGATAAATCAGATGATTAAATAAAAGGAATAAATAATGTCTGAGCATATTCATCATCACCATCATCATAATGAGGTAACACAAAAGTCCGTTAAATTGCTGATTTTATCGTTTGCAATCAATATGCTTTTGTCTGTTGCTGAAATAATAGGAGGTATAATTTCCGGCAGTGTTTCTTTGATAGGAGATGCACTGCATAACACTTCTGATGCTTTTTCAATTTTGATTGCCGTCATTGCGTTTAAGATAGGAAACAAGAAAGCTTCGGCAAAATACACATACGGTTTCAAAAGAGCAGAAATTATAGGTGGATTTGTTAATCTGATATTGCTTTTTATATCTGGTTGCTATCTGTTGGTAGAAGGAATTGAACGGCTGATAAATCCGCAACAAATTGATGGACTGCTGATTATTTGGATTTCGGTTTTGGCGCTTATTATTGATGCCTTAACGGCAAAAATTTCGCATCATGACGCGCACCACAACAGCAATATGAAAATGGTGTTTATTCATAACTTGGCAGATGCATTCGGTTCAATCGGCGTTATTATTTCCGGCATTTGTATTATGTGGTTTGATTTATATCGAGTTGATGGGATTGTGGCCTTGCTTATTGCTTTTTATATGATTTTTCAATCGGTTGTGTCTTTTCCGCAGATTGTAAATATCTTGATGAATGCCGCTCCCGACAACATTGATATAGAACAAGTCAAAAATTCTTTGCTTGCCATAAAAAATATCAAAAATGTGCACCATTTGCATTTATGGTGTATCAGTGAACATAATGTGGCGATTGAATGCCATATTGAAAGTGATAACAATGATATTATTGTGGAAGCAACACAGCTTTTAAAAGATAAATTCGGAATTACTCACTGCAATTTTCAGGTAGAAAATAAATCATGCGGTGAATGTTGCGATTTATAAAAATTTTTAAAGAAGGGATAGCAAAATGAAATTTGAACAAATACGCAATGCGACAATTGTTTTGGAATATGCCGATAAAA
>DFFU01000013.1 GCA_002372315.1 Alphaproteobacteria bacterium UBA3768
TCCTTTCAGTAAAAATTGAACTTTTTTGGTCACACCGATCTGATCAACACATTTTGAAAAGAAGGTCAAGATCGTTTTTAGAAAAAATGTTAAAAAAAGTGATTTTTATGAATAAAGTTGAACATTTCAAAAAGATGCCCTACTCTACCATTTTAAAGAATGTTGATTTTCTGGGCACCATTCAGATAATGTTAAATAATATCCATTTTTTAACATTTCCAAAAATAGTGTTGACATTCCCAAAAAAATACTTTATAATATATTGTATTACAGAATAATACAAAGGAGGAATCATGAACACACTCTCATTTAGAACACCTGAAGCAACAAAAGCCAAATTAGATTTTTTGGCAAACCAACAACAGCGGGATAGAAGCTTTATTATCAATGAAGCAATTGATTATTACTTGTCCCTTCAAGAATGGCAATTAGCCCATATTAAAATGGGGGTGGAACAAGCGAAGAAAGGCGAATTTGCCTCTGATGAAGAAGTGAGTGCTGCCTTTGCAAAATGGAAGCAGGCATAATGTTAAAGGTTAAATACACTCCCGTTGCCATTCAAGACTTAAATGCGGGTTATGATTACATTTATGGCGAAAATCCTGTGGCAGCCAGACAAGTAATTGAACGGATTGAACAGACGGTCATACACCTAAAATCCCAACCTTTTATGGGGCATCCTGGACGAGTTGAGGAAACCTATGAGGTTTTTGTCCCTAATACACCTTTTATCATTGTCTATCAGGTGAGCAGTGAATTGCTGGTGATTGTATCCATTTTACACACTGCCCGCAAATACCCATAGGTCTGGACTTTTGAGTGTTTTTTTGATATAATGCGTCAAGAGGTAGCCCCATGAAAAAGAGTATTGGCGATATTTTTTCAAATCCTGAATATCTTTATAAAGCATTACAAAATACAACGAGTGAATTCTTTGAAGACGATACAATGGATTTTTACGACCAAGTATATCCAAGATTGTTAAGAAACATTTTGGATGAAGCAGCCTCTGATGAAAAATGGTGGACAGAGCAATTCTTTAGAGAAATTATTACTAAAACCCAAGAAGATTGCTTTATTCTCTTGTTAAACAGTATCATTTTCTTTTTATTAGAACCCGCCATTAGGAAAAAACATTTTTATCTGTACTCTAACAAAACTTATGAATTAAAAAAATTAGAAAAGTGTTCTGGTATTGTTGGGGTATTAGCAAGGTTAGATAAAAATCTATCCTCGGATAAAATTCGGAAAAATTTAAATAGACTTGTTGTGTTTTTTAAGGACCATAGTCCAGCCGACTTAAAAATGAGAAGTGCTATCCCTGCAAAATGGGCACAAGATATAACAGAACTCTTACACAATTTCTTTCATCTATGGGGGAAAATCCTAGAGGATAAGAACATTGCACATTGCATTGATGAATACAAATTTATACCTGCCAAAGATGCAGTAAAAGAACTTTTAGCATTACCCAAAAAAGTTAGGATATTCCCATCTACTAATAACCAAGTATATATTTTTGTTGAAGATTTGAAATTTACTGAGTCAAATGGACTATTTTTTCATGAAGCAATGTACTCTCAGGTTTCCCAAATATTGGTTGATGCTACCATATACAATCATTGCTATATAGACAAATCTTTTTCCCTTTCAAATGCTGGCTTTGGGATAAGAACCTTATTCAAAAATTGTACTTTTGATACTTTTGAAACAAACAACTGCGGTTTCCACCATTTAGTTAAGTTTGAAAACTGTAAGTTTTTAAGAGGGTTATATCTTATACAAAACGATTATAAAACTGCTTTATATTTTGACGGATGTACCTTCAGTAAAAATGGCGAAGTAAAAATAGAAGGTTGTAATTTTCTAAGGCATTATCCTGGACATTTCTCAATAACAAATTGTGTATTTCACTGTGCATTCTCATTGAAGGGATGTAATTTCTATGGGAATTTTGATATTCATGATACATCATTCTTCACCAATTTTGATTTTTCTGATATTACTTTCAATCCTGAAAATGTATCCATTTCAAATGTACTTTTTAACCAAGGTAAAAATGTAGAGAATAGTAAGAAAATCCTCGTAAAAATACTTAGAAAGAACAAACTAAATCAGATTATTAAAACCCTTGGACTTTCTAACGAATTAAAAGAAAACTCCAATGCGAATTTTGATTACGATGCCTATCAAATTGCTTACAATTCTGGATTCTTGAAACCAGAATATGCTGCTTATTTCTTGGGGAAGAGTAAAGTATATCTTGCGAAAAAGAGAACAGAGGACAAGAAAAAGCTGGTGCGGGACTCAATTCCATTCAAAGTTGATGGCAAAGACATTCAGTATCCTGTTGAGGCACTCTTGGCATTCAAAGCAAAGGACTGGGATACCTTAAAGAACCTACGTAAAAAATATCCAATCCCGACAAAATAAAAATTATTTTTGTTTGATTTTGGAAAGGAATGTTTTGAACTTCGCCACCCCCTTATCAATGTCCACAGTGCTGGGTTGAGGTCTCACCCCCACACGAAATGCTTGCTCTGTCATTTGTGTGTATGAAAGACCTTTGACAACCACAGGTTCCTGTTTGTTTTTGCTCCAGCCATACGCTTCTATTTTAATGTCGTACTTATTGGGCGTGGCTATCGCAAAAATGTAAATGGTATCCCCATCCTGATGAATTTTCCACTTAGAACCATTTGTCCACAAAGTAATCAGTTCCCCCAGTTCAAAAGGGATATGTCTGCCCACAAGAATACCACTCTTTTTAATCAAAATGGTCCAAACCTCGGGACAAGTACGCCTAAGTTCATCCCGTTCCTTTATCAGAAAATCCAAATGATTAAAAAGTTGTTTAATTTGTTCCATGGTGTTTCCCTCACATTGATTCCAGATTTGAATCAAAAACCTCTCTAAAGAGTTTGAACAAATTCGTGTATTCCTCTCTTTGTAATAAAAGGGTCTGTTTTTCGGATAAATGGAAATTGTGGCGTTTCATGGTGTCCAAAACATAGAGAGCAGTTTCCCTCTTAACTCTGTCCAACAGTCGCAAGAGGTATTCAAAGTCCCGTGTTTTGTTGAGGTGTAATCCATAGTATTTGTACTTGAACAATAGTTCCAGCATTTTGTCCCAGTTTGGCTCACAGAACTGAAATACCCATCCGAGGGGGTGATTGTTAAAGCTCTTATGAATATCCGCCCCCTTTAACAAAATCTCCACCATTTCCATATCGGGATGAAATGTGGCAAATTGGCAAAGTGGTGTATCCTCTTTCCGACAATCTGGCTGACCTAATATAGCTTCCTTAATTTGTTCTTTATCCATTAGTATTCTCCATTCCAAAAAAAGACCCCATCCTTAAAATAAAATTTCCACTCACCGCTGGGACAATCTGTAAAAGGAATATTTTGATTATAAATGAACTTAATCCGCTCTCTAAATGTGATTTTTGCTGTTTTATCCTCTTTTACCTTCAATATAATGTTGATTAGGTCTTTATTCATTTCTGGCTTTGTTTTAACGACACTATTTACAATATCTAAAAGCCAATAGGCTTCTGCAATATCGCAAAAAATCTTTACACCATCCGTGTATTTGAAAGCCAAATATGGATTTGTATAGTAATTTTCGGTTCCATTGCAGAACATCAATTTTTCTATGAGTTGTTTTTTTCTTTCATCAAATTCGGTCATTGTGTTTCCTTTCGTTTCTCCGATCGATCAACACAATTTCCCGTTTAAGTCAAGATCGTATTTTCACTTTTTTTTTAAAAAATTAAATCCGTTCAAAATTGCCTGATTACATTTTTTAATCGCAGGGGGATAAATAAAAATGTTAGGAAACAAGGAGTCCCAATGATAGTAGATTTAGATACAATCTCTGAAAATTTGAACCGTATTAAGGATAAACTGGGGGAAGCCAAACGAACCGTGCCCCCACAACCTAAACCCTTCAAATCGGTAGATGAAGAAGTGGATGACGAACTGGAAAAGCCATACTATAAGTATCAGGAAGAAGACACCAGATTCATAACAAAGTGCTATAAGTACTTAAGGAAACTTGGTCTTGTGGAATCACAATACCAATTTTCAGAACAGTTCCTAAACAAGAACAAATACTATTTTGGAATGATACTTTGTGAACAAAGGCATCCCTCTATTGACTCAATTCATAATCTAATACGAAACATTAGCTTATTGAATGACGGGCTTGTGAATAAGATGTATTTAGACCGACTTTATGAAGAGGGGCAACGCATGATTACCGAGAGGCTCTTGAAGTATTTTTGACATCTGGTTTTCTGGTCTTTTTATCCAAGTGGGACACATGACCTTAAAACTACTTCTATCCCCCTCCCCTTTTGGTCCCATAAGAAACATAGAAAAAGTGTCTTTCATCCCCCTTGTTCATCGGTGGGACACAATTCAAAAAAGCCCTGAAAAACACCATTTAAAAATTCAATTTTTTCAATAAATTCAAATGCTTAATTTTATCTGTCTCACCTGCGGCACCATTTGGAAAATAATGTCTTGAATTATCAGGACATTTTTTTTTGCTTTTTGAGGCGGTGTTACAGCCAGGGCTACAGTCTTGAAGGGGGGGGGCTTAGGTGTCCTAAAATACCTCTTTTGTTACCCAACTATTTGTCATAAAAAATTAAATGTAAAACTTGGGCAAAAGGATTGAGTGAGCAAATGGTTTAAATGACCATCTGTCACAAATATTTTAATATCCTCTTTGTCAAGATGGATTGACCCTCTTCATAAAGTCGGTCTAAGTAAAGGCGTTTACTGATACCATCATTTAAATCTGAGATGTTTCGTATCAAATTATGGACTGAATCTATTGAGGGATGACGTTGCTCGCATAATATCATTCCATAGTAATACTTGTTTTTATTTAAGAACTGTTCCGAAAATTGGTACTGACTATCTATATACCCTAATTTCTTTAAGTATTTGTAGCATTTCGTTATAAACTGGGCATCCTCTGTTTGCTCTTGATTACGAGGGGATTTCAGTTCGTCTCTCACCTCATCATCAATGGATTTATTATGCTCTGGTGCTGGGGGCACGGTTCGTTCTGGGGTATTCAGGTTTCTTTTTATTTCAGACATTCTTTTGGCAATGTCATCAAAGTTCAATATCATTAGGTCTCCTTATTTGTCTTTATGTATTTATTTCGTAGCGATTTAATAACGGAATCTAACAATTTTAGTTTTTTTTGACATCAAATTAAAAATAGAACATTTCAGTAAAAAACAGGATTTAATCCGAATTTTACAGTTGAATTATAATTCATCTGAATAATTTTCTGGGTAGTTTTCTGGGTAGTTTTTATTGGGATAGCACTTATAATACCCCCTGTAATTTTACAGGGGGTTTAATTTTTTTTAAAAAAGGGCTTGGCTTTTATAAAAATCGGCTGTATAGTCCCGGGCCCCAGACGGGAATAACAGAAAGGAAGACAAATGGAACTGACTATGGCAACAAAGCAAAATATGGCAGACACCTTGATGCAAATTATGGGAAACTGTTACGGTACTGAGAACTATTATACCAATAATTATATACACTTTAAATATACAGACGGAATCAAGACCTTTTGTGAAAAGGCAAAGGCATATTGGTTATTGAACCTGATTCAGGGCGTTTATACCCAATACCTGCAGATGAAAGAGGATTTAGTCCATATCAGTTTAATGGTGAATCAAGACAATACTGCCATGATTACCTTTACTGATTCCAAAGGGGAATTTTATAAACAACGGATTCCTTATACTGACTGCCCTATTGGTGAGTGGGTCTTTTATTTTGAAAACGATGTCTTCTTCTGGCAAGGAGAATACTAATGGATAAAGAACAAATCAAGGAAGCAATATTAGGAAGACCTGATTGTAAGAAAGAAGAAACACCCCTCTGCCAATTTGCAACATTTCATCCTGATATGGAAATGGTAGAGGTTTTATTAAAGGGTGCAGATATTCAAAAGTCCTTTAATAACCAACCAATGGCATGGGTACTTCAGTTTTGTGAACCAGACCATGACAAAATGTTGGAGTTATTATTCAGATACAAATACCATGCCTTACATCTAAATAGCAGGAGTGAGTTTGAATGCCTTTTACGGATACTGATGAAGGTCAAAACGGAAACTATTCTATATATTTTAAAGGTTATGAGAAAGCACAGTTTTTATTTAACTTCAAAAAACAACGCTTTGATAAGAAAAGAAGAATTTAACAAAATATTTCGTCTATATAAGGAGGTGTTTGATTCATATATGGAATCATAAAAAATAAATAAAAATAAAAGGAGTAACAATGGAAAGATTGGGTGAAATGGTGAATGGATTGATGCGAGCAATCAAACTACAAAATTGGAAGGAAATCAAGCGATTGAAGTCCTTAGGCGGAAACCTGAATGCTTCTTATGATCCTTATCGCTCTACCCCATTTTTATATGCCATGACTGTTTTTAAAAAGGCAAGCGAAATAGAACGACTAATCAATTTGGGAGGGGATATAAAATATAAGAACAGACGTGGGGAAACTGCTTTGATGATAGCGGTAGAAAATGGATGTGAAGCAATTGTCCCTTGGGTTATGGTAGACTATGGGGCAGATATAAATGCTCAAGATGCTTGGGGCGACACTGCTTTAATGAGATGCATTAAAGGTCCTAATTTTAACAGACGTAAGAAACTGCTTTATGCCCTAATAGATTATGGGGCAGACCTTACAAATCTGAAGAATAAGGAAGGAAAAACAGCATTCGATTTGTTATGGAATCTTATAAAGTAACCATTTGGGTCTTATTTTTTATAAGAAGTTACGTATCGGCATCCTTTCCCCTGATTGTATTCAGAACAGGCCAAAAAGAATTCTTTTGTCTTCTTATTGTAACGTCTTTGTAGAGTTCCCTTTTTACACCAAGGACAGGTAATCCCTTCCTGTTCAACCATTCTTGCTTCTTCTGTTTTACCTATTATGGTAACATTATTTTTTATTTCTGGTTCTTGACAGAATACGGATTCATTAAAGTTGGGAATACACAAATAACATTGTTTTCGTCCTCTAGTTAATGCCACGTAAAATATCCTACGTTCTTCTGCTAGTGGATAATTATCAGTTTTTATTAAGAGAGGAGTCAAGAGATAAAATAAGAGTTATTCCAACTGTAATCATCCAAAACACCCACAAAAGCATAACAACTTCAAATGACATTGAAACTCCTTCCTCTTTTGAAGATAACAAAAATTTTTATGGATTACAACTGTATTTTTTGTAATTTTTCTTTCAAATCTTCGGATATTTGAGTCCGATAAGCGCAAAGCAGCCCGCACCATGTTTTAAAGCCCTCGATAAAATGAGGGCTTTTTCTTTTAACCGCAAGCCTTTCGCCGAGTCCGATAGTCCGATTGTCAAAAATCACTCAAAATCGCAAATTATCGGACTATTTTTCTTATTTAATGTTGTGGTTTTCTGGCATTTAATACTGCTTGTTGACCAAGTGAAAGAGTTGTTTTTGAATTATCCTCCTGCACCATATTTTTCCCATCTTGTGCAAATTTTGAAAGTTTTTCCGTAATAGTTTTGGGATCATTTCCTTTGGCTTGTTTTTGATTACTTTGCAAAAATTTCTGCAAATCTGACCGTTCAAACCGAGTATCCTCTGGATGTTTTGCTTGGTATTGTTTCAAAGCATGATACACTATTGGTGTTTCTTTTGGCGACAACATTTCTGTAAAATTCTTTAACGTTTCGGTATCTATTACTGGTTGGCCTTTTTCATCTTTTAAATCCAAAAAAATCGACAAGATTTCAGAGGTTTGTTTTTTCATATAATCACTTTTTGTAGCTGAATATTTTTCATTTGATATTCCCAAAAAGGACATTTTAATATTACTCTTACTCACTGCCAAAGTCCCATCTGCTTGCCGTTCTGAGATTATTTTTTTGACAATTCCTGTATGTCCAAAATCCATTGCATTGTCGATTATCACCCTAGGGCAACGACTTGCTGAATAATTTTCCCATCCACCAAAAAAAGCCCCTATCAATTGTTCCTTTTCGGTATAAAATTCTTTTATCTCTTGTTCTGTAGCATCCGATTTTGGCTGCCAAAATTCATCACCCAAATAACAGAATTTGTGAAAAACAGGACTTGGTCCACTTTGCATTTCTTTTAATACGCCTATCACTTCACGAGTAGGATAATCAGTCAGTAAATAACTCAAAGCCATTTCTTTACCAGAAGTATCAAGCCAAGAAACTCCTTTATCATTCTTTTTTGTCAATAAAGCAACCATACCTTGAATATCCTTTTTCCAATTTAGTTGCATCATCAATCCCTGATAATCTTGTTGTTCCAAGACACCATTTCCATGTTCATCTTCTTGTTTTAACACGTTTTGTAGCATTTGAGACAAAGCCTCCTTTGTAGGAGCCAACATAAAATCTTTTGATGAAAACCATTTGTCTTTGGGAACCTCTTTTAATTTTCTCTTTAAAATTCTTTTTCTAAAACCTTTATCAAAGGAAAATCCCTCTGGAATATGAGAAAGTCCCTTATCATTTTTTTGAACAGGATGAGATTGATCATACTCTACTTTATATGTGCTTTTGTATAAATCATCCAGCATCAATGGCATTAACTCTTGTTCTAAATTTCTATAATTTTTTTGTGGTGTTCGCCCTAACACCTTATCCCAAAAATCAGCCTTAGGTTCCGTTTCCATCCATTCAATCATACGAGGTAGTAATCTTCTTGTGCCTAAATCTGCTCCTTCTAGCATTTTATCCCTTAAATCATCAACAGGACCATCTTTTTTCAAAAATAACATTTGAACGTAATTTCCGAAGATATAAGATTGAGCCTCTCTTAAAAATCGAATTTGTTGAAAACCAAGATTGTCTTCTTTCTTCTGGCCATACATCATATCATTTGATTCTTTAGTAGATTGCTCAGCATGCTTCAATTCATGAGCTAAGGTAGCCACCAAAGCAAGACTTTGTGGATTATGTTCAAAAGTGATATCATTTCTAATATCATTAAAATTAGCAGCTGTATGCCCCTCAGCATTTTCCGGAAGGTTGGCACAATCAATAGTTAAAGGGTTATCTTTACGCCAATCTGGAAATTTTTCAAATAATGGCGGATTCTTAGCATTTGTATCGTATAGAAACTCCAATGCTTCCTGTAGGGCAACTTCTTCCGAAGTTAAGCCTTCTTTCATATTTAAAAAATCGGCTAAATTAACCGGCTTATCCGACCCTTTGTATTTTACTTTAATCACATCCATACTATTTTGTTTTGCCATAAAAATCTCCAATAAATATTTTTCTTTGAAAATAGCAAAACTTTTCACAGATTACAACTGTATTTTTTGCAATTTTTCTTTCAATTCTTCTGTAATTTGAGTCCAATGGTTGCAAGAGAAATCATATATGTTTTTTGATTTTCATAATCTTATCATAAGCTTGATCAATACGCTTGGGATCAATTTCTCCATCTTTTAAAGCTTTTAAGATAATCTTTAATGTCTTATCGGCAACCTCCGGATCATATGATAAATTGTTACCAATCACCAAGACATCATTGCCAGCATTGATTGCCTCCACCACAATATCATGCCAACTATGATGCTTTGTCAATGCTCCCATCTGCAAATCATCAGAAAAAACAATCCCATTAAAATTGAGCTTTTCTTTTAAATTTTTCGTCGTACTTTGATAGGATAAACTGAGCGGACGCTTTGTATCAATATTTTTATTAAAAACATGAGCAACCATCACACCGACATCTGGGTATTTTGCCAACAAAATTTGATAGGGTTTTAGCTCAACATCTTGATACTCATCAGTAATATCCACATAACCTTCATGTGTATCACCGGTTGCACTGCCGTGTCCAGGAAAATGTTTTAAGACAGGTAAAATACCCGCATTTTGATAAACCTGTATAAATTTTTCTGCATGAGCAGCAACGACCTCTGGATTACTTTCAGAAAAAGATCTATCTTTGAATTTAATTATAGAATCAGGGTTTAAAACAATGTCTACGCATGGAGCGAAATTAACATTAATGCCTAAATTTTTGAGTACATTAGCTGTTTTATTCGCTTCACGTTCAGTCAAATCAAGATCATTTGCCCGGCCAAGTTCCCCAGCAGAATAAGTGGATACGCCAAAATCTGGTGACAATCTAGCAACCTTTCCCCCCTCTTGATCAATGGCAACAAAAAGGGGCACTTTTGAAATTTGATTCAATTGGGAAATTAATGATTTAACTTGAACAAAATCCTTGATATTTCTTTGGCTATTCTCATCCCATCCTTGATAATTGAATAAAATAACACCCCCGATATGATTATTCTTTATGTCACGATAAATGGGGTTATCCGTTGTTAAGGTCAATCCATCAAATCCAACCATAATCATCTGGGCTGCTTTATCACGATAGACATCAAAGCGAAAATTCGTATATAAAAAATATCCCAAAAACAACGAAAGTAAAAACAAAAAAAGCTTTTTCATATAATCCTCTTTCACTGAGAATAGCAAAATTCTTTATGGATTACAACTCTATTTTTTGCAATTTTTCTTTCAAATCTTCAGATATTTGAGTCCGATAAATGCAAAGCAGCCCGCAACATTTGGAAAATAGTGTCTTGAATTATCAGGACATTTTTTTTGTTCTTGAAGGTGGTGTTACAGCCAGGGCTACAGTCTTGAGGGGGTGTCTTAGGTGTCTTAAAATACCTCTTTTCTTACCCAACTATTCGTCATAAAAAATTAAATGTAAAACTTGGGCAAAAGGATTGAGTGGGCAAGTGTTTTAAATGACCATCTGTCACAAATATTTTAATATCCTCTTTGTCAAGATGGATTGTCCCTCTTCATAAAGTCGGTCTAAATAAAGGCGTTTAATGACAATTCCGACATCCGCTTGCCTGCATTGCCATTTGGCTTATTGTGTTCCAAAAGCAACTTTTATCTCAATTCTTATGTTGACTTATGGATATAAAATTGATAAGATGGTCGCTATCAATGAAAGGAAATTATAATGAAAAAATATCTTTGTCTTTTAGTTGCTTTAACATTTATTTCGTTGAATGGGGTTGCAGCAACCTCTGAAAAAGTCATACAAACTCAAACGCATTGGAACGGAAAGGCAATTCAGCCTCTCAACATTAAAAATCCAAAGATAACGATGCTTAGGATTACTATCCCTGCGGGGGAGAAACTAGCCATGCACAAGCATCCAATTTTGAATGTTGGCTATCTCACCAAAGGTGAATTGACAGTACGTTCCGATAAGGGTGATGTGTTGGTGCTAAAACCTGGCGACCCCATTGTGGAATTAGTGGATACATGGCATTATGGTGAAAGCACAGGTAAAACAGATGCCGAAATTGTTGTCACCTATGTCGGCGAAAAGGATGACGAACTCAGCATCATTCAAAAGTAATGGATATCAAACTTAATCTACATTAAATAGGTTTGGATTTTTCTGAGACTTTATACGCTTTTGCCCAAATCGTATGCTTTTTGCAAAAGGTCTTTGCGTCCAGCAGTGATCTTGGGTTCATCCACACCACCACAATCCAAAAGCCCAGCAAAGTGAGATTGACTGAAGCATTCAATCCAACCTTCCAATCCTTGTTTGGCGCGTTCTGATTTTCCAGAAGTTCCATCATATAAAGTGGTAATTAAATACACATCCTTGAAATTGTTTTCTTTTGCAAAAAGAGGATTACATCTATCTAAGAAAGTTTTTAATTGCCCGCTCATTTCATAGTAGTAAATGGGAGTTGCAAAGATAAGCACATCTGCCTTTTGCACTTTTTCAATCAAGGTATTCATATCATCTTGAATCACACATTTACCCAATTTTTGACAGGCCAAGCATCCCCGACAAAATTGGATATTTTTATCCTTTAAAGTGATAAACTCTACTTCATTCCCCGCCTCAAGAGCACCTTTTGCTGCCTCATGAGCCAAGATTTCCGAATTACTTCCTACACGTAAACTGCTGGATACAATCAATACTTTTTTCATTTATTCTCCTTTGTAATCAAGATAAGTTTTTACATCATTTTTTAATATTTTTAAATCAGACCGAAATTCAATGATAAGCACAGCCATCCAAAACAAGAATATGGCGGTTACTATATCATCACACATACGATTTTCAATAATACCAATCAGTCCAAAAATATAACCTTGTTCTGTTGTTACAAAGAGCATTGCTGTTTCCCATGCAAACATAGAAAAGCGTTTGTTCAGCATCGGAATCAAGTTATTATTTTTATCATAAACAAGGTTACGAATGCGTTTTGTTTTATAGGAAAAATATTTTATTATAAAGATTAAAGCGCAAATAACTATTTGAAAAAGCAGATTATACCATATCCATTTTTTCTCACAAATATCATTTGGCGTACCAGAAAAATCATAATCATATTGGATCATATCTGGAATAGAATCCCAGTTTATCCAGTATATTGCAATTTCTACGATAAGGACAGAAAATGTTAGTATAATGGATAGTATGGTTCTAAATTTAATGCCTTGTATTTTATTTCCAGATATAAGCAGCTTTATAAATTGTATAAGGGAAGACATGTTTTCTCCTGTTCAGTCAAACATATCATTATATTATGCTAATAAAAGTAAAAAAACAAGAGCCTATTTATAATAAATTAAATTTCTAAAAAAGTTGTTTTTGACTTCATATTGTGATATATCGTAAATATATTATGGAAAGGAAAAGCCATGAAAAAATATCGAATTATTGGTAATATGACGGGTAACTCAATGGATGCCATTGATTTAGTATTGACAGAATTTGATGGCGATAAAATGACGGATATTTGCACTTTTTCTCGTCCCTATTCTGTGGAACGCCAAAGGGCAATGGAAAATTTTCGCCGACAAAGGGCTGTCGGAAAAAGCCGCGAAGAGATTGAAGGTATGCTGGAATTTCGGCCGTTACATGATGATTATATCCAACAAATTGCAGAATGTATTCAATGTATGTTAAAGGAAAATTCAATTGATAAATCTTCTATTGATGCGATAGGCTTTCACGGAAAAACATTGGATCATAATCCACCTTCAAAAGCCAAAACAGATGGAACATTACCCTATACATTACAAGTAGGTTCCGGTCAAATGTTGTCCGATTTGACGGGCATTAGAGTTGTTTATGATTTTCGTTCTGAGCCACTTATGGCTGGATTTGATGGAGCTCCACTGGTGCCGCCACACAATGCACATATTGCCGCAACGGAAGGTGATGGTTGTTATTATAATGGAGGCAATACATCAAACTTTGCATGGATTATTGGTGGTAAAGCGCAAGTGGGAAGCGATGCAGGCCCGTTTAATGAATATATAGATAATTTTATTCGCAAATCAACTTCTGATACTTTCGATAAGAACGGAAAATACGGCTTAAAAGGGGTATTGAATAAAGATTTGTTGCAAAAATTATTCAATTTAGGACGCGATTATTATGAACGCCCTCTCCCGAAATCAGGCGATCCAGCCTACTATAAAACGGATGAGGTATTAAAACTTATTCAACAAGATAAAATTCCCTTCAATGATGCAGTTCATACATTGGAGTATTTTGCATCATATGTGGCTGTTCATGCACTGACATTAACGGATAAAAAAATAAAATTGCCACCTTCCATTATTTTATTTGGTGGAGGTTGGAAAAATCCAGTTGTGCGCTCTGCTTTTGATGACATCATAAATGGAAAGGGATATGTTCTGCCAGAACACCAAAACCTGTTTGAGTCATTTCTGAAACGTTTTACTCAGTCCGTTTCAATACGTTATTCAACACTGGGTGAATTTATGGAAGCCCGCTTATTTGCGGATTTAGCCCGCTATAAGCTTGAAAACAAAGTTTGGGAAATTCCGGAAATTGTCAATGCTGGGAAAAAAGTTATCTGTGGTGTTATTGCTGAACCCACGCAAGGGCGCACCGTCTATAATGATTGTATCAATATGGCTTCAAAGGGTTGGCAATTTCGTCAAAACATAGAAAAATAGACATCAACTAATACACGCAGATTATTCATCAGAACGATGGCTATAAAATCGTATAAATAATATGCAGACTATGTTATCTAAACGGTCGGAATGAATGCGCAATTCATGAGCTAAATCCTTGACAAAATTGCCCATATCAAGTACAATGGTTAGTATGGAAAAAAAGAGAGAGAATATTGGCGGAAGTATTATCAAGTTTGTCTGTTACTGGACGAACAAGGACCATGGCGACCAAGATTAGCTAAAATTCGAACCATTATTCAACAACCGGATTTCAAATATAGAAAAGAATATGGAGCCGATATGGCTGTTGGTTGCGTTATGATGGCTAGCTATTGGTTGGATAAAGAATTATTTGATGAAAGCTATTTATATCAAAAACAAAAACAAAATTTATCCGGTTATCAATTTGTCCATTTTGAATTGGTTGATATTGGTGCCTTTTTATTAAATAAAGGTTTCCCTGTAGAATATGATGTCTCTAAATATCCCGATATAAATGGAATGCCAAATCCGATAGCGCCTTGGGTTTCAAATTTTGTAAAACAATGCCATAAAAGATATGAGCTTTTTTATAGGAAAGTATCGCACAATAATTTACGTGAAAAAAACAAAGATTTTTCTAGAACACATCAATAAATTTTGGGATAGTGGTTTTAGGTTCCCAAAGGGCGGATATTGATTTTAAAGGAAAATTTGCTTCAAGAGTTCGTAAATTCAAGAAAATGACTGATTTTGCCCTTCAAGATTGTAAATTGGCTGACGCACAATTTATCTCTCATTTTATTCGGGACCGCCTTCGGCGTCCTGTCTGCGGGGCACATTATGCCCCTTGCCACCGAACTCTTATAAGTGCTTGAAAATAACTGCGCAAACAAAAATAATCCACTGAATTATTTTTGCGCGTAAAACAATGAAACACAATGAATTCAAGCGGTAGCGTAGGATGAATTGATGTTGGAATTGAAAAAGTCGCCTTTTCAGACGACTTATTCAAAATTTTATGCTCAACATAAATCAAACTCATCCACTCTTGAAGTTATAGATGAACACATTCTCATGTTCTCCATTGCTCTAATTATTCTACGTCCTTTTTTCTTCATACGTTTTAAATCTTTTGGAGTACCCCAATAATCTTTACCAGAATGAGAAGTTTTTGTGTCAACTCCATGTTTTGCAATCAATGTCGGTTCCATATTCATTGTATATCCTTTCAATAAAATATCTTTATAGTAGAAAAGCATGGAACCGGTTTAGTATAGCATAAAAACAAAATTATGTCAAGAATTTTGCTTATTAAGGCTATTATCCACACTTCCATTAGCATAAATCGACATCTCTTATAAAAAATCGACTTGTTTAAGTTTTACATCAATTCTCCGGCATTACCATTTGGCTCATTGTCTTAAAGCATAAAAATCGTTCACTGGACGATTTTTATTTTGCTCGATGGTCGGAATGAATGCGCAAATCACGAGCCAAAAAGTCCTCAATTTATGAAAACCGAGATTGCCCTAACTTACAATAAGATTTTAATTCTATCATCTTACGATATAACTTGTTGCATAGGTTGTCCTTATTCTTGCTATGTGCAGTTCGCAACTAAACTCACAACTTATTAAAGGGGTTTAATGTTGTTCGTCAAGTGCTCAACTCAAACTTCAAAGAAACAACCAGAGCAATGGTTGTTTCTTTATTGTTCACATATTGATACAATAACAATAATGAGTGCCACCACATCCAGCCCAATAATCCCCTCCTTGACACGTTGTTGTTGCAGCAGTGTTGATGGCTTCCTCAGTTGGATAACAACCATGATAGTCTTCATTATCATCCATAAATGCATATCCCCCCTGTTCTATACATTCACTATCAGTTATGGCCTGTATAGTTACTTCCTCTTCTTTCACATCCCCCAATGTCACGGTCAAATTGTATCCAGTTGCTGGAGAGGTGGCAGCAGTGCAATCACCTGCTTTATTACCTAACTTCGTTTTCACTTGTTTACAGATGGTTTCATCTTCTATATTGACATCCAATTTTGCCTTATCACCCTTGTAGGTAATGCCACCACAACCACTGGGGCGCATATTGGCATCTAAACTCATTGGCTGATTTCCTTCACCTGCATTAGATGCTAATCCTAACATAAACAACATTGATGTTGCATTGATGATTTCATTGGCCTTATAGGAACGCATGGCGGATGTATATCCTGCGATACCACCCACAGAGAGTACCCCGATAATCGCCAACACGCCCAGCATTTCAATCATGGAACGACCATTTTCTTGTTTTTCTTTTAACACGTTTTCTCCTTTCTTTTTTAAGTTATGTTAAAATAATTAAACCACCGTTGAACACAACGGTGGTTAGTTTGCGCGTGCGCGCAAAAATTTCTTGGCAATGATTAGATGTGTGTGTGTGTGTGTGTGTGTGTGTGTGTGTGTGTGTACAAAATCAAGCTTCTGAGCGTTTTGAGCAGTTTATTTTGATTCATTTTTATACACATACTTTTCCCTTTTTTGGATTTCCTAATTCTTTTTTACACCCTATTTTTCTAAAATGCAATGATTTTTAAAAATTATGAAAAATATTTATTTTTCCTGGGATGGTGGGTTTAGGCTCCCGAGGGACGGGTATTGAAAACAAAGGATTTTTTTCTTCAAGAGTTCGTAAATTTGCAAAAATGGCTGTTTTTGCTTTCGGACATTCGAACTCTTATAAGCGCTTGGAAATAAAAGAAAAAGTCGCCTTTTCAGACGACTTGTGTTTAGTGGTCGGAATGGATAGACAATGTCCGAACTACTTATTCAGTAAAAATTTAATCAATTCTTGATGTTATTATCAATGAAAACTCCTTATTTTATCGCAAAATAAAGTGCAAATATTCTATCTTATGAACTTGTTATGAAATATAGACATATCTACGAAAAACACCCCAATTTATATTTACGTTTTATAGGAGAACATAATTATTTGCTTAGAGTTCAAGACTTTTTAGATCATATTGATGCGTATAAGGCAGAAGATGAAATACCAGTTTCATTCTATCTTCCCAGCTTTTTTTCACGTTCTTATAAAATCGTTTTCTTAAATAAAATAACAAATATAAAGACCATTAAAGCATTTCCGTTAAAGTGTAGTATGTGGAATGAATGTAAGGCACAAAAGATATTCCTTTACTTAATCAAAACTCCAAAATCCTATCGGGAAATACTAGAAAATGTAAATTGGTTAGAATATACCGGATTAATAAAGGATTTAAAGCAAGTTGGGTACATAAAAACAATTCACTAAAATCATTCAAATTAAAATAGGGATCTTCACAGTCCCTATTTTTTAAATCCAAGTTTTTTCCCCAGGGTGATAAACTCTACACATTCCTACAATTCTTCTTGATTTACTGATAAATTTTTGTTATTATAGACTTGGTTATAAAGGATGGATTTAAGATGTTATCTTCTAAATATCAAAGACCTCTTATTGGCGCATATCTTATTTTGATTAATAACAAAGGAGAGATATTGCTGAGCAAAAGCAATTCTGGACAGCTGAAAGGGTGCTACAGTCTTGTTGCTGGGCATACAGAAACTGGGGAGAATGTTTTTGAAGCAATTATTCGAGAAGCAAAAGAAGAAGCTAATATATCACTTCTAAAGGAACACCTAAAGGTTGTCGCTGTTGTTCATAGACCAAATGCAAATTACAAAGGGGGGAAACAAGATATCATTGACTTCTTTATCAAAGCCAAAATTTATGAAGGTGAATTAAAAAATAACGAACCTGAAAAATGCTCAGAGTTGGCATTCTATCCTCTAAATAAACTCCCCCAAAATCTCCTCCTCCATGTCAAGAAGGTTATAGAAGACAAGGAAAAATCTTTCTATTTTACGGTTTGATCAGTCTCTTTCCTTGGTATTTTGTCTGGAAAGTGGTACTTTTTTCTCCGAAATCTTTGTTTTTTCCAATTCCTTTAAATCTAACTTAGAAACGGAGAGTATTGTTGTTTTCCAACTTCCTTTGGGAATTGTTACGATTGCCGATTCTCCTATCTCTTTTCCAATAAGGGGTCTAACTCTTGGAGCATAATAGGGGAAAAGATTTTTTTCCATATCTTCAGCCCCCAAAGGAACAATCCCTATGGTCGAGGTCGAAACTTCACCTGTTTCCATATTCCTCTCGGAAATATTCACATACGTTCCCAGCATTGCTGTATCAGGATTCTCAGGAACTATGCGACTATCAAAAACGGAAAATTGAGAGAGTTTAGCAACTTCTTCTCCTAATCTGTAATCACTCGAGCGTTCTTCTTGAATCAAATGGTTATAAAAAGGATTATCGTGCCACCCATCACCACAGTTTTCATAAGCTTCTGATTCTGTTTTCCGTATTAGTTTCAAATTCTCTTCTAACTTACGAATTCGATCAATCTGCTGTGAATAGTATTCTTTTGTAACATAAATAATATCAGCCATAAGACCTCCAACTGCCTTTTATTATAGCATATAATTAATAATTAGTAAAGAAAAATTTATTTCCGCTTAATTTCTGCAATAAGATAATTCCCTTGAATATTTCTGAATGAATCAAAGGTAATATGATGGGTTTTTTGAAAATTTTCCTTTATAATCTGGGAAAATGTTTCAAAACTTTGATAATAACCACCAACATCTTTTAAAAATTTTTGATACCAATAACGATTTAAAAGATAAGGTATTCCACCCGTTATCCTAGGATCTTCAATTTCTATAATTAATATGTTTTTTGCCACACGTGAAAGACTTTTGAATAAGCTCTTCAGATGATCTTTCGAAGGCATATGATGGATTGTATTTGAACAGATGGCAACATCGAAAGCGTTATTTTTAAATGGTAAATGAGTAGCATCATGATTCGTAAAAATGATACTTTTATCCATTTTGGGCTTAGAAATTAGGATTTGTGACCAACTGATATCATTTCCCACAGCAATTTTTGTTTTGGGGTTAATCATTTCAGATAATAGGTGACTATCCCCACAGGAAACATCCACGATATTCTTTGGGGTCCCTATTTTTTCTCGTAGTCTAGAAAGTAATTTTTCTTTCTTTTTTATTCTTGGGGTAAGTATTATCTTCTTTATGACCCTATTATGGAAAAGATAACGGAATTTATATTTCTCATTAATAGCAATTTCCTCTTCTTGATTTGGATTCAATACTCTGTTAGGATGATTAAAATTTTTCAAAACTTTTTCAAAGGTATCCTTAAAAATGCCATTGTTTTTATAAGGATACGGAAGTTTGAATTCATTTTTCAAATCATTTTCATTTCTCACTTGAGCAACAAATAAAAGCCCTGTGTTCTTTACGATATTTCTTTGATATTTTGTTGTAATATCAAAAGTTTTCACCGGCTCAATATTTGTTAATTTGATATTCGGGAAGTCTTTCTGGGACCGTAAAAATATTTGATGGTGAATGTCCTCCAAAGTATTTGTAAAAATCTTGGGGATTCTATAATCTCCCTTAATTTTTACAAGATACAACTGTTTTTGAGAATCGTAAATAAGAAGAGGGATAATAAATTTATTCTTTGAATAATGAGAAAATTGCTGTTTAGATACAGTTTGTTCAATTTTTAAAGTCTTTAAATTGTATATTTTAGAATATTTTTCCAAAATTAGTGAACTGTACATTTTTCTCCTCATTTTTCAATTTCAGGAATCTTTTCAAAACGAAGTTCTGTAATTGATAAGACGTCTATACCCTTTTGTTTGTACAAACTTTCCGTATTTTGTGAAACAATCTTATAACGTTTTAGATCACATTTTTCTATAATTTCTTCTATAAGCGATGTATCATCCGATTCAATTTCCAAATAAGGATCTAAATGAGGCCAGACATCTATATCTATTTCTGCATTTTTATACAAATATTGAATCCTTAATTTTTCCTGGTAATTTCTGCGAACAAATCCAAGACTTTTTAGTAAAAGATTCATATTTTCCAATGAGGATACAGATACTTCATTTTCAAGCACATGCTGTATAAAATTATTGTTTTTTTGGAAAACATGTTTGGAGGTTAGTTCAATTTTGCCATGACTCTCCCTTAATCTTAGCCATTTATTAGGGTTAATGTACAGTTTTTTTACTATGTTTTTAAATTGATTACACTCCAACGCAGAGATGAGGTTATCAAGTGTTAGTGACAATAAAGAATGAATATGTTCAAGAGAAGTGTATTTTAAAAACTCATCAATTTCTTCAATCTCAGCAAGATCTTCAATCTCATAGAGAAGAGTATCTAACTTTTCCCGCAAGACATTTTGAGGAAACTTTTTCTCTTTTAATAAATCTAAAATTTCTAAATATCTATGATAAATTGAAGGTAAATCATAAACATATATCTTTTGAATGTCCTTGAATTTAAAGCTAGCACCAATTTTTTCCAAGCTTTTAATGGTTGAGGGAATATCAATATCCAATACTTTAACTTCTTTTTCTATTTTCATTTTATCTCCTAATTGATATAATTTAAATCATCAATAAGTGCATTACCTTTCTTCAAATCTTTTCCATTTTTTGTACACATAATATCACCATTTGCGATCAATAAGATATAGGATTTTTCCATATCTTCCATTTCACGAAAATCAATATGTTTTATTATCGAATTTTCCAATAAATATTTCTTTATACTATCAAATTCTTGTTGGGATATCTTTAACCTGTCGTAATTTTTTATGGCTCTCTCCCTTAAAGGCATTACTCGGAAGATACGCCATGCATTTACTTGTTTCTGATTTAAATATTGTAAAAGGGGTTTAATTTCTTTCTTGTTTAAAGAACAAACAACAGTGTTTATTTTCAAATTGATTTTTGGATAATTTTTTTGGATATAATTGATAATAAAATCAATTTGCTTAAAGTGTTTTTTCCCTCGTCCAATTTTAGAGTTTATTTCATCAGAAACAGAATCTATAGAAAGAGTCAATGTGTCAATATATTTTAAGATATGATTAATTCTTTTTTCATCTAATAAACTTCCGTTAGATACAACCATATTTTTAATACCCAACTGCCATGAGTTTTTTAATAAAGTATCTATGTGAGGATAAATCAACGGTTCTCCGCCTCCCCATGTGATTTCTGTTATACCCGAATTACTCAATTTTTTGAGAATTTTTAAATTTTCTTTTAAGGATAAGGGCTTAATTCCTAAAAATTTCAAACAATATAAACAATTCTGATTACATTGAGGGGTAATATTCCAACATATTTCCTTTTGTTTTAGCTTATATAAAGCCTTTTTTCTAGCCAATACATACCCGAATTTATGATAATGATCAAATACACATTCAACATGCGCAGCTTCAAAAGAAGGGGTATTGTTTTCTCTCAAAGAAATTATTTCCCAATCTTTATCAAAATAATTTTTAATCTCCCCTTTTCTGAAAAATTTATTTTGAGGATAAGTTTCTACATCATTTTCATCTATTGCCATCATATAATCAATATACAAAAATCCATTCGGTGCAACCAAATCTTGTAATTTTTGGACCTTCTCTCTTAATGAAAAAGTGGAATTTGCCGTATAATGAAGAGAACAACTCGTAAAAACAAGGTCGAATTTTTCCTTGGGGGGATTTTTGTAAAAATCACGTTTTTCAATATGGGTGTATTTTTCTAAATTTTCGAGTTCTATGCGCTCTTTTATCCCAATGACTTTTCTTGTTATCGTTTTTAAAGGCGGAAATTTATTTACACCAGAGTAGGGAACTTTTTTTGTTTTTGACCTTAAAGGAAAATTCTTAACACCTCCATAGAGGGCAACATCATCTATATCTAAACCTGTCACATAATGTTTTTTTCTAGCAAATGGAAATAAAAACTTTCCATCGGAACAACCAACGATACAAGTCGTAAAGTTTAGAGCTAAAGTTTCCTCAGCCATTTGGATAAACTTATATAATCTAGTGGGGGCTTTTCCCCAAATACTATGAGTTTTCATTCCCTATTTCCTTTTCCTAAAAAGATTACATTCATATGAATTTTCCCACGTTTCACTCTTTTTTAGCTCTTCAAAATAATTCTGTTTTTTTAATGTATCAATTGTTTGGATAATCTCTTTTAATGAAAAACCATTAGAAATATACCGCAAAGAGTGATTTTTGTTTAGCTCTGGATAATTGTTTAAAATGGGTGTATCCAGTAGAATCATTCTATAATCTGGCTCGCAAGACACATAAAAAGTTAAATTTTTATCGATATTCTTGATAATTTTTGTTTTGGGTTGATTTAGAGAACATTCCTTGCATTTAAAAAGATGTTTATAACATTGTCGTGTATAAACAAATGGAAGTCTGCCACCTAAAATAAACTGAACTTTCTCGTTTTTAAATATTTTTAAATTTTGTGCAAAACTAACTTCAGGAGAAGCTGTAAAAAGGGAAATCCCATACTTTTTTAACTCTTTCAATGTTATGTGATTCCAAGGGGCAATTGTATAATCCGCCATCTTTTCTTTAAAGGGGATATCTTTTGTTGATTCTAATTGAGAAAATCGAGTAAAAATAACTTTCTTATCTTTCAATTCTTGGTAGATGGGAGCTAAACTCTCACTTTCAAAATTAAACAATGGAAGCTTATAAAAAATCAAATCTCCGAATTTGGTAATAACTTGCTCAAAGAGTTCCTGTTTTTTTATACTGGATATATTAAATACGAGTTCAACGCGCGGATCATTGATAAAATGTTCCAAAACTTCAATTTTTGTTGTTTCTAAAAAAATCTTTTGTATTTTTAAATTTCTTTTTAGAGGCAGATTTTCCTTGCTTGGAATACTGGCTCTAATAGTTTTTTCTAATTTATTTAAAAGTTCTGGTAAAATAAATAATCCTTTTGTATCTGTTTGTTTTTTATAGGATATCTTAAAAATGTTAACTTGATACTTTGATTCCAGTTGTGATACAAACGTATCCAACTCTACTTTTATTGCCTTTGTTAGTGGTTTCTTTTTAGGGAGGGCCAAAACCTTCCCTTTTCCTTGATCATCCACAAAAGTAATTTTTGTAATCTCTGACTTTTCTATAAGGAAATCTAAAGAAATATTAAACGAATTTAACTTATACTGCCCCGTATATTGCGAGTAGATATAAAAAGTATTTTTAGTAGCTTGTGGCAAGGAAACAAAGTTTTGTGCCTTTCCATCGAAAAAATTAGCAAAAACGTCAAATTTATCTGTATAAGATAGCTCACTAATTTTACAAATTGGTTTTTGACGATGATGAATTTTGCAGTATAAGCAATTTTTATCTAAATCCTTGCCATAAATAAACCCTGTTTGATGACCCGTATCAAGGCTATTAGTATGTATTTTATATAAAATCTGTTGAATTTCTACAGGATCTCTTCTTCTTCCTTCTATTTTGACACAATCAATTCCCTCCATTTTGGGAAGAAATTTCAAACAATTTAAGTCTGGAGTATATAGAAGAGTCCCCAAATTACTTCCAACACTATAACGATCACGGCAGGTAATCAGACAAGTCCCCCTGTTCCCGCTTCCACTATTTAAAAAAGAGGAAAAATAACAAAGCCCAGAAAAACTTACACATTGAGAACCAAAAATAAAGCACTCAACCTCCAGTTTCGTAGTTTTTCTTAACCTTTTTATTTCTTCCCAAACTAACTCCCTTGCCAAAATAACACGAGAGGCTTTAATTTTTTCAGCAAATTTAACATCTTCAACTGAGTGAATTCCAAATTGTGTTGAAAGATGTATGGGAATATTAGGAAAATGCTTTTGTAAATATTTGATTAATCCCAAATCAGTTACAATAAAAGCGTCTGGCAAAACCGTATCTGGATGTTTTAAAAAACTTATAATTTTATCCAATTCTTTATCAAATAAAAGAATGTTTAAAGTTAAAAAGAATTTTATATTATGTTCATGTAGCTCTTTAATGACAGAATTTAGCTCACGCTTTGTGAAATTCATCGTTCTACCACGTGCATTCCAGCATTTTACACCACCATAAACCGCATCTGCATTATTTTCAATTGCTGTTCTTATATGTCGATATGTTCCTGCTGGCGCGAGAATTTCACTCATGAGCTCCTCTCCCTGATAACAATCTTGACTGTTGAATTGAAGGGCAAGGTTTTTGGATAGATATATTATTTACATGGGAAAGAACTTCCTTTAAGACCTCTTTTTCATTTTTTCCATCAGTTAAAATTCTTTTATAAGGAAGTTGAAACTCCTGTAAAAACCTTTCCATTTTACCGTATCCTTCAGTCCACTTTTCATCATCTTTTAAATCTTTATCATTCATATCCCTTTTTTTTAATCTTTCGCGACGCGTATTATTTGAAGCGTATAATAAAATTGTCAAATCAGGTTTTCCAATGATGTCTATTAAAGTTCTAAAAACAACTTTTGTTTCTTCAGTTCCGTTCCAAAAGAAGTTTGAAGCAAAGTGTCTATCAAACACAGCATTTTTTTGATGTCTTGCAGCGTACAAATTACCAAGTCCCATGAACCAAGCTTTGATAAGAGGATCGTCCATTTTGTAAAGTACGCCCAAAGATTTTTGAAATTCAGGATTATTTACACCATCTTGAAAAAAATACTGTGTTGGATGAGAAATACAGGGATACCCCAAAAACATAGCTAACTGCTTAGCACAAGTTGTTTTTCCAACACCATCCATTCCCTCTATAGCAATCTGCATATTATCTCCATTGCCGATGGTTTAAATCAATGCCTATAGAATAACATTTTTTTTAATCTTTGTCAATAAATTATATTATTTCTACAATAATTTTTTACTTTTTTAAGTTTTTGATTGTAAACCGATTTAATTCTTGAACTTCCTTGGAGTTTTTGTTAGTCTATCCAGTAGGAGGAATTTTATGGCTTATACGATTAAAATTGGAAATGATATTCACTCTGCGGATATTGATGCTTATTACCCATTACTTGGATTTGGACTCTATAATGCTAAAGATTGGAAAAAAATACGGGAAAGGTCAACCTTCATCGTTCAGGTTTTGGATAAGGACAAAACTGTTGGTTGGGGCAGATGTATGGATGATGGCACTTTTTGTATGATTTATGATATTGCTGTGCATCCAAAGTATCAAAAGCAAGGGATTGGTCGGACAATTATTGAAGAAATCAAAAAATATGTGGCAAGAAATGATTTTTCCTCGGTCAGTTTGTTTTATAACCCACATAATCCAGGGGTGAAAGAATTTTATCAAAAATGCGGATTTTATGAGCTTCCAAATGCAATGCGATTGAAGAAGTGAATAGGGATTCAAAATGACACCTGAAAATTTATGGCAAGAATTTGTTAAAAAATTCCCTAAATACAAGGGGAAGTCTTACGATACCTTTTCCTTTGGTGATCGTCCAGATGAGTTGTTGAAGTTAGTCCTGACGGGGCAAAAAATAGCCACCAGTTGTCTTTATCGGGGAAATCTAAGTAAGACCAAGGATATCAGTATTATTTTGGATTCAACCGATAATGCCCTTGCAATTATTGAAACGACAAAAGTAAGTGTTGTTCCCTTTAGTCAGGTGAGTAGAGAATTTGCCCAAAAGGAAGGTGAAAGCGATAAATCTTTAGAGGCTTGGCGTAGGATTCATTTGGCTTTTTGGGGGAATATCCCACCCGATACTTTACTGGAATGTGAAGAATTTAAAGTTTTATACAAAAAGGAATACAAATGAAACAAATTAAACAAAATACCCCCTATAAAGGAAATGATGATGAACTTTTGGCTCAGAAAGAAAAAACAGCAGAGCTATTGTTTGATATTAACCATTCTCGTCCCAATAAACGAGTTGAGGTTCATCAAACACTGATACCAAAATTATTTAAAAAGTTAGGAAAAAATACTTGGTTTGAATTTCCTTTAAACGTTGCTTATGGATGTTTTACTGAGATTGGACACAATTGTTATTTTAACCATCATTTATCTGTAGAGGATGGAGGAAAGGTTAAAATTGGTAATAATGTAATTGTAGGTCCCTATGTAGGGATTTATACTGCTCAACATCCACTAGATTCCGAAAAGCGCAAAGAGGGTTGGCAAACGGTTCAGGATATCACTATAGGCAATAACGTATGGATTGGGGCAAATGTGACGATTCTATCCGGTGTGACCATTGGGGATAACGTTGTCATTGGCGCAGGAAGTGTTGTGACAAAAGATATTCCTGCCAATACGTTGGCTTATGGAGTCCCCTGTAAAGTCATTCGGAAGATAAAATAAATTTTCTGAATTCCTGAGTAAAATAAATTTGATTTGGCTCCAATTGATGGGCAGAGCTTTTTTTGAACAAATGATAAGGCTTAAGTCCAACGATTTGGACGGTGTTTTTATCAATCACCAAAGTATCTTCTTCGGGAAGAGCAATGACAGGGGCATCAGCAGAAAGCTCTGTAAAACACTCAATGGCTTTTTGAGTTTTATCAGGATTATCATTCGGATAGTGCGCCCCGATATAGGCTCCAAAAACTTTATTAAAGCCTGAGGTCTCTTTCAAGCCCACCTCATTTGGATCAGCATAGCGACATGAATCAATCGTTTTTCCAAACAAAATCGCCCCAGCACTTCCACCAAAAACAATTCCCCCTTGTTCTAAAAATGCATTGATTTTTGAAAATGCGTTGCAGGATTTCAGTTCTGCCAGCAGTTTATAGGTATTTCCACCCCCGATAAAGAGTGTAGCATAGTCAGCCAAATTTTTGGTACAAAGTTCCTTAGCCGAAGTGATCATATCAATTTTTGGAAAATGAAGATCCGCAAGTTCCTCTGAAATCCATTCCAAACAGCTGGGGTATTTTTCCTTTTCCATTGCTAAAGGGACATAAAGAAGTGGCTTATTTGTATCCACTTTTCGCTTCAAAAGTGCGTAGCTCTCCTTTACCTGTTCCCCACATCCCCCACCATTTAAAAAGAGTGTCATTTTAAGTCCTTTCTGATAATAATATGATGAAACCATTGTTCTTGAAATTGAACTTGTTTTTCTATTTCAGAATCAGAAAAATCCATTCCTTTGGGAACAACTATCAATTTATCATCATTATCATCTGTTCTGTGAATAATTGCAACACACTTCCCTGTGAATTTTTCTAGTGGTTCTTGAACGCCCAAAACATAAGCATCTAATTCTTCACCATCCCCCGAAATTGTACTTGGGATATACCCATAATTTACAGGGTACACAAAACCATGTTTAGGGTGTTTTGATCCCATGGGTCTATCCATTACAACAGACACTGTTTGCCCAAGATAATCCTTGTTTGAAGCACTTTGTTTTTGAGTAGTTTTTTTTACGAAGTCTTTAATCATTTCAGCGGTTTCTTCTGGTGTTTGGTTATCATTGTTGATAATAAGATCGGAATAGGAACGACTTTGATATCCTTCCTCATACATCTCTTTGATTCTGTTTCGTTCCCAATCGTCCAACTCACGTGTGCCACGATTTTTTAAACATTCTTCCAAACTGGGCGCAAGGGTAATGTTCAAAAATTTTGTCTGGCTATCTTCCAATGCTTTCCAATCTTGATAGGTATTATCGGCGATTGGATAGGCAAAAATAACTGTTTCATATTCACGCGATTCTTTAAGAGCCTTTAATTTCTGATTTAGCCGTTTATGACGTTCTCGCCATCCCTGTTGTAGAGATAGTCCCAGTTTTTCTTGTTCCTCATCACTCATCAGATCATCTACTTCAATAAAAGTAGCATTAGGGAGCATATTCAGCAAAATCTTGGAAACCGTAGATTTCCCAGAATTCATTGGCCCATTGATGTTCAGAAACAGCATGTTATACCTTTTTTGCTATTTTTATTATTTCATAATATAAGATAATCTAGCAAATTGCAAGTTGAGAAATTTTAAACATAAGTTTTTTCCCCAGGGGAAAAAACTCTTTTCCTTGTTGCTTTTTCAAAAATTATGGTCTATAATAATGACTAGCTGAAATGCCCATTTCAGCGACGGACATACAAAGTCCAATAATCAGTACGGGCAAACGACCACTCGCTTTTGCGTATTTTGTGGCTATATTGTTTGTCCACGGGTGTCTACCTTTAAGGGTGGATGCCAGTGAATAAGGCTCACGCCCAATAGCTGGGCTACTTTGTACTGATTGTAGTTTTGTACGTCCACCCACCTTTTCCGGTGGGTGATTTTCTTGACTCGGGCAAAAAGGAAGGGAATTTAGACGTGGAAAACAAAATTATTGATTTAGAAACCGAACGGGACAAACGCCTGCGCTCTGATGCGTTTCAAGTAGCATTGAAAGAAGTCAAAAGAGCCAATCAAGAACCTTTGATAGGTGTTGAAATACTGGATCAACATTTCAAGGAACATCCCTATAAATTTCCGAAAGGTAAACTCAAAAAAAGAAAGTAATCCTTTGACAAAAAGTTGTGTGTTTTTTGGACATCGTTGGATTGCACTTTCTGAGCAGGAAAAGACTTTGCTTCATGATACCATTATTAATTTAATCACCAAAGAAGGTGTGGAGGATTTCATTTTTGGTCGATATGGTGATTTTGATGCTATTGCCTATAAAACCGTTTCCGAATTACAAAAACAATATTCCCATATCCGAAAAATCTATGCACAGGTCTACATTCCAAAACATCAAGAAGATATGGATTTTCTAAAAAGTGCGTATGATTATGTCTATTTACCAGAGGGGACAGAAGTTGGACCACAACGTTTTGCAATCACTCGTCGAAATAGGGCTTTGGCAAAAGAGTGTGATTTTATGATTTGCTATATTATTTCTAACTCAGGCGGAGCGTATACAGCCATGAAAACAGCAAAAGCAAATGGAAAAAATATTATAAATATAGCGAAAGTTTAAGCAATTCTGTCTAATCCCTCAATTTCAGCAACACCACAAAATTGGGAACTATGTACTTTTTTATATAAAATACCGTATAATTCGATTGTCTTTTGGAAGGTACAGTACGACCTCCAATTAAAAAGGACAGGAAGGTTCGTCTACAAAAGCGAGCCTTCTTTAAGTTTTTTCCCCTGGGTGATAAACTCTTGTTCATCCTTTTCAATGGATAGTTCAGTTTAAAATACAGTTCTATTATATATGGTCAATTACAATCTTTTACTGAATGAAAATAATTTTGAATATTGTACACCCAAATATATTGTTGATATGTTTGGTCCATTTGATTATGACCCAGCCTCAACAAAGGAACAGGCAAAAGTTCTGGGAATTGAAAATTACAGCACTATTGAAACAGACGGGTTAAAGCAAGATTGGACCCAATTTGAAAAGATATGGGTTAATCCACCTTCCTATCAAACATATGAATTTCTTAAAAAAGCGGTAAAGACATATCAGAAAGCAGGAAACAAGATTTATTTTTTAGCCCCTATAAGTATATTGACAACAAAGGAATTTCATAAAATTACAGAAAATGTGGGGACTAAATTATACATCCCAAATAGTAGGATTAAATTTATGAAATTATACACAGAAACAGAAGAAACCCCGACATTTAGTTGTGTGATTTTCAGAATTCAAGCCACAAACGAATTAGCATTTTTTGATATAGAGTAGGAAGAATATGAGTAAGGGCGCAATTACTTTTAATGAAGAAAATTTTGAATACTACACACCAAAATCTATTGTTGATATATTCGGGGATTTTGACTATGATCCAGCAACCACACAAGAACAAGCAGACTATTTAAACATCCCCAAGTATGATACTATTGAAACAAACGGATTAAATTCAGATTGGACGCCTTACAAAAAAATATGGATTAATCCCCCCTTCAAACTAAAATATGAATTCCTTGAAAAAGCAGTTCAGACATATAAGGCGGTTAAAAATGATATTTACTTCCTTTCGCCTATCAGTTTTTTAACAGCAAAAAAATTTCATAAGATTACAGATGGTCTTGGAGTTAAACTTTTTATTCCCAGTGGTAGAATCCGTTTTTTCAACCAACTTCATCACGATAATCAACCCCCAGCATTTGGTTGCATTATTTTAAAAATCCAATCTGTAAACGAAATGGTCTTTTTTAATCTGGGATAAATTAAATACTGGGAACTGTTTACTTATAAAGCTTCATTTCATGAAGAAATGAGCTTATCTTAATTAAAATTTCCTGGGAAAGAGGCGGGATTTGAACTTTTACAACTACTTGAAAAATAAAGGAACTAAATTTTATTGGTTCGAGAAGTTCAAATTTTTTAGCGTTTTTTAAAATTCTTTCTCGAACTCTCATAACTTATTGATTTTAAAATAAAAAACCGTCATTTCTGACGGTCTGTTTTCAGTGGTCGGAATAAATGCGCAATTCACGAGCTTAAATATCTTATCTTCTAGGTTTTTTTAACTCCCCAAGAATGATTATGTGAATGGTAGTGCTCATATATCCTAAACAAGGGTGAATCAATTTTATCCATAACTTCATCAGCCAATCGATCAAATTCTTTTTTTGCCTTTTGATATTGACCAACAGTCATTTCTTTTCGTTGTTTTAATAATGCCTCTTTTGCTGGTTTATAATCATAAAAAGCGGCCATCTCCCACCAAGCACACCCTCTAATCAAATCTTTACCAACACCTATATCTACATCATCTGTTTCAAGATTGTTATTATCATTGAAATCTAAAACCATACAGCTTGAACCTGAAACTTCACGTTTAACGATATAATTTCCACCAATCCTTCTTTCGGGATTCGCTTTTGCAACCATGTATAGCAGTTGATTCTCTAGAACATTTTGACTGGGATACAAAAAATTGTGATACTTCAAAAGTGCTGTTTTTTCTTTTCGTAAATGTTTTTTAGAATATGATACGTGCAGCATAATATGATGTTTTAACTGGGATTTATCACCAATTTTAGGATAAATAATATGATATAAAATATTATCCAAATTTTTAAGAAAGTGATTCTCATTTTCTTGATTTAAAGTAATTTGATGATGTTTTCGACCAAATACTAATGTATCAAATAACAAGGCGTATTGAAAAAGTTCATTTAATTTTGTTGCAAGAATCAAATAATCTGTATTCTTAAAATTCAGATATAAATTCACATTATTATTTTCATCCGCTTTTAGTTTTGAATAAATAAAATTAGATACTTTTTGGAAATAAAATAGCGCATAACGGATAGTGATTGCATCTAAAAAATAATCTTTATTTGATAATTCATAAAATCTGGCTAATTCTTGATAGATATTTTCAGCTAAGTAGTGCCATCCCACTTCATCATTAATTTTAAAAGATTTTTTGCATATTTTGTCAATAGTGTTTGTGTAATTATAAATGGTGCTTAACCTACCGGATTTTGTTTTTTCAGCTAATCCTTGTTTTAACAACCATTCTTCAAATTTTTCTTTTATCTTATTCATGAGGCTTATCATATCGCATTTTGACTCAAAAGTAAAACCGAAAGTGTAAAAATGAAATATAACCTCGGTTTTCAAAAAATCGAGGTTCCAACTGTACTGAAAATGACCTCCTTACAACTGGCCTATATTTATATAAAGAAGCGATTTTTAGTCCATTTTAGATGATTTAAATTTTTTTGTGTGATGATGTGGATTCTATTTAGAAGAAATTGGCTGTTGAAAAGGATGCTGAAAAAGTGGCTATTTTAGGGCTATTTTTCACTCTTTTGGATACCTTTAAAATTTAAGAAAATGGTTACGAATTCCTGGGATTGACTTTTTTGCTTCCCGGAGTGCCTATATTGATTTTAAAGGATTTTTTGGCTCAAGAGTTCGTAAATTTGCAAAAATGGCTGTTTTTTGCCTTTCAACATTCGAACTCTTATAAGTGCTTGTAAAATAAAGAAAAAGTCGCCTTTTCAGACGACTTGTGTTTAGTGGTCGGAATGAATGCGCAATTCACGAGCTCAAACCAAATCACTTAACTTGAAAAAGATTTCTGACGACTATCAATTACTATCTCTTTTTCTGTTGCATTTCAACCATTTTTCTTGCTGTTGGCATATCAACAATGGTATAAGCCTTTTTTGCGTCTTTCTGTTGCTGATCAAAATTTGAATCAGATTGTCTATAAGTATCATACATTGCTCGTTGAATTTTTACAAAAGCCTCTTTTTGAAAAAGATTTTCAAATTTATCAATATTACAAGCAACTATAGAAAATGCAGTTAGTCCAATTGTGCCAAGCATTCCTACAGCGATTGCAATATCTTCTGCCTTACTGTTACGTTTCATATTGCGAGCAACTAACCCCATTAACAAGAAACTAAACAAAAAAACCTCAGCACATCCTAAAACTTTTCCCCCAGCTGAAACACGCATATCTCCATTCATTTCTTTTCTAGCTTTCCTAACAGTCTCAGAAAGAGAAAGAAGAAGCTTTTCTTTTTCTTTATCTCCTTTTGCTAGCTGATGAGCAAACTTAGCAAAAGCAACTTCTTCAGGGACACCCGCCTTCACATCATCTGAAAACTTTTGAATTGGCTTACCGTGCTCTTTCCAAAGCATGTTTGCCTGTTCCCGCGCAGCTTTTTCATCAAATTGTCCATCCGGAGTTGTGGGAATCCAATCGGGTATAGACACCTTTTCTGCTTTTGCAACTGTGGATACCCCAGAAATTGCACTTGTTTCAATATTTGCTTTACTCTTTAATGGAAGCAGAACAGCCCCACCGGCGAGTGCTACTGAGGATATAAATTTTTTCAAGGTCATAACATATCTCCTTAATACCAAAGTTGTTTACGATTTTATTTAATCATAAAATAAAGGATTAATCAAGTCATTTTTTAAAACATTAAATTTTTAAGTCAATCTTTTGGGGGTGATGGATTTAAGCTCCCGAGAGATGGATATTGATTTCAAAGGATTTTTTGCTTCAAGAGTTCGTAAATTTGCAAAAATGGCTGTTTTTCGCCTTTCAACATTCGAACCCATACAACGCCTTGGAAACAAAAGAAAAAAGCACCATTTCTGATGCTTTGTGTTTAGTGGTCGGAATGGCGGGATTTGAACCCACGACACCTTGCCCCCCAGACAAGTGCGCTACCAGGCTGCGCTACATTCCGATGTGTTGCATTATACTCCACTTTAAAATAAAATGCAAGTATTTTCCTCAAAAGGCATAAAATAACTTTTTATTGATTGAATTTGAAACCATCAGCTAGGGTGCCAAACTTTTGCACAATTAACACAAGCACCATTGTTAGCTCTGCAACAATTACCCCATCTACTGCAACCTATTTGCCTAAATCTATTTGAATTATATGGGCAACGCACACATTCTTGACAGTATCCACAAGAGGTCATAGGATAATCCGAACATTGATCACGACAACTGCCATCATATGACAGAGAATATCCATTTCGGCATCCAGTTGATTGATATTTCCATGAGTTGCCCGATAAACAGCCACTACATATTGCATTTGTTGGACATCCCCATAAAGGATAACCATTACATGGATTAGGTACACAGCTATTACCAGAATGTACATAACCATCCTGACAACTCACCAAATTACATCTCTTATTATTTGTGGGGCAACAATCACATATTCCCCCTTGTGGACAAGCATTTGAAGCATATCCCGCACAAGGTTCAATACACTGGTTCATTCCCCAACCACATGTATAACCAGTCGGGCAACACCAACCATTACACGCTGATGTCTTATTATAATCCTTATATTGGACATTACCATTTTGACATTTTTGACATGCATTTAACCCCACCACATTGGTATCATCTGCCACCAATTTCCACCGAGTTGAACTACTATCTACATTATCGCATTTTTTACATGTCGGTACCTTTTTGCTAGTGTCTTCCCCAACAGTACCTCCCACACATTTACCACAATCCCCTATCACTTTATTATCATCATTTATCCACTGCCATTGTGTAGGGCTTCCAGAGGTTGTATCACATTTTTTACACTCGGGGGCTTTCACACTTGTGTTATTAATGATTCTTCCAGAATTACATTTTCCACAATCACCAACCAACGTACCATTTTTGCTGGTATCAGTTTTGCATTGATTTTTTTCAAAATCACACATTTGGCATTCATTACAGGCAGGCGTACATTCTTTCTTTTCTTTACATTGGCCATCCGCATCACAGTACTCCTTATCCCCACAACTTTTCTTTGTTTCAATCAAACAACCATCTTTATAAACATCTTCTCTACAATCCAGCCCCTCTTTGGGCGCTTCACAACAATGTCCTTCAAACTCCGAATTTTCCACACAACCGTGCTCACATATCATCTCTAAACAGTCGCCTTGAGGAGATTTAGAATAATCATCTTCCAGATAGCATTTATAACCATCACTATCTTGACATGTCGCGTATGTTACAGCAGCTGTGCCCACTAAACACAATAAACCAATTGATAATAATAATTTTTTCATTTCTCCCTTTTTTTTGAGATTTCTCGCATTACCTCTCGTAATAGGTCCTATGTTAACGTAATTCAAATTACCTGTCAAGAAAATTATGCCCGCATCGCATCCAAAATATGAACTTGAACTTTTTGACGGCCATTCCATACATCCTTTTTGATCGTACCTAGAATATGAAAACGTTCCCCCGTTGAAGATAAAAACGTTTGCCCTAAATCTGTATCAGCTACCTTAAAGGCAATGGCGTTAATATGTTGTCCTGCTGTGTTTGTCAAAGAACAACCTATGTGTCCATTTTTTAATAAATTAACGTAATTTAAAGTAACATTTTGAATAATAAAATTGGGTTCAGGATTTCCTTCACCATAGGGCGCCAATAAATCCAATTGTTCAGCAAAATCCCAAGTTATCCCCCCTAAATCCAAAATACCATCTGCATTTAGGTGCGCAGGACCCGAAGGCAATTTATCAGCCGTAATTGTTTCCTTTAAATAATCTTCAAAAGCAGGCAATTGTTCTGTGGTCAGCGAAAAACCAGCCGCCATAGGATGACCTCCACCACGAGTCAGTAAACCTTTGGCCAGTGCATTCATAATTAAAGTACCCATGTCAATACCGGCCACAGAACGCGCTGAACCTTTAACATCTTCGCCCTCTATACTCATCACCAAAACCGGCAAATTATAGCGATCTTTTAATCGTCCCGCCACAATACCCACCACGCCTTGGTGCCAATTTTTACCTTTAACCGCCAAAAAAGTACGGTCAGAGGGACCTGATTCCACTTGCTCTATTGCTTGAAGCATAACATCTGCCTCTATCTCGCGTCGCGCTAAATTCAATCCATCCAATTCTTGCGCCAAAAGGGACGCTTGAATTTCATCAGAACAGCTGAGCAGTTGCATGCCTAAATCCGATTTACCCACACGACCACAAGCGTTTACACGTGGTCCCAAAATATAACCCAAATGATAAGTTTGAATCGGCTCATTAATATTGACACATTGACACAACGCATATAAACCTTTGTTATGATTCAAATGCGCTTGTTGCAAACCACTTTTAACCAACAAACGATTCACGCCACGCAACTGAACTACATCACACACAGTCCCAAAAGCCACCAAATCCAAATACTTCATCAAATTGGGCTCGGTTTTATCTGCATAAAAACCCCGTTTTCTGAGTTCAGCATTGAGAGCCACCACAAATAAAAACACCACACCACAAGCGGCCAAATGCCGACAAGGATGATCCACAGGCTCATCCAAACGTTTTGGGTTTACTACTGCATAACATTTTGGCAAAACAACCTCAGCATTATGGTGATCCAAGATAATTACATCTAAACCCAAATTTGTCCCAGACTCAATGGCTTCATAAGCTGTTGTACCACAATCCGCTGTCAAAACAACAGAGCATCCCAATTCCTTATATTCTGCCATTTTCTTGGCGTTCGGGCCATAACCATCCTCACGATCAGGGATAAAGGTATAAACTGTTGTTCCTGTACCTTGCAAGAACATTTTTAAAATGGCCGTTGAAGTCGCCCCATCCACATCATAATCCCCCATAATACCAATGGGTTCATGTGCCAGTATCGCATCTGCCACCCGTTCGACCGATTTTTGCATATCTTTTAAGGTATTGGGATTGGGTAAATGTGTTTTTAATTTTGGATATAAAAATTCATCCACTGTATCTATTTCCAAACCACGCAAAGCCAATAATCGTGCAACGATTTCGGACACATTTTCCCGTTGCATAAGCATTTGAATAATGCGCTCAGGCGCTTCCTGAACTTGCCATGTAAAACCATTTAAAGAAACTTTACCCTCACTAAAATCCCGCATCAAAATTGTCCTTTCGCATATCTTTTTACTCTTTTTTAAAAGTAAAAACAAGTAAAAACTTGACGAGTGCATAAAACTTTGGTAAGATTTATCACAATAAGCAAGGAGATATTATGACCTCTTTTTTAAAACAAATACAAAAATGGCGCTGGATTCGTCTGTATATGCGGGTGTGGCCATTTGTAAAACCTTTTTGGTTCAGATCATTGTTGGCTATATTGATTACAATTCCTATTGGGGCCTTGGATGCTGTAATGACTTTATCACTCAAACCCTTTACGGATACTTTAGTTTTAAGCAATGGCATGAAAACGCCTTTTGGCCTTCCGCTTTACGTTATTCCTATCGCAATTGTTCTATTTACAACGTTGCAAGGCATTATTGAATATGGAGCAACCTACCTAAGCACATGGACTGGTGGAAAAATTACACAGGAGATGCAAAAGAGGTTGTACAAGAAATTGATGGATATGGATCAATCGTACTACGACACCCATTCATCAGGCGATTTGGCACAAAGATTTAGCAGTGACCCAGGAATTGCATGTGCAGGATTATTAAATAATGTTAAAATGTTTACAACACGCATTTTTTCGTCCATCGCCTTGGTATGTGTCTTACTTTACGCATCATGGAAGTTGGCGTTATTCGCCATTGTTGTATTGGGATTGGCACTATGGCCACTGGCTTATATACGCAAACTGATTCACAACATTGTGGCCGAAACAGTCAAAGTCGCTGCACGTGGATTTACTGTTTTTAATGAAACACATGCTGGATCAAAAACAATCATTTCCTATAATTTGCAAGAATATCAAAAAAATTCCTTTTATGAGTTACTGAAAAGAGGTTTTAAACTCAGCATCAAAGGTGTACAAAAAACAGCCTGGTTGACCCCTATGATGCACATCATTGTTTCTTTTGGAATTGGGGGAGCCATTTGGTTTGGTAGCTATTTAATAACCTCAAAACAAATGACTGTTGGTGATTTTGTAACATTCATCACATCTTTATTGGCCCTTTATACCCCCATTAAGGGTTTTGGAAAAAGTGTCAATCAAATGCAAATTTCTTTTTTGGCTGTTGAACGTATCATTGAGGTTTTAGATTATCAAATTCCCATTCGCAATAAAAAAGATGCTATTGAAATGCACCCCATTAAAAAAGATATCACCTTTCATGATGTTGATTTTGAATATAAACCTAACACCCCCGTTTTAAGGGACATCAATTTGACGATACCAAAGGGAAAGACAGTTGCCTTTGTGGGTAATTCTGGCGGAGGAAAGAGTACTATTGTGAGTTTAATCCCCCGTTTTTATGACGTTAAAAAAGGATCTATTACCATTGATGGAACAGATATTCGTGATTTGACATTACATTCATTGCGCCAAAATATCGCTGTGGTTTTTCAGGATAATTTTTTGTTCACAGGAACTATCCGTGATAATTTACTACTGGGCAAATTTGATGCAACAGAGGAAGAAATTCAGCGAGCTGTTAAAATGGCATGCTTGGACGAATTTATTCACGAATTAGAAAATGGCCTGGATACAAATATCGGTGAACGTGGCTCATTACTATCCGGGGGGCAAAAGCAACGTGTTGCTATCGCACGGGCTTTTTTGAAAAATGCACCTATTGTTATTTTGGATGAGGCCACCTCAGCATTGGATAATAAATCAGAGGCTATAGTGCAACAAGCCATTGACAATTTGATGAAAGACAGAACAGTTTTAGTTATCGCCCATCGTCTGAGTACTGTTCGAAATGCCGATATGATTGTCGTTATAAATGAAGGTGAAATTGTAGAAAAAGGAAAACCTGATGAATTATTAGCGCAAAAAGGTGCATACTATACGCTATATAATGCCCAATTTAAGAAGAAAGCTGCTGAATAATTTTTTCCCATTGCTGAATGATATTTTCAAGGGAATAGAAGGTCATTAATTTTTGTGCATTTTTCCCAAGACGTAGACGTAATTTTTCGTCCCCCATTAATTGGTCTAAGCATTGAGCCATTTCATCCGTGTTTTTGACCAAAAAACCATTTTTTTCTGGTTGAATCAGTTCATTCACGCAACTGGCATAATCAAAACCAATACAGGGTAATCCTGCAGTCATTGCTTCAGTTAATGCCAGTGAAAAACCTTCATATTGGCTGGGAAAGGCACAAATGGATGAAGAAGCCAACAATTTGGACATTTCTTTTGAAACACCTTTAAAAAAAACTTGATTTTCCAAATGGAATTTTTCAATCTTTTGCTGACAAAGTTGAGCATATTCTCTGCGCGAAATCCCCCCATAAAAATGCACTTGCCAATCAGGATATTTGGACGCTATTTTTGAAAAAGCCTCAATCAAAAAAAGTTGTCCTTTATTGGGTTCAATGCGTGCAGGATAGATAATAATTTTTTGACGTTTTTCCTTAAAATCGTTAGGGAAAACAGCATTCCCAATTGTTATAATCCTACCCCTATAATACCTACGCAACAAGGATTCATAAGAAGGCAACAAAACTTGGACTAAATCTGCCTGTTTTAAAGTTTTGACAAATAATTTTGTTTTCTTGCGTGTAAAAAAAGTTTTAATTGCTGAATGCAACTGAACAATTTTAGCACAAGGATAAGGATTGTGATACACAATATCCGCCAAATCCTGAATACCCGCAGTAATAATCACATTGGGTTTTATTTTATCACAATAGGTACGAATCATTTGAGCCACATATAATTCACGATTAAAGTATGGGATTGTGTTCAAAGTCAATTGTCCCACAATTCGACGCCATCTAGGAAAATTTATTTTAAAATGGTGAAAATGAACAGATTCATCCAACGGGAAAAACAGTTGCCCTTGATGTTTATCACGGGTGGCCAAATACACATGATAACCTTTTTGAGCGAGTGAATTGCAAAAAAAAGACAAAACCTTTTCCACCCCTCCTGCCGAGGCAATCAGGTTGCTCTTTTTATAAACAAAAATCGTTCCTTTGTTCTTCATTTTTCTTATGTTGTGTGTTTTCAAAACAAAAGTCAAGTAAAATCCCCAACTGTTTACAAGTGCTGCAAAATTTCAAGAAAAATTTATCGACACAAGGCGTAAAAATTATCGCCATCACGAAAATAAAAATCTTTCACAACACCATCAACAGCCGCATTTGCATGACAATCATCCCCTGCATCATCATGCATCCAAACAAATTTAGGATGATCCGCAGCAAAATTAGTATCATTATATAAAGTCAATCCCATTGCTAAACAAAAACTATTTGCACTCCACCAATCCATCATGTTGGCACTATAACGAGTGGCTTTTTCTTCTGGAGAAAGGGGTGTACAAATACCTGTTCCTCTGGTTGAATCCATGCAATCGGTTGCTGAATCAAAATTACAATACATCCCCTCTGCACATTCTTGTTCAGTATAGCTGGTACAGGTTTGAAGGCACGTATTACTCCATTCATCAAAAACATAGCCATCTGTACACGAGGTTGTGAGCCCACCGTCATCACAAGTGGCGGCATGTTCACCTGGACAGGGTGTACATTCAGTATCCCCCGCTTGAGCCACATAGCTCCCCTCTGGACAAGGGGTACATCCTTTCAGTCCATCACTAACCTGACCCAATGGACAAGGGTCGCATTGTTCGCCATTGGGCATATAGCCAGCCTCACAAACACAAACACCCCAATGTTTGGACATATTCTCACCTGTACAATTACCTTGGACTATTCTAATTGGCGGACATTCTAAATCCGAACAAATATGTACCCCAATGGAATAAACACCATATGGATTAGCAGTCTTATGCTTGTGCCCACCAAAAATACTACCCCCTGCCCAAGCCGTTGTTGTCAGCAAAACTGTTGACAACAGCAAAAGTGTTGTTTTGTGCACATTAACCTCCTATATGCTTTTATAGTTTCAATAGCATTTATAATTTCTTTTGTCAATAAAAAGTTGATTTTTTTAACAAAAAAATGTATCTTTTAAGAAAGGAGATTTTAATGTGTCAAAAATTTATAGCTAAATCTATTTTTATTACAGGAGCCAGCAGTGGGCTTGGCAAGGCATTGGCCTTAAATTACGCCCAAAAAGGGATTACTTTGCATTTATGTGGGCGCAACAAAGAACGCCTTTTGCAAGTGGCAGGTACATGCACTGAAAAAGGGGCCACTGTTTATACTTATCTTTTTGACACCACAGATGCTGATAAATCCCAAAAGGCCATTCAAAAAGCTGATCAAACAAAACCTTTGGATCTGGTTATTGCAAATGCAGGTATTTCTGGTGGTGTCTTAGGCACACCCGAAACGGATGAATCTATCCGCCAAATTATGCAAACCAATATTTTTGGCTGTTTAAATACTGTACTACCTGCGCTTCAATGTATGCGTAAAAGACGAAAGGGACAAGTTGCACTCATTGCCTCATTAGCGGGTTATCGTGGCATGGCTAGTTGTCCTGCTTATTCAGCCAGTAAAGCGGCGGTTAAGGCATTTGGAGAAGCCTTATATGGTCAACAAAAAAGAAAGGGGATTCATGTTATAACAATTTGTCCCGGATTTATTGAAACACCCCTTACAGATAAAAACCAATTTTATATGCCTTTTTTAATGAAAGCAGACAAAGCCGCCCAAATTATTAAAAGAAGGCTAGAAAAAGGATCTGTTTTTATCGCATTTCCTCGCATTATGGCTTTTGGTGCCTGGTTTGGCAGTATTCTTCCAGGCTGGATTGCACGCCCCATTTTTGCTTCTTTACCCAAAAAAGAAAAATAAAAGTGGACAGAAGCGTTAAAATTTGCTAAAATAGAATAAAAAAAGGAGTGTTCCATGACTCAAAATTATCAAAAAGGTCGTACCATTCTTGGCGTCATTTTGGCCATTGCTGTAATTGCCTTGTTGCTTTTACTGTGCCTTTATGCCTGTCGTTCTAGAGTTTCTGAAAAAGTTCAAGACATTGAAAAAGAAATTACTCTGCGTAAAAATCTTTATTGTCCAGAAGTACCGATGGATATACCACAATATGATGCCCAAAAATATATTCAAAATGGGCCAAATGGTACAACAATTATTTTGCAAAATGAGATGGAAACCCCAAAAATTGAAGGTAAAAGTTATTTTTCAATTTTAGTGGACACACGTTCACGGGCCATTTGTAAAAAATTGGTTCAAAGCAATCCTGTAAATGCTGATTTGATCTCCATCAATGAAGATATTAATGGTCGTTGTCCTGGTATCATACGTTTTTATTTTTCATGCCCCTATGATTTGACAAAAGTTTCAGAAGTTGGTAATAATGATTTTGCACCCTATGACGATAATCAAGGCCGTTTTTCATTTGATTCATCAGCAAAAAAGCAGGCAGACAAATCAACATGTAAAGAGCCCCTTCCTTATGAAGATAAATATGGCAATTGTGTTGAATGTTTAACCGCCAGTCAATGCCATAAATCGCAAGATTGTGTTGATAATTTATGTGAAGACTGTCCCCCAAATAGTACGCGCACTGTCCGCGTTGGACAACGCATTGGAACACGTAATTGTTATTGTCAAAAAGGATTTCAGCTGAACAAGGAACAAACAGATTGTGTCCCGGACTATGATGATTGGCACATAGAGCAAAATTGTGTCGGAAATAACTGCACAACATGTCCAGAAAACGCAAATAATCATTCTGGTCAACGTATTGCAATGACAAATTGTTATTGTGATGAAGGCTTTTTACCGCGCCAAACAGGTGCAGATCAGTGGCAATGTGCAAAGGTTGTTGTCTTATACCCAGAGCCTAGCAATCAGATTATCGTGCATGATGAAGTTTATCCAGTTTCAGAAAAAAAAGTTGAAAGCCCAAAAAGCACTGATAAGGTCATCCAACCAGAGCAAAAACCTGTGAAGCATCAGCATAGGGTTAAGAGAAATTCTAAGCCAAAACAGGTTATCTATCCACCCATTTATGATGATCCATATTCTCCTAATAATCCACCAATCCAAAGGTATCATATGCATAATCCTACAAACTTTGAATCCTTATTTGAACCTGTTTTCATGCCTGAACCATTTTTGTTACCTTTTCCACAAGGGGGTAATTTTGATATCAGGGCTTGGGAATCTTTAGAAATTACTATTCAATAAAAGGAGTTGAGAATGAAGCAAAAAGATTGTAAGAAGTGCAAAGGTGAGTGTGAAAATTGTGCTGAACGTCAAGCTAAAGAATTTGAATTGGAGGTCGATGAAGAAATCCAACAAGAACGCTTGACACAATTTTGGAAAAAGTACAGTTGGTTGATTTATACAACCGTTATTTTCATTTTAGCAGCAGTGGTGGGGTTCGAATCCTATCATGCGTGGCAAACAAAGGTACGTTTAAGAGAATCTGATCTGTTTGAAAAATCAATTCTCTTGGCCAATAATGACCACATTGCAAAAGCCATTGCAGGACTAGAGGAATTAGCTAATAATGGGAAGACAGGTTATCGCACCTTATCTCAGTTAGAATTAGCCGATATTTGGATGAAAACAAATGAAAAGGACAAAGCATTAAATATTTTAAAGGTCGCCATACAAACGACAAAGGCATCCGACCCTCTGCACCTAATAACTGTATTGGCCTATGTCAGTTATCAACTAGACACCGATCAACCAGATGAACTTTTGGCCATTTTACAACCTGCGCTAGATGATGAATACTTCCAAGGTCTTGCAACAGAGTTGGCTGTTATTTTATTAAAAAAGCAAAACAAATTAGACAAGGCAAATAGCTTGTTTCATGATGCTTTAGCAAACAAAAACACTACACAAAATACAAAAGCACGGTTAAACACTTTAATGGGAGAATAAAATGAAACACTGGGGGATTGTTTTTTTATTATGCTTATTGGTAATGGCATGTAATACGGATAAAAAGGTTGCACCGAAAGAGGGACGTATTGGTTTACAAGAGAATATAACCATTACACCTAGCAATCAAAAAGTTCAATTGGGTAGTGAATCCAGTTCTTTATTGGTCAATACGCCTTTTTATAACAGTCAAAATAAAAAGCCCGCCATCAAAAAAATTTCAACAGCAAATGATTGGCAAGTTGATAGCACCCAAAATCAAGTAAAAAATGGCCCTCTTTTGCCTGCACCAATCACTGGAAAAGAAAATGTTTATACATTGGATTCTGAGTTTACAATTCGTGCCCATAAGCGTTCAAATGGACAGAAACTGTGGGAAAAACAACTGGCTGAAAATGAAATTGGGATTGCTTTGATTAAAAATGGAGCGCAATTAATTGCTCTATCCCAAAGCGGAAAACTTTTTGCAACCAATACAGATGGTAAAATTTTATGGCAAAAAGATTTAAATGCTCCTTTCAGAAATACACCTGTTTTGGAAAAAGATACACTATACCTACTTTCAGCCAATAATGATTTATGGGCACTAAACATACAAAAAGGTCAAGAAAAATGGCACTATAAAACAGATGCTCCAATTACATTTTTGCAGCAAATGGGTACACCTGCTGTATCCCAAAATATAATTGTTGTCCCCTTTTCATCAGGCTTGGTAATAGCATTTGACAAAGTAACAGGAGCTTACCTTTGGGAAGAAGATATGAGTGGGGCAAAAAGCTTTGATCGTATTTCAAACATGGCCCAGATGATTGCAAGCCCTGTCATTGATGAAAATATTGTATATTTAGTTGGGCATGCTAATAAAACTGGCGCATTTAAGTTAAAAGATGGTCAGAAAGTGTGGACTATCCCTTATGCTGGACAGTTAACCCCCCTAATCAGTGCAAATGCAATATTTATTTTGACAAATAAGAATGAACTGCTGGCTTTAAACAAAAAAGATGGAAAACTTTTTTGGCAACAAGCAATTCCTGAAATACAGGGAAAGAAAGCGATGTATATGCTAGATAATAAAATCATCATTTTGGGAACAGAAAGATGTATTACGTTCAATGCAAAAACTGGTAAAATAGAAAACTTTTTCAAAACTAATTTTGATGGTTCTGTTCCTGTCATTGCACAAGATGGTTGGTATTATTTACGCAAAAATGGTAAATTGATTCATAAAGGATCCATTCAATGAAAACTGTTGCAATCGTCGGGCGCACCAATGTAGGCAAATCCACACTTTTTAATAAATTATGCCACAAACGTTTAGCTTTGGTGCATGACCGCCCCGGCGTTACGCGCGACAGAAAAGAAGCCACAGCTACACTTAAAGAGCAAACTTTCCGTTTAATTGATACGGCAGGCTTGGAAAAAACAACAGAGCTCGCTAAAGCTATGTGGGAACAAACACGCGTAGCCATCCAAGAAGCTGATGTAATTTTAATGGTATCAGATGCCCGTACAGAAATGAATGCTTTGGATCGTGATTTGGCACGAGAATTACATAAAACACACAAACCTGTTTTATTGGTTGCTAATAAATGCGAAAGCGATAAACAACAGCAAAATTTAGGTGATTTTTACCAATTGGGCTTGGGCGAGCCTATTTGTTTATCGGCCGAACATAAATTAGGCTTTGATGTGTTGGCGGGGAAATTATTACCCTTGATTCAAGCCCCAGAAGAGGAAACACTGGAAAATGAACGTCCTTTAAAATTGGCCATTGTGGGACGGCCCAATGTGGGAAAATCCACACTCATCAATAAAATGCTTGGTAAAAAGAGATTACTGACAGGGCCAGAAGCTGGTGTTACACGCGATGCGATTTCCGTTAATTGGGAATGGGAAGGCAAAAAAATTCAACTGACAGATACGGCCGGTTTGCGCAAATTTGGCAAAATATCGGATGATTTGGAAAAAATGTCCGGTGAAGATACACAAAACGCTATTGATTTTGCAGAAGTTGTCGTGTTAGTTTTGGACGTGGGACAGCCTTTGGAACGACAAGATCTATTGATTGCCAGTCGCGTGCTCAAAGAAGGACGTTGTTTGGTAATAGCTCTCAATAAATGGGACACCGTAGAAAATCCGCAAAAAGTATGGGGACCATTGAAAGAGCGTATGTATGAATCTTTACAACAAGTCAAAGATTTAAAAGTTATTCCCGTTTCGGCTAAAACAGGCTATGGTTTAAAACAATTGATGGCCGCTGTTTTTAAAGTTTATGCCTTGTGGAACAAACGGATTCCGACACATAAACTGAATGTCTTTTTGGATATGATGAAGGAAGCGCATCCAACACCGCTGGCTAAGAACGGACGCCGCGTGCCATTGAAATATATGACTCAGGTTAGTACACGCCCGCCCACCTTTGTGATTTTTACAACAAACCCAGATCGTTTGCCAGACAGTTATATCCGCTATCTGTCCAATGGTTTGCGCGATGAGTTTGGTATCACGGGAATTCCTGTGCGTATTCAATTACGCAAACGCGAAAATCCATATGCCGAAAAAGGTGATAAAAAAATATGATATCCTACAAATTGCGCCCCTATATGCAAGCTGATTTTGAATTTGTTTATCAAATAAAAAAAGAAGCCTATAAAAAATATGTTGAAGAGTTTTGGGGCACTTGGGATGAAAATAAGCAGCATGCTTTTTTTAATGATTTTATGAACAAAGTTCAAAATTCTTTACAAATCATTGAATTTGATGGTGAGCCTATCGGCATTTACCATGGCGATATGATGGAACAAGATACCTATGAGTTGGGAAATCTTATTTTAATCCCAGAATATCAAAGAAAAGGCATCGGCAAAGATATTTTATCAAATATAATCAAAAAATATCCCAAATTAAAAATGCACTTACAAGTGTTCAAATCCAACCCCGCCATTCATCTGTATAAACGATTGGGTTTTAAGATGGTGGATGAAACACGAACACACTATATTATGGAACGCAAATAAAGATTAAACCGTTTTAATTCGTTTTTGATACCACGATTTTAATTTTTTCAACCACTTTAAAAAGATACTCCCCTTTTTAGAACATTCTGAAAGTGTTTTTTGAAGTGTATTATTGTTAATTCTCTTAAGCGTTTCTTGAAGTGCATCGCGTCCAACACAATGAATATCTGGTTTATGACCCACACCTTCAATTAAACCATTTCCAAAATCATTTAAAACATTACCCATTTGAAGCGCACCACCACATGGCAAAGCGATCTGATTCACTTCACCATACTGACAACAACCTTTCGTATTTTCCCCAACAAATTGCGTTTCTTGGTATTGTTTAAACAAAGGATAAACAAATTCGGCCGAAGAACTTGTTTCCCTATCCGTTAAAACAAATAGTTTTGCCTTTCCGTTATACGATTTAGGCGCAGTCCTTTGTTGTGTACGTGGTTTATAGTAAAATTGATGGCGAATATTTGCTTCAGGCGTTTCACGCAAATAGGATTCATGACAATAGGAAAGTTTTTCCCCATCTTTACAACCACAAATTGTTTCAGCAATCTGTTGCAAATAATCGGGTATTCCCCCGTTGTTTCCCCGAACATCCAAAATAATGTTATCCCAATTTTGAATATTATTTTTCAATGTTTTGACAATTTCCGAAAAAGCATGTCTTTGAGATGTTTCCTGAGGTAATCCTTGTTGAACAAAGCAAGTTGAAAGCCCAATAATTCCCGTTTTCTTTCCATTGATAATCCGTTCTGCAATAACCAATGGGCCTGTTTCTAAATTAAAAACACGTGTATGGCGATCTTCTTTTCTGAATTCTTCTTGAAAGGCTAAATTTCGTCCAACACTTCCTTTTGGTTCAGGACGATATTTCAATTTTGTTTTTTGATCCACAGGCTGATAAAGGCGAATGGAGCCATTTGGTCTTTGCTGTGTGGCAAAAACTTCCAAGTGATTATCCTTTAAAATACCCGCAATTTTATAAAGTTCTGCCAAAAGATCATCCCTCTTTAAACGGTTCTTTTTATCCAAAAAAGATTGCTGATTATAAAGTTTTTCAATGGCCCGTTTAAACAGTTCCTTGTCTTTCTTTAAAGTAGAATTTTCATCCCATCTTTCCCAACCTGGATGCATTTGAGATATAGCCCTTGCAAAATAGGAAATATTTGTCAAAACATCCATATCCCAACTTTTTTGTAAAGCATCAGAAGAAATTTCTTTTTCAATACCTCGCATCCAAGATGTTATTTTTTCAGAAGGATACCACTTTTTTAATTGTTCGTATTGTCCACGTAAAAAAATTTCCTTAAATTTCTTTTGAGGAAGGCTGTTGACAATTTCATCAAAATTCATGTACTTCCCAAAACTTTTTATTTCTTTGACCAGTTTTCGGTGTAATCTATACCCTGCTCTAACAGAGTTTGGGCTTTTTGCGCCAGTTCGTCATAACGTGCTGTTAATGTTTCCACATCAATTGTAGGAGCGTTTTTAGAAATTACCCTATTCACCTTCTCCAAACGTGATAAAGTTTTATCTGAGATAGGCGCACACGCTTTTAAAACATCAATATTATCAGCCAACATATTAGGATTATTTTGATCATGGCCCGAACAATAACATACCACATCACAACCAGCCGACAAAGATTTTTGAACTTTTTCAGGAAGTGTTCCCTGCAACGCTTGCATTTCCAGTGCATCTGTAATCAACAAGCCATCAAAGCCAATTTGATTGCGAATGAGTTCAATGCCTTTGGCAGATTGGGTAATGGGTTGGTTATCCACGTAGGGCAACACAATGTGCGCTGTCATACCCATTGGGATAAAACTGGCCAACTTTTGGAATGGTAAAAAATCATGTTGAATAACCTTTTCATCCGCCGTAATAATGGGTAGACCTGTATGGGAATCCGTATTGGCAAGTCCATGACCAGGCAAATGCTTCATACAAGGACAAACCCCATTTTCCATCAATGTCTTAGCCATCAATTCAGCGCATTCTGCCACTATTTCGGGCTTATCCGAAAAACAACGTGAGGCGATTGCTCCCGTTGTATCATGGTGCAAAGTATCGGCCACTGGCGTAAAATCCATATTGATTCCTAAAACGCGTAGATCATGGGCAATCAATGTCGCATGCAAGCGAATGGCTTCACGCGCTTCATCGGGTGGTAAAAACCCCAATTTTTGTTGTGAAATATATTCATGCCAGTAGGGTGGACGCAAGCGTCTTACAACCCCACCTTCTTGATCTGTGGCAATTAAAAAATCATCACGTCCCACAGCCAAACGAATATCATTCGTCAGTTTTTGAACTTGATCAGGATGATCAATGTTGCGCTTAAATAAAGTAATCCCCATCGGGTTGTACTCTTGGAGTATAGATGCTTCATCAGATAACAACTCTAATCCCTTTAAACATACAAAAGCTGGTAAAATTGGTTTCATCATTTTCCCCTTTTTTTATATTTTTGTTCCAAACGACGACGCACCCAAGGCGAGGTCTTGGCTTTTTCAAAACGTTCTGCCATCAATTTTTCGTATTCAGGATTAGGATACTCTGCTGTATCGATAACACCCTTTAAGGTTGAAAAACCATTCGAATCATCAAGAAAATAACTGAATGAACCAGCATATTTAATACAAACTGAGTTTGGCAAATGAATAATTTGACCTGGGTAATAAATTTGATGAGGTTCACGTTTTAAGTAAACATAGTGTTTATCCTCAGGATGGTAAAATTTTGTTGGAGAGTAAGAATTTACATCCGCCCCAACATCTGTCCATCCAAAAACCAAATCATTGGTAACACGAATCACCCGTATCACTTCAGCCCGCGCACAATGAGGATCACGGATCGTTGGCTGAGGCATACAAGCACTTAAAGCCAAAACCAGTACTAAAAAAACTATTTTTTTCATGCGACCCCTTTCAGTGAAAACCATTTATTGTGCACTTTACACAATTTTTTTTAAAAAAACAAGTAAAAGTTCATTTTTTATCTTGCATAATCAAAAAAAAGCTGTTAGGATGATAAAAGAATAAGGGAGAAGCTACATAAAGGAGTCAGAAAGTAATGCATAAATTTTTTCATAAAAAATCTGAACGTGGGCGTAGTTTGCTTGAAATTATTGCTGTTTTGGTGATTATGGCCATCTTACTGATTGCTGCTCTAATTGGTTTTAAGACTTTATTAGACTATTTAAGAAAGAGAGAAACAGCCAACCAAATTACTACAATCGGCATGCGCTATAAAACAGATAGATTAGGAAAAGTTCGAAAAGGTGATAGAAAGGTTAGCCTGAAAGAAGTATATCCAGAAGGTAATGGATGTGAAAAACACAAAAATGACAGTACGTGTATTCAATCTTCAGATGGCGGAGAAATTCGTTTATATGCATATGAGGACACAACAAGTTTTGTTGTTGTGGCCACAGATATATCCCCTATATCTTGTGAAGAGGCAATTTTGTCAGGTGGCTATACAAAAGTAATCAATGGCATTAAGGATGATGGTTGGAATTTTATCAACAGCGAATTTGTTTATAATTCCGAGACAGGTGATTTTAAAGATGTTGAATATTTCAAAGAGCATCCTCATGAAATTTATGATTTCTGTCGATCGGGCGTTGCTTTTGTTTACACAGATTCAGACAAAAATTGCCAATATTTTTATGATGGAAAATGTCATGATTGTCCCAAAGGCCAGGCAGCGGATAAAGAGGGCAAGTGTTGCCCATCAGAAGAAATTGATTGCGAACTGTGTGGAGGCTGTAAAGGCGGATTTTTCTGTAGTGCCAAAAGAAATTTTTGTGTTGAATGCAATCAGGACGAAGATTGTAAAAGTAAGTATGGCATGGAAAAACCCTATTGTAATAAGGATGGTATATGTGTTTCATGCAGAAAGATAGGTGATGAATGTAAAGATGCCAGTGGCACAGGTTTAGGCCTGTGGTGCGATGCTGATTTAAAGTGCACTAAAGCATGTGAAGGGAAGTCAGATCGTTGGATTCCAAACCCAGCAAATATCACTGATTGTATATGCAATAATAAAACAAAAATTGAGCGTTTTGGTGCATGTGATATAACAACTGATTCCACCTGCAAAGATGAGTGCAAATTGGGTTTGGAGTGTAAAGATAGTCTATGCGTCTGTCCTGATCCTCTTACTCTTAATGAGGGAGCACCATGTACAGGGGAATGTCCATGTGGCACAGCCGAAGATGGGGCCGAATTAACTTGCAGAAATGGTACATGCCAAAGAGCCCAAAGCACAACCTGCGGTGCAGATGGTTATCCTGAACCAAGAAATAAAGGGAATAGTTGTAAATCTGATTGTCTTTGTAACGAAACAGCACAAAAACTGCTGCGTTGTGTTGATTCAAAATGCCAATGTGATGCTTTGCCCATAAAGCAGGGAGATGACTGTTGGGGCGAATGTGGATGTGGTGTGGGTTTAAAATGCAACAAAACTGGTGCACAAAAAGGAATTTGTCAGTGTGATTCCAACAAACCTGCTTTGGGTGATACTTGTACAAAGGAGTGTGGCTGTGCAGCAGGATTAAAGTGTAGCGACAGCTTCATTTGCGAATGTGATCCTCCCGCCAATTCAAAAACTTTGTCTGTTGGTCAGGCATGCGCTAATGAGACTGTATGCCCAAATCAATGTAAAGATTCTGAATGTCGTAACGGAAAATGTTGTCCTGCCCCAAAAGGATTTAATTGTAAAGAAAATATTTACGATATCAATGGATGTGTGGAATATGAATATCGTCCTTGCTCCGATGGGAAAAAGTGTTCCTTGGATGGGACACAATGCGTGGGATGCATTACACATGAGGATTGCCCGACCAATTATTATTGTGACAATTCCGTTTGTGTTCCCTGTGGGAATATGGCCCGTTGCGCTAATCCAAACAATTTGATACCTGTTGATATTTATGATCGGTGTAAGTTTACCTGTACAAATGAAAAAACTTGCAATAAAGACGGAACAGATTGTTGTGAAACTTGTAAAAGCAAAGCCATGACTTGTTGTGAAGATAAGTATGAAAATGCATCAGATTTATGCACAACACCACAAGACAAAACACAAACTAAAATGGTAGGGCAGTGGAAAGATAGCACACATACGGTTTGTGAATCTGTTCAAAAAGAATATTGTCCCTTGACCGAGGAAGAACCCACTGATGAGTGCAGCAGTTGTGATAAGTGTCATACTTTGGGTTCAAATGGTGTTTGTCAATGGGCAAAGGGATTGAATGGCACATATAAAGCAAAATGCGGCGAACATTGTTGTACAACAACTGCATGTAACAGTGATAACACTAATTGTTGTAAAACTGTTAGAAATTTAGCAGGAGGTTCTAGTTTATGCGGACTAAATTATTGTTGGAATAGCAGCAAAGAATTTACAGTTGATTCCAATCAAGATATGTCATTGTTGATTCGTGTTGAAGATATCAAATCCTTCAATAAATTAAGTGTCTGCGAAAAAGGCGGTACTTGTATTGTAAATTATACCTCAGCTTCAGGAAACATCAACGTTTGGAAGCCTAATGCACTTAAAAAAGGCAAAACCTATAAAATAGACGTAAATTTAGCAAATCAATGTGATGGTTGTGGGATATCTGCCGTATGTGCGGGAGCTTCAAATTGATTCAAATGATAATTTAATATAAGAAAGGATACACAATAATGTCTGATATTTCATATAGCAAAAAAGAATCTGGACGTAGTTTGTTAGAACTGATTACCGTATTGATTATTATCGCCATTTTGTTGCTTGCTGCACTTTTGGGTTTTAGAACACTGTTAAACTATCTAAAATACAGAGGTACAGTTGATGAAGTATCCGTCGTGGCCACACGCTATAGATTGAAAAAACTACAAACAAGAAAAACCGAAGGAAAAGTGCGTATACATGATTTTTATCCAGAGGGTAAAGATTGTGAGCCGGCAAGCAAGTACTGCGTGGCGACACCTGATGATGGTAAATTAGAAGTTATAAGTGCTGATGAAACCTCCTCTTTTGCGGTTGTTGCCAATCAATTAAAATGTGTTTCATGCCTCGGTATCATTGAATTGGGAAACTTCGGAATGGTTCACATTGGTGAGCTTAGTGATTTAGATGGTACTATTGAGTTAAAAAGTACATACACCCCCAAAAAAGCAAAAGAAGTAATGGATAAGATTTGTCATAAAAATCGGACCAATGAACCATGCACGGGTGATGATATTGTTGGCCCTTTAACCTTTATTTATGGGGATGAGTGCAATGATGCAGATGCAAAATACTTTATAAATGGCAAATGCACTCCTTGTGATTCTTTAGATAAAATAAAAGCCCCAAAAGGTAAGAAATCCCCAGATTCAGATGGATGCTGCCTAAAAGATGATGTTAGATGCGGTTTTTGCGGTGGATGCGAAAATTCAACCCCTGATCATGATTATTGCATTGATAATAGGTGTGTTGAATGTTTGGATGATGGTGATTGCACAGGAAAAGTAAAGAATGGTATCAAAACACCTTATTGTGTCAACCACGTGTGTAGACCTTGTAAAAAAATGAATGAAGAGTGCCAAGATAGCAGTGGGGCTGGTATGAACATGTGGTGTGATTATGATTTAGAGTGTAAAGAGCTATGTAATCATTGTTATGAACCCAATCCAGCACGTCCTGGCGAATGTCAGTTAATCACCCCTATTGGTCAAACTGAGGGATCGCTATGCACATTAGATTCAACATGTCTACAGTGTAAAAAGCCTATGCTGTGCGAGGCTGGAATCTGTCAATGTCCAGAACCAAAAACCCTGAATGAAGGAGATGACTGTAATGAAGCCATTTGTCCAGGCAAATGCAAAGAGGGCTTAGTATGTCGTGATGGTAAGTGCAAACAACCCGCAGATTGTTCGGCTTTAGATGCAGATGATGCTCACCGTTTCTTTTCAAAACGATGCAATACAGATTGTCCTTGTACAAATCCGTCAGAGCAAAATTTCTTAATCTGCTCAGATGGTAAATGCGCCTGTAATACACTTCCCATTACAAAAGGTGCCTCATGTTGGGGGGAATGTGGCTGTGGTGCAACGTTGGTTTGCAGTACAAGTACAACAGCTCAAGGAAGCTGTCAGTGTAAGGATTTAGAATTGGATGATCCGTGTACAGGTAATGATTCTGAAAAAGATTGTTTATGTTCGAACAATCAAATTCTATCAGGACCTCACGCGGGAAAATATCCTGCAATCTGTGAGGGATATAAATGTGTGTGTAATCCAGAAATTACAGAATATACTTTGCCTGCAGGAAGTGCTTGTCAAGAAGGTTGTCAACAATGTGGACCCAATAGCACCAATCCATTACCATGTATCAATGATAAATGCGGTTGTCAATCAGATGCCGATTGCGATCAATGTGGTGGCGAAAAATGCGATACCAGTACACACACATGTATATGTGATCCAACATATTATGAAAGAGATCCTGAAACTGGTAAGTGCGTTTGCAGAGAAGATCACAATTATGTACCTTGGTTTATCAAAACAGAAGGACCCCATATGTGTTGTCCCGAAGGGAAAATTCCCTATAAGGTTGGGAGTGATTATATTTGTGTCCCCATCTGTGATGGCAGTGGTGTCAAACAAATTGCGATACTTTTGGATTATTCATATTCTTTAAAGTATCGAGAGCCTACACAATATATTGTACAAAATACAGCAAAAGAAATCATTGCTGCCATCAATAATTTTAATTCAAGTCTCACAACACAAGTAAAAATTTCCATAGAACGTGAAGATTTAACGGGTTGCGCACAAGGAAGTATGGTTTGTGATAGCACTGTTGATAGCAACCGCAATATTTCCAATGGACCATCCAATCAAAAGCTTTGTGCCTGTAACCAAACTTTCAACCGTAGAAGCGGTGTAACCCAACGTGGTGGAACAAAATTTAATGAAGGAATTAGTAAAATTACCGATAAAGAACATACTATTGCTATTTTACTTTCCGATGGATATGTGCCCGATACATCCTTTGATAATCAAACCTTTAAAAAAGTTATTGTGATTGCACAAGGCTATGAAGGAATTGATTGGGGAAGTAGCATTGGACACATTGATTTTAATGGTATTAACACACACTTATCAACACTCTTAGCAGAGTCAATTATCAGTGAATTATGCATTTCATCAGAAGATAAGGATACACTTGTTCCCAGTCAGTATTGTTCTGCAGAAAACAATTAAAAGTGCTCATTACATTACCTAATAATTATCCCCACTTGTGTGGGGATGATTTTTTTGAGTGTTGTTTTTAATGGGCATAAATCAGGTTGATTTTTGCATCAAAATTGGGTAAAATATATTTATGAGTTCACTATTTGAAACTTTGAATCATAAGCCTTTGGCCGACCAAATGCGTCCCACAAAATTGGACGAAGTGGTCGGACAAAATCATTTGTTGGGCGATAAAGCACCGCTCAATCGCATGATTCAAAATCAAAGCCTTTCTTCTTTTATTTTATGGGGTCCCCCTGGCTGTGGCAAAACCACTATTGCCCGCATTTTAGCTGATCAAATCAAATTAAACTTCGTGCAATTGTCCGCTGTCTTTTCGGGGGTGGCCGATTTGCGCAAAGTTTTTGATGAAGCCAAAAAGCGCCGAATGGCGGGGCAAGGTACCCTGCTCTTTGTGGATGAAATTCATCGCTTTAATCGTGCACAACAAGATGGCTTTTTACCCTATGTGGAAGATGGCACTGTGATTTTGGTAGGTGCTACCACCGAAAACCCCAGTTTTGAACTCAACAGCGCGTTGCTATCACGTTGCAAAGTTTTTGTCCTCAATCGTTTAGATAATATGGCATTATCGGCCTTAATTGAACGCGCCGAAAAAATAATGAAAAAGCCCCTGCCCTTGGATGAGATTGGTAAAGATTATTTAAAGGCTTTGGCCGATGGCGACGGACGTTACTTTATCAATTTAATGGAAGCCGTGTGGCAATACGCCAGCAAAGATGAAATTTTGGATAAAGCAGAGTTAGAAAAATTGTTGCAAAAGCGCTTGCCCAACTATGATAAAGACCGTGAAGGGCATTATAATCTCATTTCCGCATTGCATAAATCTTTACGTGGCTCAGACCCAGATGCAGGGCTTTATTGGTTGGCACGAATGGTTAGTGCTGGCGAAGATATGAAATATATTTTGCGTCGGCTCACACGTTTTGCGTCCGAGGATGTTGGCATGGCCGATCCTCAGGCTTTGGTGCAAGCCATCAATGCTTGGAACAGCTATGAACGTTTGGGATCCCCCGAAGGTGATTTAGCTGTGGCTGGATTGGTGGTCTATTTGGCTACCGCCCCCAAATCTATCGGGGTGTATCGAGCATGGAATGAAGCTATGCGCTTGGCCAGAGAAACGGATTCTTTAATGCCACCACAACATATTTTAAATGCCCCCACAAAGTTGATGGCCGAAATTGGTTATAGCAAAGGTTATCAATATGATCCTGACACCAAGGATGGTTTTTCGGGACAAGAATACTTTCCTGATGAAATTGGACATCATGTTTTTTATTATCCTATAGCGCGCGGCTTTGAACGCGAAATTCAAAAACGCATTGATTATTGGAATGAGTTAAGGAAAAAACTGCGTAAGCAAAACAATGAGACACAATGAATCCAAATGCCCCAAGGATGAATTGATGTCGGAATTGAGTTAAATTTAATCTGGATTAAATTCAGCAATTTTTGGGGCGAATTCGGCGATCACTTTGTCATATACGTCCTTTTTAAACGGAATGACTAGAAATGGAGCCTTTTCGGGTAGAGCCCAACGAAAGCGAATAAATTCAGGACGTTTCTGCACATGAATGTTGATATCCTTTTTAACACCCTTAAAATAAAGCAAAAACCATTTTTGGCGTTCCCCATCAATCAATTTACGATTTTTATTGGGAATATCATAAGAATACCAATGGTTGCTTACCGCAACTACACGTGTATTTTCGGGTGTCATACCTGTTTCTTCATGTAACTCACGCCATGCAGCTTGTTCTGGTGTTTCACCTGCATCAATACCGCCTTGGGGCATTTGCCAATGGTAGGGAGAATTTTGCGTCCACGCCCGATAACCCAAGAAAACTTTCTTGTCTTGATTTATAACCATCAATCCAACCGCATCACGATAATTTGACATTTAACCTTCCCTTTGATTTGCAACCCAAATAGCACGCACCAAATCCAAAGCCCGATCCAACTGATAATCTGCAGGCTTCTCATCCTTTTTATCTTTCTTTTCTTCATCAAAAGGATTTTCAGCGGTCGGTGCATGGTCCAAATCCAGCGCACCCGTCAGATTTTCTTCACCATAACCTGTTAAAATAGGGGCAGCTTCAAATTTGCCACGTGGAATTTCAACATCTGGCTGAATGCCTTTAGCCTGAATGGAATTGCCCGAAGGTGTGTAGTAGCGTGCAGTTGTAATCTTAATACTACCAAATCCAGGAATTTGACGTACAGTTTGAACAGAACCTTTTCCAAATGATTTTAACCCTGCAATCACGGCACGCTTATGATCTTGTAGAGCCCCCGACACAATTTCAGAGGCACTGGCCGATCCTTCATTGATTAAAACAACCAAAGGCAAGCCGTTTGTTTCATCACCAGGCGTTGCCGCATATCGCTGTGTTTCTTCGGGGTTGCGTGAACGCGTGGAAACAATTTCCCCCCTTTCCAAAAACAAATCAGCAATACCCACGGCTTCATCCAAAAGTCCGCCAGGGTTATTACGTAAATCCAACACAAAACCCTTTAATTTATCTTTACCTATTTCTTTGGTCAATTTGCCAATTGCTTCTTTTAAAATATCGGTTGCTTTTCCACTGAAAGTAGAAACACGCAAGTAGCCAATATCCCCTTTAGATTCAAATTTTACGGGTTGAACTTTAATAATATCGCGTGTCAAAGTCACCGTAAAAGGTTTAGTATTTTTACGATAAATTCCTAATTTAATCTTTGTTTTGGGCTTTCCACGCATTTTTTTGACAGCATCATTTAAGCTCATTCCCACCACAGAAACGCCATCAATATGACTGATATAATCACCTGCCTGAAGACCTGCTTTGGCTGCCGGTGTATCATCAATGGGGGACGTAATACGCACCAAATCTTTATCTGATGTTACCTCTAATCCTAAACCACCAAATTCCCCAGAGGTTTGTGTTTGCATTTCTTGAGTTTCTTCTTGATCCAAGAATCCCGAATGTGGATCTAGCGAGGTTAAAACACCATTGATGGATTTTTCAACCATTTGACGATAGGTTACCTCCTCTACTGAATCCGACTTTATCTGTTCAAAAGTCGCCCCCAATAAATCCATTAATAAATAAGGATCATCAGTTTTCGTATCTACCCCCTGTTCCCCAGAAGCCCAAACAACCCCAGAAAAAGCGACGGACATCATCAAAGACCACAAAAAAGTACGCATTATTTTCCTCCTTTTTTAAACCATGGTTCAGGATCAATGGCCTGACCACGATAACGCATTTCTAAATATAAATCTGTATAAGAATCGGACATTGCACCAATGGGTTCTCCAGCCAAAACTTCTTGGCCAACAGTCACATCCATATGTCCCAGTCCAGCTAAAACCGTTAAATATTCATCACCATGATCAATGATCAGCAACTGTCCATAGTTTTGGAAAGGTCCTGCAAATAAGATTGTCCCATCATAAACGGATGTGATTTGAGCTAGTGGACGTGTTTTTAAAATAATCCCTTTTGCATGCACGCCAGAAGCACTTTGATCACCATATTTTTGAGTTAGTTGCCCCGACACAGGCCACGCCAAATGACCATATGCCTTTGAGAAATCACCCGCCAGTACAGGTTTTGCAGATGCTTTTGAAGGTTGCCTTTGCTTGGCTTCACGCTTTTCTTTTTCCAATTTTTGAAGCAAATCTTTTAAATCTTGAGCTTTTGCAGCCAAGGCTTCAGCTTTTTTCTTAGATTCATTGTAATAGGCTGTATATTGTGCTTGCATCAATTTTTTTTGAAGCAACAATCGATTCATTTGATCCGTTTTATCCTTTAAGTTTGTATAGGTTACCTGTATATCCGTCATCTTTTGAAATATTTCCTGACGAATATGAGATAATTCCGTCAGATCAGCCAATGTTTGATCACGCACTTGACCAATGACTGGTAAACTGTATTTCATTAAGTTCCGACTGCGAAACATATTGACGGGTGTCTTTGTTTGAAATATCAGTAATTCAGTAGGACGTAAGGCCAATGTCTGCAATCCCTTCATAATACGTGCCATTTGTTTATTGGATAAATTTAATCGTTGTTCCAAATGTTTTTTACGTTCTTCTAACTCAACTTTTTTTTGTTCCAATAAACTGAGGCGATCTTCATGCGATTGAATTTGCTTGGCCGTAGAAACCAACTGACCTTGAACAGTCTGAACTTCTTTTGTCAAAAGGGATGCCTTGCGTTCAGATTCCTTTTGTGTGAGGCGTTCTTGGCGCAACTGTGCCTCCACTTCACGCAAATCACTAGGAGTGGGCTCAGCCATTACAGATGTCCCCAAGAATATAAGCCCTACTCCTAATAATAAGTTCTTCAAAATTTAGCCTTTAATCAAAGATTTTCCTGTCATTTCTTGTGGTTGCGGCAAATTCAATAGTTGAAGTAATGTTGGCGCAACATCCGCCAATTTACCAGAATTCAATTCCTTCACACCATGCGCATTAAACAATACAGCCTGAACAGGTGTGTTAGTGTGCGCCGTTTTAGGCTTACCATTTTCGTCCACCATATCTTCACAATTGCCATGATCGGCTGTAAAGAATGCACAACCATCCACTTTTTTCAAAGCTTCCAATAAACGTCCGACACAAGTATCCACAGCTTCAACAGCCTTAATAGCTGCAGGTAATGATCCTGTATGACCCACCATGTCTCCATTGGCATAGTTCACCACGATGACATCAAATTTTTGACTTTCAATAGCCTCTACCAATTTATCGGTCACCTGTATGGCTGACATTTCTGGTTGCAAATCATAAGTCGCCACCTTTGGGGAAGGCACCAAAATACGCTCTTCGCCCGCAAAAACAGCCTCTCGTCCACCATTAAAGAAGAATGTAACGTGGGCATATTTTTCAGTCTCAGCGATTCGTAATTGTTTGAGTCCTGCATTGGCCACTTCTTCACCAAAAATATGCTTTAAATCTTCGGGTGGGAACAAAGTATGCATCCATGCGGTATGGTCGGATGAATATTCTGTCATAGCCACTGCATCACAAAAAGCGACCACACGTGAACGTGGTGCTAAATTAAAATCAGGTTGCAACATCATGCGTGTAATTTCACGTGCACGATCCGAACGATAGTTGGCCATCACCACTGCATCACCATCTTTCATCCCCTGATAATCACCAATTACGCAAGGCACCACAAATTCGTCAAAGACTTCTTTTTTATAAGATTCTTCAATCGCTTGAGTTGGCATATCAAAATGGGGACCTTGGGCATTGACAATAGCCTCATAGGCCAAGTTCACACGTTCCCAACGATTATCACGATCCATACCATAATAGCGTCCACCCAATGTCCCAATACTCACAAAGGACATATCTTTTGTTTCGTTTAATAATTCTTGAACAAAACCTTTGGCAGAATTGGGAGGAGTATCACGACCATCCAAAAAGCCATGAATTACCGTTTGAATGCTCGCTTGGTTTAATAATTTGGCCAGTGCAACAATGTGCCTTTGTTGGGCATGAACACCACCTGGCCCCAACAACCCCATCAAATGACAAGTACCATTTGTCTTTTTCAAATTTTCAATCAATTTTAATAAAACAGGATTTTGATCCAATGTGTGATTTTCAATGGCCTGATCAATACGGGGTAAATCTTGCATCACAACACGCCCTGCCCCCAAATTCGTATGTCCCACTTCAGAATTACCCATTTGACCATTGGGAAGTCCCACATGTAATCCGGAAGTTTCCAACATCGTTGTTGGCCAATTTTTCACAAGTTCATGCCAAATTGGCGTTTTTCCCATTTCAATGGCATTGTTTTCTTTACTTTGACAATAGCCCCATCCATCCAAAATACAGAGCATCACTGGTTTTTGAGTCATTTTTTATCCTTTCTTTTATTTATTTTTGACTTATTATAACGATATTTTTCAAAAAAGTGTACTTTTTTTTAAAAAAAAGCGTGCTTTTTGTAAAAAAAATGTGTATACGTATTATTAGAATTGATAGAAAAAGGAGTCAAAATGTCAATTTTTAGTCGTATTTTTTCATCAAAAATCACCCCAGAAGTCCTACATAAGGCTTTAAAGAAAGGGGAATTCGTATTTTATTATCAACCAGAATTTGATTTAAAAACGGGTGAAGTATTAGGGGTTGAAGCCTTAATGCGCTGGGTCAATAATAAACGTGGCATTGTCCCCCCCAATGAATTTATTCCCGTTTTGGAACAAAGCGGTTTGATCAGCGAATTTACGGACTTTTTATTAAAACAAACACTCGCTGATTTACGCAAAATTCATGAATCGGGTTTAAAAAATGTCTTTTTAGCCATCAATCTTTCTGTTGTTCAATTAAAACAACCCAACATTGCCGAAAAGATTCAAAATGCTTTACAGGCTGCCTACATCAACTCTTCCTTTTTGGAATGTGAAATCACTGAAACCAAGGGAATTGATCATGAATTATTAGAAAGTGATGTGTTTAAAAAATTGCAAGATTTAAATGTATCTATTTCTATTGATGATTTTGGAACTGGCTATTCTTCATTTGATTACCTGCGCTCTTTAAAAATTAAAAAGTTAAAAATTGATCAAGACTTTGTGCGTGAGATGTTTGACGATTCCAAAAATCAAACAATTATGGCTTCTATGATTCAATTGGGACATGATTTAGGCTTGCCCGTCTTAGCCGAAGGTATTGAAACAACAGGTCAAAAAGAGTGGTTACAGGAACATGGTTGTGACATGGGACAAGGATATTGGTTCTCACGTCCTCTTCCCATTGATCAACTTTTAGACTTTTTACAAAAAAAAATACAAAATAGTTAAAAAGTAGTTGCAAAAACATTTTTTTTGTTTTATAGTGTGCTTGTGTTGATTAAAAAGGAGTATTAACATGGCTCAACAAATTACTGAAAATATGATTCGGGAGGCTGCTTATTTCTTGTGGGAAAAGGCGGGACGTCCTGATGGATCTGCTGAATACTTTTGGATGAAGGCTTGTGAACAATTTTTTAAACCCAAGAAGGTTAAAATTGAAAAGCCAGCCAAGAAAGTTGCCCCCAAAACAGCAACACCAAAAGTTCAATTACAAAAAAAAGCTGAAGTAAAAAAAGATGTTACCCCCTCAAAAAAACCAACTGTAAAGGTTTTGGTAAAACCAGTAACAAATTCTACTCCAGTGAAAAAAGTTATTATAAAGGTTCAAAAGAATTCGACCACAAAAAAGGCTGAAACGCCCTTTTATGGTTCACGCAAATAGTGAGTAAAAACAGGACACCCCTTTTAGGGGTGTTTTTGTATACTTAGGAGTTTTTAGAACTAAGGTGATGCGTTCATATTTTTCATCAATTGCCTCTTGACAAAATATGAAACTTGTCGTATAATGAGATTCTACTTGACGCGGGGTAGAGCAGTCCGGTAGCT
>DFFU01000012.1 GCA_002372315.1 Alphaproteobacteria bacterium UBA3768
AGGGTTTCACCTATAAGGGGGCAGATGGAAAAAATTATAATTTTGATGGTACGGAATGGCAGAGCTCACAGGGAGGATCAGCTGGGCAACAGTATTTGACCACAGCAGATCCAACGCCCACCAAATATAACTCTTGGTCAGGAGATGTAGCATCCGCAAGAACGGATGGAGCACACATTGTGGATCAGTTTGAAACTTCAACATCAAAGAATTGGTTGATGGGAAATACGTATGCAAGTACCAATTACAAACCAGGTGATTATGTACCGGGCATGGATAGTGTGACTGGTAAAGCGGCAAGAGTGGTGAAGGCAGATGCAAACACAGTGACCTTGGGTAATTCAGATGGGACAACAACAACCTATGAAGTGGGAAGTAAAGGTTATATCGTTCCATCTTCGGGTAAAAACTCAGTGTTTAATGCGGATGGTTCGTTACACGCCGAAGGTGTTAGGGCAACCATGATTAAGGATGGTGCCTTACGTGCAAGTGATATCAGTATTGATGATATTTCGGGTAGTAATTTGCTCGTGACGGATAAGGGTACCTATCGGCAAATTGGTGATGGAAGTTATGTCAAAATTAAAAGTGGTGGTACTGGAGAGGGTGGCGTATATGATCATTGGACCGAAGCGGGAAATAAATTAGGGGGGAACACGCAAGGATTTGATAACTGGCGGACAACCTCCTTTGAAGATGGAAAGGTTTTGGCGGTCGGAACCAAGAATGTTGATGGCGTTTCACAAACTCGTGTACAAACAATGGCAAAAGATGGTACGGTGGCTTCAACAGCAACTTTGACAGAAAATAATGGTGTTAAATCTTTGTCGTATCAAGGTACTGGTGAACAGCCGTTTACAAAAACAGTAGGAGATACTATTGCGCCGTGGGAGGTAGATAATGCCCGTAAGGCAGGATTCGATATACAAACGGATGAGAATGGTAAAATACTTGATATCAAAGCAACCGATGAGACACAGACTGCAACTGAAGCAAAACCATCTGAATTGCTCAGTGAACAACAAAAGGGTGAGGCCGAAAAGGCAGCGGGAGATTCAAAGGATAAGGCTAAAGAGGCCGCTATTCCTGTGGATACCGTCAATGAAACGAACGCCATTCAGTATGCCGTTTTGATTTTACAGGCCATTGAGGGCATGAATCAAGAGGATGCAACGCGCGAAGTGACAGTCAAAGGTGCCCAACCATTACAACAGTCTCAAGGCAGTCCAACAGGTACAGGAATTGTCCCTGATACATCATTGGATGGGTCAACTTTGTCCTGTGCGGCCAATTCTTTGGCAACTTTGTTGCGTGATAATCCAGTCAATATTTCTTTGATGAATACGGATGATTTAGATCCAACAAAGTCGGCCGACCAAATTACAATACGTAATCGGCGTAGTTTGTTGTTGCAACAATATGCACTCAGTGCCACGATTATTGCGGCGGGTTCAAATGCTATTTCCAGCCAGTTCTATGTACGTATAGGTCAATTGACTGGTGGTATGGGAGAAGCTGGTAGGATTTCTGGAACATCTGGGACTTTAGGGTCCATGTCCGTTTTGAACGATTCCGAACGCTATCCGTATTTTGAATTAGTGCGTCAGGTGGCTTTGTCTGGTGTTCAATTGGGATTAAAGGGTGCGTCAACATTGGGACACTTGGATGTTATCTCAAATACGCAAGAAAATGCGGGCGATTAAGGGGGAGGTCATTAACATGAAATTTCAATCTTATCTTAAAAATTCATTGGCATCAGCGTTGATTTTGGTAATGGTATCTGTTCCTGTACAAGGATGGAGCGCGGCACCAGCGGCAAGCGGGATTGGCATGGGTGCTGGGGCTGGTGCTGTTTCAGGGGCTGGAACATCTGCTGTGCAATCTGCTGTTAAAAGTGGTATCGGTGCTGCGACCAGTGGTGCGGCATCGGGGGCTTTGATGGGGGCTGCCGCAGGTGTAGCACAAGGGGTAATCAGTGCGGCTTTGGGACCCCAGTGGGGACAAATCATTGGCAGTGCCGCTGGTGGTTTGATGGCTTATATTATGACAGATTTCTTTTATGAAATGGGAGCTAATGTGGATGCGGCGCAATTGGCTTTGGAAACGGGTGTGTATTTGGCCATGCGTAACGTCACGGACAAGTGGGATCCAGAACCAAAAAAATCATATCAGGCTGCAGCCAAAAACAACGAAGATTCTGCCTCTGTCCCAACCACATCATTGACACCAGATAATTTACAGGCTGAAGACTTAGCCTTTAAGGCAGGTGTGTTAAAAAATGTGGGTATTGAAACATTAGGTATTGAAACTGTATCGGATATTTATGGCAGTCGTGATGCTGTGGTTGAAAATTTAACCTATATGAATTATGATGGCGACGATTTGGTATTGGATGATCAGTTGACAGCCAATCAAATGACGCAAATCAGTGAGATGCAGGCAAAGAATTATCAATGGATTTCAACGGCGGGTGTAGCGCGAGCCGAATTGGGCTTAGAAACTGCATATCAGGCGGCTGTGGATGCAGGGGCTGGTATGGCGGGTGAAATTACCCAAGACAATGCCAGTGGTGATGATAATATCACAATGGCAACATCACAATTGGATGCTGTCAATACATCTGTGGCGGCTATGCCCAGTACAATTACCAGCACAGGTATGGGGATGCGTGTTCAAGCGGTGGAAAATTTGGAATTGGCACAACGCATTAATTTATCCAATGCCCTGCAAGGGAATGTCTTGTCTGTTGAAGCGGCACGGGCTTTGAAAAATGCGCCCTTGATGATTAAATGAAGAAGGAGAAAAGAATGAAAAATAAAATTTTACTCTCTTTAACAATGTCCTTAATGCTGGGATGGACGGGTGTGTCTATGGCTTGGCCTGTTGGGCCTGGTGTTTCAATGTTTCAGGGTGCTTTGGAAATACATGCAGATCCCACTTGTGATAAACCACCTAAAATTACATGTCCTCCACCGAATCCAAATACATGGGTCACTATTTGGTTGGATCCAGGCTTGATTGTGGCCACAGGATTGGATTTGGCGGCAACTATGGCCCAAGATGAACGTACCATTGATGCCAAAAAGGCTTTGAATGAATTAGAATCATCCTTGGGGGGCGGTTGTAATGGTAAAGGTTCAGATGGCACGGATACCGCCTTTAAAGGTCAAGATACTGTTCCTTTGGTGCCAGATCCCAATATTGCTTTAGCTTTGGATGATGATTCAAAACCATTTGATGCTGTGCGCGCAGCGTCAGAGGAATTTTTGTTCTATACAGATCAATGCCAAGATGATTGTGTGTTGGAACGCCAAAACACATGGTTGTTGACGGCTATTTCAATGGCAGCAGCAGCTGGGGATAAATTGGTTGCCGGCACCAAGGATATGCAGGGTGAATTTGAAAAGTTGCAAAACTTTTTTAACCAACAGACCAGCCCAAAGGCCATGTGGGCGGGCAGTTCCACAATTACGGTACACACCCACGTTCAACAAAATGATATCAATGCGCTGTATTCACGGGATTTGGAAATGAGTGCCTTAAATGGTGTGCGTGAATCGGTGGATACAAAACTCAATCAAAGGGGGAATTAGATGCGTTCAAAACTTATTTTTTCAGCATCAATAGTTGCATTTTTATTCGTGTCGCCTGTATGGGCTGATTATGCCGATCCGATTCATTATAAGCCCAAAGGTGCCACGTGGGCTATTGACCTTGGACGAAGCATTGAAGGAATTGTTGAAGGAATATTGAATTTGTGTGGTGATGGTGATGCCAAGGCGGAGTTAATCGCTGTTCAAGAAGGAACCAACCAAAATGCAGATGGTACTGCGGGATGGGATGATAACGCTGTAACCGCCACGGGAACGGCTGGTGCAACAGCACTGAAAAACGGGGTATATTCTTATGTGAAAAGTGAAATTTTGGATCAAACAGATTTATCCAAGTATGATAAATTGCAATCTGCTTTGAGTGCACCAACAAACGTGGGCAATTCTCAAGCGACCTGTCAATCATTGAATTTTGCTTCACAAAAAGCCACCGAAACATGTATGGCTGTTGTCAATACATTGTTTGCGGATAAAGGGGCTGAAAATGACCAAGAATACAAAAAAACAATATTAAATCAGCGCCAAGAATATGCCCGGCAAGTGACAGAAAGACACATCACTTTGGGATATAATGTCCAACAAAAAGTGGTGGAGGATTTGGCTGCCGCTGCCCAAGCACCAGTCAGCAGTAGCAGTGAAATTGGGTCCATTGCAATTGATGGTCAAACATTGGATGAAATGTTAAAAATTGTTGTGGCGGATGTGGCTTTACAAATTGAAATGATGGAAGCGGATGCGGTTGATTTTTTAATGCAACAACCCGTTGAAATTATGCCCAAAGACAAGCCCGCAGAGGAACAGTAGGAGGATGAGAATGAATAAATTATATGGAACATTTTTGTTGGGATCATTGGTGACGTGCGGGATGGTTGCGCCGGCTCGTGCTCAGACGGTTGAATTTCACAGTCCATTTTTTACACCAGCAGTATTTGATGTGGGGTCTGCTGCGGGCAGAATTTTGTCCACTGCCACAAAGTATTTTTTAAGTGATGATACGGATTTAGAAGCGAAACTTGTTTGGAAAAAAGGTAAAGGCGGTTGTGGTGGTTGTTACAAAAAGGATAAGGGTAAAGCCAGTCCTGATTTAAAATTTGCCGCTGTCTTAAATGATATTTCCATTGAAGAAGACGTTTATCGTACAGATAAAACGTTGGGAAAAACAGATATTTCAGATTCTATTGGCAGCAAATGCGTTGCCGCTTTGGCTCAACAGAGAATTGATGAAACAATCGCAAATCAGGCTTCATTAAAGGATATGAATGAACGTTCTTGGGCGATTCAATATCAATCGCAACGGCGTTCTATCCAAGCGTTGACTGATGCATTGAATATGAAAAGATTGTACAACAGTATTAAGGATACAGCCACATCTATTCAAGATGATTATTCCGATTATACAAAATCTATGAGTACGATTGCTTCTAAACGTTTACTGTTGGACCAATTATTGGCCTTAAAAAAGCGTGTTGTAGCGGCTCGTGTGCGTGTGCGTGCTCAGACACTGGAATTAAATGGGGCTGATTTAAAATTGGTCACTTCTGCACCTGAGTTAACAGGGATATGTACAGATGAACCTGAGACAACAGAACCAGAAAATCAAAATGAAGGGGAAACAAACAATGAAAATGCATAGTCATCTATCTTTACTTTGTGCAATGGTTTTGGTGGGGGGTGTTGCGACACCAACATGGGGGGCTATATCTTTTTCAGCACCCAAAAAATTGAAGCCACAAACTGTTGCAATTACACATTATTTGGATGCTTCTAATCCAGATCTCAGACGTGCTTTGGAAATACATAATTTATTGAATGAAATGCCCGATATTATTGATGTGATTCATACGTCAAATGATTTGGAAAAGCAAAAAGATCTTATCTCAAAGCAAATGGAAGCAATGACGGCGTGCAACGTTTCAAAAATAGGTGATGTCTTTAAAAATCCCCAAAAAGTATGGGGGAAAATGGTGGATACCTATGAAGGAAAGCGTCAAGTTTCTAATAAAAACAACGAAAGTCTTGTGCTGACTCAAAGTGATCGGTTGAATGATTCTAAAGCGAGTATGCTGATCAGCAGGGATATCATGTTGGATGTTTACAAAAACCCATCCAAATGGGGTGAAACAAATTCTGGGGCATCATTTCCTTTATGGCAAGATCAGGTTGTTGCCTATGAAAAGCAATGGAATGATTTTTATAATCGTATGAATCAAGCATTTGGTGCGCCTGCGTCTGGGCGTCCCAATGTGGATGAAAAAACACGTCAAAATTCCCAAAAGTATGAGACTGTTTTAAAGGCACATAAAGCTTATTTACAAGCACTTCAAGGCAAGAAGAAAGTCGCTTTCAATGATTTACCACCAAAGGCTCCAGATCCCTTACCTGAATGGAAAGAAATTGTTTATGTTGATCCTGATACGAAGCAAGTTTATCCTCAAATGCCAGATGTGTGGAAAGATCCTGCAATGCGCAAAGCATTGATAGAGGCGAATCCCAATGGTGAGTTGGCTCAGGTTTTTGAAAAGGGAAATACGAATGTTCCAACGTCCAGTGCGACTGTTGTATCCACAAGTCGCTTGGAACAAGAATATAATATGCGTTTAGCTGTAGATTCTTTGGAAAAGGGATTTGCTTCAGTGGATGGTACAACAAACGATATGCAGAAGGATTTTGCACAAAAGCTGGCTGCAGTTGGTATTCATGAAGAAAATTTAAATCTTGCGAATAAGGGGCAATATTTAAAAATTCAAAAAAAATTAAAAGAGGAAAAGAAAAAAGCCATTGCAGCGGCGCAAAGATATATTGCTTTGTTGGAAAAACAAGATTCAGAACATCCTGAACTTGTTCAAAAACGTCAACAACTTCAGTCAGCAAAGCAATCTCGCTTATCTGAAAATGCGCAACAAGCTCTTGCTCAATCGGATGGGATTGTTCAAATCAGCCAAATGTCTCCTGCGATGCAACAAAAGTTTGTTATTTCTGCATTGGAAAAAGATAGTGATGCATTGGTTCGCTTGACAGAAACGAATGCCATGAATGTGGATCAGTTGATTCGCGAACGTCACGCCAGTAATAAGTTGATAAAAGAATCACAAAAACAGATGAAAACAGCTTATGATTCTCAAGTGAAGGTTATGCCAGAATTGACAAAGTGTTCTTTGTTTTAAAGGGATTATTTTATGGATATAAAAAGGGCGCGTCAATATGCTATTCTTAGTTTTGTGGCAGCCCTTTTTATGCTGCTTGTTTCCTTTTTGTTTTCAATAACACTTTCGTATCAATCACATCGAGATGGGAATGGACGAGGGCTAAATATATTGTCTCAATTTATGTCATCACCGATGAAGGGAGTAAATTTGTCTATTGCGACCCCTTTTGATAAAGGTGATAACTACTATGATAATGATTTAGATCGTGCATTGATAAAAGAAGTATTAGTGCGTTATTATTTGGAAATGCGCTTTACTTTTATTCCAGATATGCCAGAAATGCTGCGTCGTTGGGGGTGGGGAGGACCTGTGTCCCGTTTGTCAACCAGTGCTGTTCATGCAAAGGTTGTAGGCGGTGATTTAGAGGATAAAATTCGTAAAAGAAAAGGAGAGGTTCAAACGGTTGAGATTATGTCATTGGATTGTAAAACAGATCGTTCTCAATGTAGTGCTGTTGTTCGTGTAGATATATTGTCAGAAGACGGAAGTTTGCGCAGCAGTATGAGTGATGTTATTTTAACATTAAGATATGCCAATAGATATAAAAGTTTTCGTAAGCCCATTAATCCTTATGGTTTATATATTAATGGTGTTAGTATAGCCGAACGAAAAAATAATTAAAAAAAAGTTGGATATTTTTGTTTTTCTGTGCTATGCTAGGAATTATGAAGGAGGTACAGATGCGAAAAATTCTTTTTTTGTTTTTGATTTTGGGAGGGTTATGTATTGTTGCGTGTGGCAGTGGATCAATTTTCGAGCCAGAGCCTGTTGGAATAGGAAGAGATTATTCGGAATTGAAAAAATCACCATGTGCCTGTTTGGAATTAAAAAAAGCACCCCAATTGCCGCAATGGTTGGGTTAAAACGTAGGAATATCAATGGCCGAGGATAAACAACCATCAGGACTTTCTTCGCAAGAAATGTTGAAGTTGGATCGCTATCTGTGGATAGCGCGTGCTTTTTCTGCTGTGGCAATTTTGGCATTTGTGGCAAATGTTTTATTGTTTGTGGCTATCAGTTCATTATACCCATTGACACGTGTACAACCTTTTTACTTAAATATTTTGGATAAAAATCAACAAGTTATAGATATTAAGCCTATTAGAGCCGAAGAATTACAATCTGCATCTGTGTTGGAATCATTGGTGCGTCAATATGTTTTAGCACGCTATCAGGCGACTTCAAATATTAACGAAGTAGAAGAACGTTGGGGGATTGAGGGTATTGTTGCCTTGATGAGTTCGCCATCTGTGTATGACGAATTTGTCAATCGGTTTTCTGAAAAAGTGCTTTCTGATATTCGAAAAAGCAATTTAACAATTGATGCTAAAATTGAAAGTGCTGCTCCTTTTCCTGAAAATATTTTGGTGTGGACAGTAAAAGTTACCTTGGAAATTACTGGTCAAAATATGGCAGATAAGGAAATACGTAAATTTGAAGACCAGCTGGAAGTTCAATTCGATCCCCTATTTGAAAAGGCATACAGAGTTTCATGGCAGGATCGTTTGAAAAATCCTTTGGGATTTAGAGTGGTTACCTATGGTTCAAAACCAATACGTGAATGAACAAAAAAATGGTGGACTTTTGTTGTAATTTAGGTTAAGATAGCACTAAAGAGAGATTGTGGAGGAAAAATATGCAAAAAATTATCAAAAAAATTATTTTTGGACTTTTCATCTTTATTTCTGTTTTTCCTGCGTCTGCGCAAGTGCAAACACCGACAGATACGGATACTGCTATGGCAATGGATGCAATGGCTCAATCAACTGGTGCATTTGATCAAGTTGATTTAAGTTATATTCACACTTTGGGAATGCAACAAAAAGCGTGGAATAATCCTATGGAACATTTAGGGGAAGGTCAAACAAAGCCTGGATATTCACGTTATAATTGGATGCCTGATACTGTTTTACCTATACGTTTGCGTGAGGGGATGATGACATTGATAAACTTGCCATCTTGGGAACTGATTGAAAAGGTGCATATTGGATCCCCTGAATCATTTGGTGGAGAGATTGTTGCACCTAATTCTTTGTTATTGTACGCCGATCCAAATTATATTGGTGTGGATAGTAATATGATTATTTTTGGTCGTTCTGGAAATCGTTATGTTTTTTATTTGCGCAGTGAGGCTTTTAATACAGATAAAATTACCCAATCTGTGGTGGATGTATTAGTTGGCCCACGTTGGACGCCGACTTCCGCAGGAGGTCAATTAGGTGATAGCAATGGAGCCAGTTCAATGGCGGCGATGCCTTTACAAAGTGGGGGCAAATCATCTCCTGCTGGAGTTAGTGCCGGCACAATTACGGGGGAACCTAATGATTGGCTAAAAACCATTCCAATGGATCCTGAAAGTATTCGTTTTGATTTAGACATGTTTTTGCCAAATCCAGAAGATGTTGATATTGCTCCCGATAATGTGTGGCGTGATAACATTTTTACTTATATTGATTTGGGCCCTAAGGCGTTAACAATGACTCAACGACCTGTTGTTTCCTTATTGCAGCAAGATATTGAAGTGCCTGTTGGCTATCGAACACGTGGCCCCAACAGTCGGTTGATTGTTGTGGAAGCCATTGGGGATTTAGTTTTGCGCAATGGTCGTAAGTTGATTTGTATCAAGTTGCGCCGAGACCCTGCACAAGGTTTGGAATACACTGATTATAGTGGTTCTCAGTCCATGTTGCCAATGGGTGGGACCGTCAGTAATCAAGCTTTGGGCGTTCCTGCTGTTTGGACAGATACTGTGCATAATGCTTATGCGGTTCAACCCTATTGCAATGATGCCAGTGGTGCCAATCGTTGTGGTAATGGTGGTTTTGCCAATTTGAAATCAATTCCGGATAATATAATGCAGGCGAATCAAGATGCTATTTCTTCTGTGAGTAAAAATGCGATTGTGCCTGTTGTTGGTACGGAAAATATTGCTGTTGAATTTGGCACAAGCAGTCAAATTTCAGATTTGGAGGATTTGTGGAATCGTCTTTATACTGGTAACCAAGATTTATTGGCAGGTTATGAGCCTTATTATTCCGTGGATACAACCGCTGATGGTGAGGTGCTTGAACTGTTCAGGTTACGTGCAGGAATGTTGAAGGACGTTGGAACTGCTGATGCATTATGTCGTAAAATTGGGAGAAGAGGGTTTTCTTGTTCCGTTGTTCGAATTCAATAGATAGGTTTTTTTAAATGGCAAAAAACAATAAACAAAGTCTTTCTGAACAGTCGCAGCATAGGGGTAATATTGTATTGCTGATTATCGGCATGGTTTTACTATTGTTATTTATGCTGGCGCTTTGTCAATTGCCTTCTAGGAAAAAAACAGTAACTCAAACAAATTCTAAGCCTCAAATAAATGTGACGATTGGGGATTGGGATAAAGAGGAAAAAAATGATGTAGAAAAGGTGCTGTGGAAAGAAGGTGATGCCCTTTTAGTGGTAAATCCTACATCTGTTTCTGTAGATTCTGTTGTTGGGAAAAGATCAGTATATGAAATTAGTTTAAGGGCGGAAAATGCGTCTATAAAATTGCAATCTAAAAAGTTGCTTTCTGAGGATGAAAATATTTGGTCTCTTTCTGGTTCTTGTATGGAAAAAGGTAAGGATATTTTGGAGGCAGAAGAAGAATGTACGATAGTGTTGGAGTGGCAATCCGTAACACCTCGTCAATTAAAAAATACATTACAGATTGAATGGTTGGAAAATAATCCACGTGTTACACGAGTTGAAAAAACGTCTGTTCCTATCAATGTTCAAGTATTGGATTCTAATCCTTGTGTGATTTGTAAGTGTGATGAAAAATCAAAACATCCAGATGATGTGCCCAAAATGGTGGCTCCCATTGATGGGGGTGATCCTAAGCCTGTGGAAAATGGTGAAGTTGAAATTGATGGCGTTAAATACCCTGTACCCCCAGATGGTCCCATTGTGGATGATGAGGGACGTGTCATCGCGGTTGTAGAGCCAAAATTTATTCCATTGAATTTAAAAAATGAATTGATGGGAACTGTGGCTGATAATCGCGAAGTGTTGGATTTTGATGATAATGTGATAGGTCGCTTGTTGGGTGATGATACGATAGTTAATGAAAAATTGGAAGTTTTAGGAAAGGCCATCCGTTCTGTTCCCGTTATGGTTGAAAATGGTGATGTTATTGGTAAAATTTCTGTGGATTTAGAAAGTAAAACTGTTCGTGCCACTGATGACAAAGGAACTATTTTGGGATATCCCCGTACTGATGGTCAGGTTGTTGACACAGAAGGCAAACCTTTGGGCTTTTTGGCCCCATGGGGGATAGTGATCAATTTTAATGGGGATGTTTTGGGGGGGATCGTTCGTTCTCCTGATGCCGTTACCAAAAAGAATATGTTGGTTTTGAACAATAAATCTCAGGTTGTTGGCTATATGCGTCCGATGGGATTAGCTGTTAATAAAAAGGGTGAATTGGTGGGCGGAGTTGTTCCTTCTGGTGTTGTTGTGGGTGGGGGATGCCGTTCACATGGATCAATAGCCATGAATGGTCAAGTTTTTGATGATTATAAACAACATATAGGACATGCTTTATTGGATAAGGTTGTTGTGGATATTCAAGGCAATGAATTGGGATCTGTTGTGCGTCAAGGACTTGTCATTGATAGCAATGGAAAAATAGTTGGTTTTATCAATTCGGAGGGATCAGCAATTAATGATAAAGGTGCTAAAATTGGTTGTGTCAATCCAGACGGGAGTGTATTTGCCAAGGAAAAATTTGTGGGTGCTATTATGCCTGAGGGGCGTGTTATCAGAGAGGGGTGTGGTCAGGTTGGTTCTGTATATCCTGATGGGAAAGTTATGTCTATGGATTTACAGCATTTGGGAAAAGTATTGCCTGATGGAACCGCTGTGGGTGAAAAAAAAGAATTGGGATGGGTAGCTCCTTGGGGGACGGCTATTGCGCCGGATTGTCAATTCTTGGGGTTAGTTTCTTTGAATGGTACAGTTGTGACGACAGATGGTTCTTTGTTGGGGTGCTTGACGCGTGATAAAAAGGTTCAAAATAACAAAGGCGATATGATTGGTATGCTCACGCCTTTGGGAATTCTGATGAATGAAAAAAATCAGATCGTAGGTCGTGTCAGTTTTGATGGGCAAATTATCAATGATAAAGGAAATATTTTAGGCTGTGTTAATTCTTCTAAAAATCCTTTGACAACACTGGCCAATTCTACACGGGGTGTTGTTATTGATGAAAATGGGCATCCTATTGGTTGGTCCTTTGTGGCGGGTAAAACCTATGATAGTGATGGTAAGTGGATGGGGGATGTTACTTTTAATGGTTGGGTCATTGGTGAAAAAAATCAATTAAAAGGTGTTGTACCATTTTCTGGGACTGTTTTTTCGGATCGTGGGGAAATAGTGGGACGCTATGATCAAATGAGTGGAGCTATGCTGAGTCGTTCGGGGCAATCTATTGGTCGTGTTCTACCTAGTATGATTACTATCAATAATGCTGGTACGGAGATTTTAGGTCGGTTGATACCTGAAGAAACTGTTTTTGTAGATATGCAAGGGCAGGTTTTAGGAACACTCAGGGCTGATGGCGTTTTGGTAAAAGAAGGGCAGGAGGTTCCCGCAAAAATTTTAGCAAATGGAACGATGGTGGATGAAAAAGGTAAAATTTTGGGAGCACGTTTATGGGTTGGTCCTGTCTTAAATACAGCGGGAAAATATATTGGTGTTGTAACAAAAAATGGTGATTTTGTGAATGAACAAGGCATTGTTGCGGGACGTGCGCTAGCCAATGGTTTGGTTGTGTCTGGCCAAAAGCAAGTTTTGGGGAAGGTTTTTCCTCAGCTTTCGACAGCTGTGAGTATAGAGGGATGGTTAGGCAGTTTGAATCCTCAATTAATTGAAGAGGGTGAAAACAAAAGTTATCAAGGTCAAATTGTTGATGTAAAAGGAAATCTGATTGGAAATATTGGTGCAACAGGGCAAGTGATAGGTTTGGATCAAAACATCAAAGGTTCTTTGGTACCAATTGCCCCTTATGTTACAATGAAAGGAAGTCTTTTAGGATGGGGTAATTTTCAAGGCGAGGTGAATGCGCCTGATGGGCGTTCTGTTGCCACTGTGCTTCCTTCTGGGTTGGCTTTAAATTCGGCACAAATGATACAGGGAATGGTTGTTGATTCGGTGGCCATTGTTGGGACTATGGGTGAGTACTTGGGTCATCCAACATCACGTGGTCAATTATTGTCTGAAAAAGGTGAAATTTTAGCTGTCGTAGGGGCTTCACGTTTTGTTTATGATACGCAAGGTGTATTATTGGGACAATTGTTGGCCCCCGGTGTGGTCATTGATGCGGATAATAATTTGATTGGTTGGACACGTTATGATGGTCAAATTGAAGATGGAACAAAAGTTATTGGACAAGTGGGGTTAGATGGACATGTATTTGATGAAAATGGGCAAATAATTGGTGCTTATTTCCCATTGGGAATGGTCAGTTTTTCTGAGACAAATAAGGTGTTAGGCGTACTCAACGAAAAGGGGTACATCCAAAATATAAACGGAGAAGATATTGCCAAAGCATATACAAATCCCTATGCAGAAAAAGGTGGGCGATTGACGGGAAGAATGTTGCCTGATTCGCCCTTAGTTATTAACCAAACAGATTCCAAAGTTCAAGGGGTTATTGCCCCAGATGGTAATATTTATGATATGACCTCTAGACGTGAAAAGGGAGTCCTAATGACTAATGGTTATAGTGTTGGTTCTGCGGGATTGGTTGATGGGGCTGTCTTGATAAATGGTTCGGCAATTGGTACAACATTGGGTATGTTGGGGCAAGTGTATCCCAATGGTGCTGTTTATGTGGCACAAAAGCATATCGCCAATACAACAGGAACTGGTTTTGTATTCTCTTTGGCTGGCGAATTATTGGGTGGAATATTTTCGCCAGGTGTGATTATTGATAAAAAAGGGGCTATTGTCGCAGCAACGGGTGCAACATCCGCAGTTATGAGTAAAGGAAAACAGGTTGGGTCTAAAATGGCGTTTGATTCTGTTTTAACCAGTTCAAATAAGTGGTTGGGTAATTTGATGCCCCGTGGAGCCATTGTGAATGATGAAGCTCAATTGATTGGAACCATTTCTTTGGATGCTTCTGTTTTGGATGAAAAAGATACGTTCATTGGGCGTGTTCTGCCGGATGGTTCTGTATCGGGGGTTCCCCAAAAGAGTGTGTATAATACTATGCCTTATATTGGTCACACTATTGTGCAAGGTCTGCCTTTAGGGTACAGAAAGGAAATATTGGGGAGAACCACAGTTTCAGGGGATATTTTGGATAAAAATGACAGAAGTATAGGTCGTATCCGCGATATTGGTAGTATTTTTGGTGAATCTCAAAAACCACTGGGCGTTGTTTTGCCCTATGGAACAGCCGTTGCGAAGGATGGACGCTTTTTGGGGATGCTTTCTTCGGATGGAATGATTACTTCCTATACGGGTGAAACTGTTGGGACAGCTTCAACGAATCTTTTGGTAAAGGGGAGCAGCTCTGCATTAGGTGATTTTGACGTTTTAGGAACATTGATTCCCAGCGATTTAATCGTCAATAATTGTAAAGTAGTAGGACAGACAGCCTATGACGGTCGGGTTATTACCGGACAAGGCTCAATTGTTGGGCGTTTGCGTAAAGATAGGATTGCTGTAGATGCTCAAGATCAAAAAATTGGCTATATTGCCAAAAAAGGTCCTGTGACAACAGAAAAAACGGGTAAATACATTGGGCGTATTTTGCCCGATGGAACAATGGTTGATGTAAATGGAGTGGAGGTTGCCTGCTCTGATGATGAAGGTGGCTTAACAGATGCAAATGGAAATCCATACATTGATATTGAAACAGGTGAAGGAGCAAGAGTAGTTAATTTGGGGCCTGTGGTGGGACCAAATGGTGAATTAACCAATAATTGGATAGATAGTCAAGGCCGTGTACGTGGTCCAGATGGTGAAATTTTGGGTTACGTCGCGGGAGAAAAAGTTGTGGATGAAAATGGGAATATTATTGATTTGCGTGTATTATCCCAAACAGAAGAATTAATTTTTGATCCGAATGATCCCAATAGAATAAGAGGAACTTTTGATGTCAAAGGAATTGTGCGCGATCCAAAGGGGAACTTTGTCATGCAGATAACAGATGATAATCGAATTGTCAATGGTGAAGGGATTGAGTTTCAATATAACCCAAAACAATCAGGAGGAATTGGTAAGAAATTTTATTTTCAAGATTGTACTTTGTTTGATTTTTCAAATAGTAAAGTTGCTTCCTTAATGGCCAACGGTCAATTGTTGGATGAAAATGGTAAACTTTTTGGCTTTATGAATCCAGATGGTGAGATCAAGGCGCTCAATGGTGCGTTAGTGGATAAAGTTTCAGGTTATAATTTAAATATGCAAGAATGTGGATTAAATTCTGAAAAGGCAAATTCAGAACGTAAAATTTGTATGGGCAGAAAATGTTATGTTTTGGGAAATGATGGATTTTTAACCGATCCCAATACGAACGAAGTGATTGGTGGATGGGATCCAGAATTAAAGCGTATCTTTGATTTTAATGGAGATCCCATTGATCCAACGACAGGGAAAAAACCCGTTGAAAAACCAAAAGTCATTAAAATTGATGAAGGTCAACGTGAAGAGATTCAACAAAAACTTTCCGAAAAAAGACAAAAAATGCGTCAGGGTTTGGGGGGAGCCCCTCTGACAATGTCAGCGGAAATGCAAGCGCGTTATAAGCCTAAAAAGGATAAAAATTGGGATTCATTGGGGGTGAGCCGGTCTGTTTCTTCTTGGTCTGTTGATATGTCTCGTGTTATCTTACAGGGACGCTCGATTCCTGCGGTATTGGCACGTTCTATTGATTCGCGTTTTTCGGATAGTCCTGCCTTGGCGATAGTGGATACGAATATTTATGCTGAAGAAGGGCGCAATATTTTAATTCCTGCAGGATCCCAATTAATTGGTTCTTACTCTGGTGAGGGAGCTGTTCAAGATGGTGTAGCTAAAATTAATATTTCTTGGAATCGCTTGATTCGGCCAGATGGTGTCGCGTTTGATTTGAGTGGCAGTCCTTCTGCGGATGCGATGGGGCGTGGTGGAATTGCTGCATTTTTGGATGAACAGTTGGTGTCAAAATACAGTACGGCCTTGTCCGGAACATTGGCTCAATCAGCGGTGGCATATTTGCTTGCAACTAATGAAGATTCTAATATGTCGGATAGTGGAAATTCTTCGCAATCTAATAAATCTCAAGCTGCTAATGATTCACGAAAAGCGTTTATTGATACCTTTGGGCAAATTGTGGATGATTGGGTTGCCCATGGGCAAGCTGTTCCTGCGATTGTCTATGTTCCCATTGGAACACGTTTGAATGTTGTTCTAAATCAAGATTTGTGGCTGCGTTCTGATGATGATGATGAAGAATCTGCGAACGCAGAGTATGGGGCTCCCACAACTCAAGCGCAAAAGCCTGATATGCCTTCTTGGGAAGAAAAGCGTCGTCAACAAATGGATAATAATATTCCCAATTCCCCCAACAGTAGGCAAACCAGTCAAAGCAACAGTCGTAATAATAATGTACAAAATACGTCAAAAGCAAAGCAAGAACAGGCTAAAAAAGATGCTGAAAATTTACAGACCCCCATTTACAATGGTGAGGACCCTATGCCTGATGCAGATTTGGAAAATCGTGTTGTTGAATCTTCTTCATCAACGCCTAACTTATTTTAAAGGACATTGAATGGGAAATTTGTCAATTACAGATACGTATCGTGTTTTGGAAATGACGCTTCGGCCATTGTCCTATTGGTACACCCAAGATAATGTGGAAGAAGCTGCAATTGATAGACCTGGTGGAATTTGGTTGCGTTTAAGGGGGCGACATGCACATCCATGGCACTATTATGAAGATCCGAAATTAACGCGAGAGTATTTAAATAATATTATGTATATTATTGCAAATACTTATGATTTACCCTTTGATCCACAAGCGGGAGTCCCTGTGGTTTATGCTGCCCTTCCTGGAGGACATCGTTTTTCTGGGATTGCGGGCCGAAATGTGATGTATGATAATGAAGATTTAACGGGTGGCATTGCTATGGCTATTCGTGTATATAAGGAAGATTTGGGCATAGGTATGGATCAATTTGGTTTGGTGCAAGGGGGGCGTTTGCGTCAAATCAATAAATTAAAAGATGTTGAGGATCCTGACGATCCTTATGAACGTTTGGTTTTATCTATTCAGCGGGGGGATAATATTCTCATCAGTGGTGCAACGGCCACAGGTAAGACGACTTTTTTGAATAATATGATCACATTGCTCAGTGAACATAAACGGATTATTACCATTGAAGATACCCGTGAATTAATTGTTAAACAGCCCAATCATGTGCATTTAGTAGTTTCTCGTACCGAATCCACCAACAACTTTACTTACGCGAATGTGATTGACTTGGTGGTGCGTTTTACGCCTGATGCCATTTTAGGGGGAGAAATTTCCACAACGAATGCTGATGCTATTTGGCAATTGATGAATTCAGGCCATGAAAATTGTTTTGCTACAATCCATGCGGCCAGTCCTGATGAAGCCTATCGTGCATTTATAAAGCGCATTGAAAAAAGTACAGGACAAAGTTTGGCCGGTGAAGAAGAAAATAATATGATTCGGGAAATGAAAGAAAAGCTGCGTGTTGTTCAAATCAATCGAGATGGAAACATTCGTGCAATTACGGAAATTACTTAAAAGGAATAAGGGGGCGTTTTATGATACCAACACTATATATCGCACGAACAGCAGATGGGGAAGGTTTACCTTTGCCCAGTTATTCTTCGCGTCATCATATTGCATTAAATTTGCAAGCAGCAGTGGCGACACCTGTCCGTTTAAATAAAGATGAACGCGCCTATATTCCTGTTGGTTTTGCAATAGGTATTCCCGATGGATTTTGTGGTCAAGTAGTCAGTCAGCCTCATTTGGCCCGAGAGCAAGGATTGATTGTATTGGATGCGCCTCAAATTTTACATCCAGCGGATCGGGGCGCTTTGTTTATTTTAATGCAAAATACGTCACCAAAGGCCATTGTGATTCATCGTGGTTTAGTTTGTGCACAGTTATTGGTTCTTCCTGCAGTTCAAGTATCCTTTAAAGAGGTTCAATCGCGTGCTTTATCTGGCCCAACGACAACGGTTATATTGGATAACGATTCAGGCGATTCAGAAAAAATGACCTTAAAATTTTCACGGCGTAAAGTGCGTTCGATTCGTAATCGGTATAAGGATGAAGATGATGAAGAAAATTAGTTTGATTTGTCTGTTGTTGTTGGTTTTTCCTGCATTAGCTTCTGAATTTCAGTCATTAAAGTATGATAAAGTAAATATGCGTGCGGGGCCTGGTGAAAAATTTCCTATCAAATGGGTATATCAGGAAAAAAATTATCCCATAGAAGTATTGGATTCTTTTGAATTGTGGCGCCAAGTCCGTGATAAAGAGGGGGAAGTTGGCTGGATACATCAAAATCAATTGAGCAAGAATCGCTATGTTTTGATTCTAAAAGAATCTTCTTTATTCAAAAAAGCAGGTCAGCGTCCAATCGCAACTATACAGCCGGGTGTCATTGCACGCTTGGATCGTTGCCCTGAGGGGGATTACTGTCGTTTGACTGTTTATTCAAATGATGAAAAATACACAGGGTGGTTTTTGCGCTCTAATCTTTGGGGAATCAACCCAAACGAGATAATAGAAAAATAATGGCTCTCATCTTTGTCTGACAGGGCATTAAGCACAAAGCAGTATATGTTTTGGATATTCATGATGCGTAAAAATGACCGTAAAGAGTTGTTTAAAAACTCATTTAAGAAAAAAAATTAAAAAAGTACTTGACAAGCCTTTTATAATATGCAAAAGTGGTTTTGTAATTCCTGATTTTGGGGGATAGTTATGTTTATAATTATTCTGATAAATGGGGGTAATAATAACTTTCTAGAAAGGAAAAATGAAATGAGAAAGAATGAAAATGGACGTTCAATGATTGAAATGTTGGGCGTTTTGGCCATCATCGGTGTTTTGTCCGTGGGTGGTATTTATGGTTATACAGTGGCTATGCGCAAATACAAGGCCAATGAAATTGTTCAAACAGCCAGTATGTTGGCCACTTTGGCTCAATCTGCCAATGCAGGATTGGGAGGAGAAGTGAAATTGGGGGATTCTGGCTTGAACGATAATCCTGGTGGTGTTACATTGGATACAGATGCCACAAAAGCTGCAGCCCCTGCAGTTATGGCAAGTGGTGCCTCAGTTAAGGCGTCAGCTGTGACAATTAAATTAGGTACTGCTGACACTGACTTGTGTGATGCAGTGAAAGCCATTGCACCATCTAAACCAACCAGTGGTCATGATACTTCGCCAGCTGCTCGTGCAGGTTATTATATCGACACTTGTTCATAATTGAAAGGAAAAATGAAATGAGAAAGAATGAAAACGGACGTTCAATGATTGAAATGTTGGGCGTTTTGGCCATCATCGGTGTTTTGTCCGTGGGTGGTATTTATGGTTATACAGTGGCTATGCGCAAATACAAGGCCAATGAAATTGCCCAAACATTATCTATGTTGGCAACATTGGCAAAATCCGCCAATGCTGGTGCAGGTAAAAGTCTTGCGATTGGTGCATCTGGATTAGATACGACACCAGCGGGCGAAACTGTTACAGCCGAAGCTGATGGAACTGCAACTCCTGTTGTGGTAAAGGTAACAGCGCCTGCTTTGGATGGGGATCTCGGTAAAGCGGTGTGTGCGATTGTGCCCAAGACATCAGGCGCGGGTACAACAGCTGGATATTATGTTTGTGGTTGTACTGGCGGTGATGGCTGTCCGGCTGCTGGTGGCTAATCGCCCGAATATGCTAAATTTAAAACACCTCGCTTGGACGGGGTGTTTTTTTATGTAAAATTACTTGCGTGAACAGGTGGAGTTTCATTTTTACGGTGGGATTTTTTGCTTTTTCCCTACAACGATTGCTCACTTTTTAAAAAGGCTTTTAATTGTTCCAAATCGCGCGATAACAGGGCCTTTTTATAAAGGCTGGTATTAGGTTGTCCACGATAAAGTCCCATCATGTGTGGGATGATACGTGTGATGCGTTTGTAATTTTTTTGCATATAAGGTAACATCTTTTCCAAAATTTCTTCACGCGATAAAATGGGATGATTGTCTTGATAGAAAAGTTGATCCACCTCACGCAATTCATATGGATGACCATACGCCCAACGCCCAATCATGACGCCATCCACGTGGCACAAATGTTCTTGTGCCTCATAAAGTGATAGGACATTGCCATTGATGGAAATGGGCATATCTGGAAAAGATTTTTTCAGCTTATACACCAGTTCATAATGAAGGGGTAAGCGCAACCTGTTTTCTTTGGGACGCCAATTGAGTTTAGCCTGACGGGCATGCACAATTAAATGTTTACAGCCCGCTTTTTGCACTAAATCCGCCAAATGAAAAAGTTCTTTATACCCATCTCCGCCCACATCCGACAAAGAAATCCGCGTTTTAACCGAAACGGGCAGAGGGGTTGCGGCCGACATTTCGGCCACACATTCCGCAATGACTTCGGGCGTTTTCATCAAGATAGCCCCGAATTTGCCCGATTGAACACGGGGACTGGGACAACCAGCGTTGATGTTAATCCCTTCGTAGCCCCAATTATAGGCCATTTTAGCACATTCAGCCATCAATTTGGGCTCACTGCCCCCCACTTGCAAAATGACGGGGTGCTCTTCGGGATTATAATCCAACAATAATTCTTTGTTGCGCCCCAAAATCAAAGCGGGGCAGGCCACCATTTCCGTGTATAAAACAGCATGATGGGTAATCAATCGCATAAAATAACGAAAATGCCGATCTGTCCAATCTAACATGGGGGCAATGGATATCGTATCCGAAAAACATTGATTTTTTTGTGTCATTACTATATAATATCATAAAACCAAAAAAAAATGAACTGAAATTTACAAATGAAAGGGAAAGATTATGACCTTAACCGAACAAGAAATGAATAAAATTCAACAATACTTGCGTCAATTGTTTTGGAATCCAGATATTTCTTTGCGCCCTAGCACTTCTAAGGATGGTCCTGCCGAAGTGTATATTGGTAAAGAATTTGTGGGCGTGATTTATAAAAATGATGATGAAGGCGAAATTTCTTTTGACTGGAATATGTCCATTTTAAATGAGGATATTGAACAGTTTTAATGAAAACAGCCCTTTTCAACTTTGATTTACCTGAGCATTTGATTGCAGCTCAACCTGTTGAACCACGGGATGCCGCACGGCTTTTACATATTGATGGGATGAATTTGGGGGACTTCGGGATGTTGGATTTACCCGATTTACTGCGCCCTTCAGATGTATTGGTCTTTAATGATACAAAGGTCATTCCGGCGCGCCTTTATGGCCATAGAGGGCAAGCGAAAATTGAAATGACGCTGTTTAAACAACAGGATTTATCCACTTGGGAAACACTGATTAAAAACGCCCGTCGCTTACGTGTTGGGGATGAAATTGAATTTGAAAATAATTTAACAGGCACTGTTTTGAAGAAAATGGAAAGTGGTACTGTGGTAATCCAATTCAGCTTATCGGGGGCCGAATTTTTTGCGTATTTACATCAAGTTGGGACAATGCCTTTGCCACCTTATATCAAACGCTTATGGGGTGGAAAGATTTCTGATAAAGCAGACTATCAAACTATTTATGCGCATAATGAAGGGGCTGTGGCCGCACCGACCGCGGGGCTTCATTTTACTCAACGTTTATTTGATGCGCTGGAACAAAAAGGGATTAAACGGGAATTTGTGACTTTGCATGTGGGAGGGGGTACCTTTTTACCTGTAAAGGTGGAGGATACAGAACAGCATCATATGCACGCTGAATACGGCGTAATTAGTCCGCAAGTGGCTGAACGATTAAATCAATATAAACATGAAGGCCGGCGTATTATTCCCGTTGGGACAACTTCTTTACGTCTTTTGGAATCAGCATCGGATGAAAATGGGATTTTGTATCCTTTTTCAAAAGAAACAGCAATTTTTATTACGCCAGGTTATCGGTTTAAATTTATTGATGCTCTGTTTACCAATTTCCATACGCCTGAATCTACGCTGTTTATGTTAGTCAGTGCTTTGGCAGGATTGGATGAAATGCAGCACGCATATAAACATGCCATAGAAAAAGAGTACCGTTTCTTTTCCTATGGCGATGCATGTCTGATTGAAAAAAAGATTTAATTTTTCTTTTTAATGGATTTTGTTACTTTATCTTGGCGCAATATTGCAACCAACATAATTATATCAGCAACTAACCAGGCTACTAGCCACTGGACAAGCATTGTTATGAAAAATAAAATGCTTACACCCAACCAAATAGGTAAATTAAAATTCATATATGTTATAGTGGGTAAACCATAGCCAAAGTAACTGCCTATAAAATCACAGGATAAAACGCCCACATGTGCATACGCTGCATAGCGCCATACAGCATAGGGTGCCAATTTTTTACGAATGGCTGGAATCAGGGTAAACAGTGCGAAAAGTCCCACCAAAACGAAATAAAAAATCCATAGACGCACAATGTAGAGCAGACTCAACAAAGCGGGTGCCCATATGGCAAAACGATGAAAATAGGTATGAATTTTTTCTGGATTTATGATGCCATTTTCGGGTAATTCAAATTGTGCCTGTGTAGCACCATTATTTAAAATTGAAACAGCTTTTTTAGTAATATAAATACCATCTTGAATGGCACCGACACCAATATAATCTCGATCCGTTTGGATGTACAATAACGGCATATTTCCCAAAGAACGAGATGTGTTCAAATCCAAAGGATTTTGAACGGTCTTATCTTTAACAGTAATTGTTGGAATGGAATCAACAAAATCTGTAAAAACAGGGTGGCTAAAAGCTGTTGTCAAAAGATTACTGCCTGCCCACCAGACAATGGCCGCAACCACTATATTAAAGGTAAAAACAATCCATAATCCACGTTTTATTTTTAATTTCATTTTTTTCCTCCTTCTGAATGATACTTTATATAAGCATTTTTTTTTGCTATTTGTCAAGGGCTATTTAAATAACTCTTTTTCTAATTGGCTAATTTCATCTTTTAATAATTTACCTCATTTGGCGTGCTTGATTTTTAAAAGTGCCAAATATTCCCATAGCGGCTGGTGGGTCATATTGTTTCATACCCTTAAAACTCTCCTATATAAATACCCAAGTTTTTGGCAACGTGAACCAGTTCTTCATTGGGATCCACTGGGGTATTTCCAATAGATAAAATTTCCGATAAAGATAAATCTGTCACGTGTCCATTTTGGTGGACAACAACACGATCTGTTTTGCCTTCAGCCAGTAACTTAACCGCATGAACACCAAAACTGGATGCCAAAATACGATCTGAGGCACAGGGTGTTCCCGAACGCTGGATATGTCCTAAAATATTGCCACGGACATTAAAGCCATCTTCGGTCAGACGCTTCACAAAATAGCTGGATATTCCCCCAAAAGTGTGTCCGTTAATAGCGCGGTAATGCTCGCCTTCTGGAGTTTTAACACCCTCAGCTACTACCATCAATGCATGGTTGCGCCCTTCGGCTTTAACGGCTTTTAGTTTTTTAACGATACCTTCATAGGTATAAGGAATTTCTGGAATCAAGGCAATGTCTGCAAAACCAGCAATAGCCGATTGTAATGCCAAGTGTCCAGCCCCACGTCCCATAACTTCGGCAACCATTACGCGCTTATGACTGGCTGCGGTTGTATCTAACTTATCCAAAGCATCCATAACCACTTCGCGGGCGGTTTGAAAACCAATTGCCAAATCTGTTCCTGGGGCATCATTATCCATGGTTTTGGGGATACCCACCATTTTGACTCCTGCTTTTTGGCAATAACGGCTGACAATATTCATTGATCCATCCCCACCGATTACCACAAGTGCTTCCAATTTTAATTCGTCAACACCTGCCTTAAAACGTTCTAAAATTTGTTCATCGTTCAAAACTTCTGTAGAGCCATCTTCTTTCAAAAATTTATGGGCATCGGCTTGATTTGTTGTGCCCAACATGGTTCCTCCCAGTGTGGCAAAGGGAAATTCAAAATCTTTCATACTCATTTGGTGATAAGAAAGAGGGCGCAAAATTAATCCATTAGTAGCGTCATGAATACCGATGACTTCCCATCCACGTTCAATGGCGCTGGAAACAACGGCCCGAATGGCAGCATTTAATCCAGAACAATCTCCGCCACTTGTCAATAATCCGATTCTTTTCATTTATGATCCTTTTTTTGATTTTTTTAAAGTGCTACTTTTATAGCCTTTTTTACTTTTTTTTACAAGAAAATTTTAATTAAAGTGAAAAATTCTTACCCAAATAAGTCTTACGGACTTTTTCGTCTGCAATGATTTCTTTTGGAGTGCCACATTTTAAAACAACACCATCATGCAAAATATAGGCTTTATCCACAATGCCCAAAGTTTCGCGCACGTTATGATCCGTAATTAAAACACCAATCCCGCGATTTTTAAGTTGGCCAACCAACTCTTTAATATCATTAACAGCGATAGGATCAATACCAGCCAAAGGTTCATCTAACAGGATAAAAGTGGGATGTCCTGCCAATGCACGTGCAATTTCCAAACGTCTGCGTTCACCACCGGACAGGGCGCGAGCTGGCGAAAAACGTAAATGTTCAATGGAAAATTCTTTTAAAAGTGCATCCAGTTCTTGTTCCACTTTTTCGGGATTTTTTTCGTTGAGTTGTAAAACTGCACGAATATTGTCGGCCACATTTAGTCCACGAAAAATAGAGGCTTCCTGTGGTAAATATCCAATTCCCAACCGTGCCCGCCGGTAAACAGGAAATTTTGTGATATCTAAGCCATTTAAGGTAATCATTCCTTTATCGGGTGAAATGAGGCCTGTAACGCAATAGAAACTAGTTGTCTTTCCCGCACCATTTGGGCCTAAAAGACCAACGGCCTCCCCTGTTTTGACAGATAATGAAACATCTTTTAAAACGATTCTTTTTTTATAACTTTTGCTTAAATTTTTCACAATAAGAGTGGATTCTGATTTCATTGCTTATCTCCCTTCACTTCACTGGGCATCAACTGCCCTTTAATTCGATCGCTGATGAGTTCACTTTTTCCTGTTTCCATATTCATAACGGCCTTGTTTCCATACATTTTGTGATTTCCTTGTGTAATCACAACATTACCTACAACTTCAGCTAATTTACTTTGGGGATTATAAATCCCATTATCACCTGAAATTTTTTGTTTTTTATTGTCAATCACAACGTGACCAAAAGCTTCAATTTTTTGAATACGATTGTTTTTATTATCTGTGTAATGCAAAACTGCTTTATCTGTCGTTAAGGTTTCGTTTGCTTGAACAACTTTCACCTGATCCATAGCGGTAATTGTTTTGGCAATTTGGTCAATCTGCATACCAGATTTTGAATAAACCGTTATATTTTGTTTTTTATTTTTAATGATGGCAGTTGATTTTTTCTTAAATAAGATCAAGTTGCCCTTGTCGGCCATCCAAATGCCTTGAGCATTCAATTTTCCTGCGGGTCCAGAGATGCTGACAGGACTGTCGCCATCGGCTGTTCCTTGCGTGTAATCACATAAAACTTGACTGGTATGACCTACATAACCTGAATCTGTTTTGATATTGATTCTATCTTCAAAAAAAACTTGTTCTTTGCTCTGGTTGATTAGGGCATAGGGGGCTGTCAATGTCATGATGTCACCCGAGCTCATTTGATAGGTTCCCACAGGTTTTTCCATACGAACACTTTCTCCAACAGAATCTGTCTGGCGTACAGTGGGTGTGTTGAGCGTCATTGGTAATTTTTTATCACTGATGCCAAAAAAACGTAAATTTTCCATTTCAACCTGTGTTTGTTTCCCGTCGCTTGGAACGGCCAAAGAAAATTTATCTTTGTGTTGACTAAACTGAGGCCAAACGACAATTAAAGCGATAATTAAAAAAGCAAAAACAGGTAAAGAACGTTTGGTAATTAAAACGCGTCGAGAATGTTTCTTTATTTGTAATAATCGTTGGGTAAGCACTTACACAACTCCTGCCTTTAATAAATGGTGCATATGAATTAAACCAATAGGTTGATTTTGTTCATTCACAACAAATATATTGGTAATTTTTTTGCTATTCATCAGGGCTACCACTTCGCTACCTAATAAATCCCCCGAAATAGTAATGGGATTAGGGTGCATTACTTCGCGTACAGATTTGGTGGGCAAATCAGCACTCATATGACGGCGTAAATCGCCATCTGTAATCATACCTAACAATTTATTATCGCTTGAAATAATGCCCACACATCCCAAAGTCTTCTTGGTCATTTCCAACAAAGCATCAGCCATTGTCGCTGTATCCGAAACCAAGGGTAAAGCTTCATCTTTGGCCATCAAATCTTGAACTTTAACTAAAACATTTCCTAATTTTCCACCAGGGTGGCGATCATGATAAAGTTCTTTGGTAAAACCACGCATGTTCATCAATGCAACGGTTAATGCATCGCCCATGGCCAAGGTTTCAATCATGCTGGTTGTGGGCGCCATATTGAAAGGGCAAGCCTCTGGCGCTTCTTTTTTATTGGGGATTTGTAAAACAAAATCGGCGGCCTTACCCAAAGTGCTATCTGGGGCGCTAGTTACCGCTACCAAAGGAATGCCAAATCGCTTACAATAATTGATAATATCAAATAATTCCTTACTTTCCCCAGAATTGGACAGAGCCAAAACTAAATCTTTTGGGGTAACCATCCCCAAATCACCATGGCTGGCCTCGGCGGGATGTACAAAGAAAGCGGGGGTGCCCGTGCTGGCCAATGAGGCGGCAATTTTTTTGCCAATATGGCCGGGCTTACCCATGCCTGTTACGATAACGCGCCCTTGTAAATTGAGTATTTTTTCTGCGACCTTTGTGAAAGTATCATCAATACGCGTAATCATCATTTCCAACGCATTTTTTTCAAATGTCAATGTTCTTTTGGCCGAATCAATAATTTCTTGTGTATTCATAAAAACTCCTTAGTGATGGGAAAATAAATCAGGTTCTTCATAGCCTAAAATATCCAATTCAGCGCGTGTGTTTAAAAATTGAAAACATGATAAGGCCAAAGTCAAACGTTTTTGTTTTTTTAATTCTTTATCCAAGATAGCCTTTAAGGCATGTAAATACATTACATCCCCTGCAGCATATTGAATTTGTTCTGGTGAGAGTTCTTTCTTAGTCCAATCAGAACATTGTTGTTCTTTGTCTAACTGAATGTGTAAATAATCTTCACATAAATTTTTCAGTGAGTGTTTTGCACCAGGGCGAACAAGTTTATCGGCAATTTTGGTGCAGTATATAGGATTGACATCCACATTTAAGGCAACCTTTAATTTGGCCACATCAAAGCGGGCATAATGAAAAATCTTCAAAATCTTTGGATTTGTGAGTAATTTTTTTAAATTGGGACAAGGTTTATTTTTTTGAATTTGCACTAACCAAGCATTGCCTTTGCCATCGCCGATTTGAACTAAGCAAAGTTTGTCTTTGACAACGTCTAAACCTGTTGTTTCACTATCTACGGCCACCATTTTGGGCCACTTGATGTTTTTGGGCAAATCCCCATTAAAAACTTGAATAAAAGCCATATGACTCTCCTTGTTCATGGTAAATACTCTACAACACTCTGACCCAAAAATCAAGTGTGAATTGAAAAAGGTCCTTATGGTACGATAAAATCAGTATTTGTTTTACTGCAAAAAAGCTTTTTGCTGACTTTATCAAACATACAGTTTTGCCTGCCATCTGTTTTCAATTCTACATGAACAGGAATATAATCACGAACAAGGACACCATTTCTTATAAACTTAACACTATAAAATCTTTGTGGTAACGCATCATAAAGTGTGCCATTATTCCTGTGTGTATTAAACAAAAGTAATGTGTATGGAGTAGTATTCATAGAGCCAGTATTTAAACTTGCAATTTCTGTACCATCCATATACACTTTGTAATTGCTAAAGTTAAATGTATGCTTATTCAAATCAATTTCTGTAGACGTATTAAGATATGAGCCAAAACCCACTTGCCAATGTGAGATTGCCTCTCCTTGTTGATATAAGTAATATGAGTTCGCACTAGTTGAAGTAAATGCACCAAATATGCCTTTACCATTCGAACTTGCGTTTCTTTGTAATTGTTGGCATATTAACTCTGTTTCTAAATCCTCTGTGCCATAAATTCCCGTATCAATATACTGAGTTCCTGAGCTTTCTAAATATTCCACCCTTTCACAACCATTTTTGCACATGTTTGATTCTGTATCACAGACCATACATTCATTTTCGGTATTACAATCCTCATTCGTTTCACACGCATGTGCAGGGGTAGCACAAGACCCTATACAAATCCCTTGACTTTGACCATCCGCTATTTGACATACCCCACATACATTACAATCTAAATCACTGCGACAAAATTTTGTGGAAACAGCACCTTCTAAATTTTTGTGAAATGTCCATTCAAATTGATTCGTTTCAACACACGTAAAGGGTATAATTTGGCTGGCCAAAGGCATCCCCTTATTTAACAGCTCCTGACAAATGGATTGGGGAATATTGGATACAACCAATTTAAAATAATCCTGATTGACCCTTTGTGCAGACACAGGGTATTTATCATCAATTTTATTGGAAAAATCGGATAAAGCACATTCTGTCCGATCCATCATCACCAATTGTGCCGCGCAGGTATGTGCCATCATATTGATATCATGTAAAATCGTATTTGTTTCATGGGAATTGACGATATGCTTATATCCCCATATCCCCACAACAGACAATATACCCACTATAGCCAATGTCCCCAACATTTCCGTTAAACTGCGCCCACGCTCTGTCATCTTATACATCCTTTTGTTGTATAGAAAATATCCTATTTTGGGATATATCCTAACAAAGAATATTCTAATCGTCAAGTCCAAAAAGGAGTTGGCATGACAAAATCTGTTTTTACGCAAGCGTATAGGACCTTTTTACAACAGTTGATACAGATACGAAAAGATCGCAAAATAACCCAAGTTCAAATGGCTCAGTTTTTAAAAAAACCCCAATCATATGTGTCCAAGTATGAAAGTGGGGAACGACGTTTAGATGTTATTGAAACAATGGCTATTTTAAAAGTATTAAACACTTCGCCGTCTGAATTTATGGGGTACTTGGAAAGTTTATCTGATTTTCAATAAAAAAGACAAAATATTACACTTTTATGAAATTTTTGTGTTTATGAACACTTTTGTATGACAGGTAAAATAAAATTGTTTATGATGCCTTTGCTTTAACAAAGGAGAATTTATGCGCAAAGCACTACTTTTATCATTGGCTTTATTGGCAACAACTTCTGCCCATGCGGCCGGTTATCAATTACAAGAATACTCTGTTACAGGATTGGGGCGTGCCTTTGCAGGCGCTGGTGTAATGGGGGATGATTATTCGGCTATCGCTTTTAACCCAGCGGGGATGAGCTTAGTGGAAAAATCAGGTTTGCAAATGGGTGTTATTGCCACAGATGTGCGTGGTAAAGTATGGGGAGAGTCAGAACCAGCGATTGGTGGTCGAGGACAAGGATTTTTGGGAACGAAATCAGGAAAGACGGGCAGTCGTATTTTTCGTGTAATGCCTAACTTTTTTGCTCAATATAAAGTTAACGATCGGACTGATTTGGGATTGGGTTTATATGTACCATTTGGTTTGGCGAATGATTATAAAAATGATTGGTTTGGTGCCGAACATGGCCAATATTCAGGCATTACTGTTGTCAATTTTACCCCGAGTGTTTCCTATAAAATTTTGGATTCAGTTTCAATGGGCTTAGGCATAAATTTACAATATGCTGAAGCGCATTTGACGGGGGCAATTCCTGGTGGTGGTTCCACAAATATGCGTGATGCCAATGATGTGGGAGTGGGTTATACATGGGGTTTGACCTATAAGCCCACAAAGGATACCCGCTTTGGTCTATCCTATCGCAGCAAGGTAACCCATAAATTAGAGGGCAAAAATGATGGTAGCGCTAGTCGTTCCTCAATTTTTGGTGGGGCATTTGCGGTGGGAACAGCCTTTTTAAATGGTACGCATAAGGTTCATGCCAAAATTACAACACCTGAAACGGTTATCTTTTCGGCAGCACATGATTTGAATGAAAAGTGGACTTTATCGGGAATCGTGCGCTGGACACGTTGGAGCCAATTCAAACGTTTAAATATTTATCAAGAAAATAAGGGGCTTTTGAGTTCCACCAATGAGAATTGGAAAAACACATGGTTGTTTGGATTAGGGGCTGACTACAAATATTGTAAGAACTTGACTTTCCGTTTTGGAACGGCTTGGGATACAGCGGCGGTGAAAGCTCCTGAATATCGTACAGCGCGTATTCCGGATCAACGGCGTATTTGGGCTTCATTGGGGGCTAGTTATACCAAAAATAATTGGCAAGTCGATTTGGGTTATTCCCACATTTTTGTCCATAAAGCGCAAGCCTATGGTGCCAATGATGGCGCGGGATACTTTCATGGAAAATATCGTATTCAATCGGATATTTTTGGTTTAGGTTTACAATATAAATTTTAATAAAAGGGGTCAACTAATGACCCCAATTTTTTTTTATTTTTCCTCTTGCATTTGGGAAAAATATATGCTAAAAAAAGAATGTCGTTTTAACACTTATAAGGAGAATCAAATGAAAAAAACAAAAAAGAAAGTTGCCCCCGTTGAGGCAAAAAAAGAATGTGCCTGTGGCCCTGACTGCAAGTGCGGTTGTGGCTGTGGATGTGGTTGCGGTGTTGCAAAAGCCGCTGTTTTGGGTATTAGTTTGGTGGCTTTGGTACTGGCGGGTGTAGCGTATTGGAAGGCTGGTTGCACAAAGGGTATGGATGAAGCCATGAAAGCTTATATCCAAAAGAATCCGACTGTTATTATTGATTCTGTGAATGAATATTATAAGGCTCAAGAGGAAGAACGCCAAAAGCCGACCCCCAAGGTTGCTCCAGCTGAATTAGTGGCTGAAATTGTGAACGATAAAGCCAACTATTCTTTGGGAAATCCAAAGGGTAAATTTGTCATCATTGAATTCTTTGATCATCAATGTGGTTGGTGCAAACGGACCAATAAAGAAATGCGTGAAGCAGTGAAATCTGCCGAGGGTAAAAATATTCGTTGGATTCCTATTGATACACCTATCTTTGGTGAAGCAAGTGAAACCATTGCTCGTTTCGTATTAGCCGCTGGTAAACAGGGCAAATACGAACAAATGCACGAAGCCGTTGGCGAAGCCAAAGAAAGATTGGATGAAGTTGCTTTGATAGCTTTGGGTAAAAAATTAGGATTGGATACCAAAAAGTTGAAAGCAGATGCCGATGGTAAGGAAATCCGTGGTAAATTGGCGGCCAATAAAGAATATGCCAAAAAGTTGAATATCAATGGTGTACCTATGTTGATTGTGGATGGTCAAATCAACCCAGGTGCTTTGTTGGGTGATAAATTGCAAGAAGCAGTGAAAGCTTCTCAAGCCAAGAAATAAACTTTAAATAAGTTATTTTAAAGCCGATGTGTACACATCGGCTTTTTTCTTGTTTTTTAATTGAATTTGTGATAAATAGAATATATGTATCGGATATTTTTAATCTTTCTGTTTTTTTTATTATCGGGTTGCGCCCAAACAGTTCGTGTGCGAAAAGGCGATACGCTTTACTCTATATCCCGTAGGTATAATGTTCCTGTAAGGGGGCTAATTCAAGAAAATAAGATTTTAGCACCCTATATTATAAAGGTGGGGCAGACATTGAAAATGCCAACACAGAAAACGTATACCGTGCGTAAAGGGGATACCCTGTATTCCATTGCACGCAAACACAACTTATCGGTGAATCAAGTGGCACGCCAAAATAAATTATCTGCCCCCTATACATTAAAACCAGGACAAAAATTGATTTTACAATCATGGGATGAGGGGGGGACAACATCTAAAACAAATCAAACAGCTCCCAAAAAAACAAATCAAAAAACGACAGCAACAAGTGTGCGTAAAAAAGATATAAAGGTTCCCAATTCTGCGAAAAATAAAAAATTTAATCGTCCCGTTCAAGGGAAAGTAATTCAAAAATTTGGGATGACATCCAATGGTACCTACAATGATGGTATTAATATCTCAGCACCAAAAGGTACCCCTATTTTGTCGGCCGAAAAAGGGACTGTGGCCTATGCAGGTAGTGATTTAAAAGGTTACGGGAATTTGGTATTGGTTCGTCATGATGGGGGATGGTTTACGGCTTACGCCCATGCAGATAAGATTCTTGTCAAAAAAGGGGATGTTATTCGGTTACGTCAAAAAATTGCGACTGTTGGCCAATCTGGTGGTGTTAAACAACCCCAGTTGCATTTTGAGGTTCGATATAAATCCAAACCATTGGATCCAGCCCTTTATTTGCGTTAAAAAAACTTGTGTTTTTAGATAATGTGTGCTATATCCGTATTATCAACGGGAAGGTATTAAATGAAAAAAACAGTTTTGGCATTATTGTGTGGCACTTTTTTGTCTTTTCAGGTGCGGGCAGGTTTATCGGATGCTATTTTGTCCTATAACTACCAACAATATCCTGCAGCATTGGCTGAATTTAGCTATTTACAAGAAGAGGGCAATCCTGTGGCCGCTTATTATTTGGGGCGTATGTACCAATTAGGGCAGGGTGTTCCTGTTGATTTAAGGTATGCAATGCGATTTTATAAGATGGCAGATGCGGCCTATTATTTCCCTGCTTCGGCTGAATTGGGAAAGTTGTTGATGGATGCTGGTGATGTATCCAATGGGTTGGCATTACTGAAAAAATCTGCTTTAACGGGTGATGCTTTTGCGATAAATGAGCTTGCAAATGCTTATGCAGAAGGTAAAGGTGTTGAGCAAAATCCTCGTTTAGCATTTGAGTTTTTTAGGCTTGCAGCTACTTCAGGTAACATGAAAGCGCAGTATCAAATTGCTAAAATGTACTTTGATGGTCGGGGGGTTCCCCAAGATTATACTCAGGCCAAAAAATGGTTGACACGTGCAGCGGATCAAGGTTATGTGCTGGCACAAATAGATTTGGCTGAATTGTACACGAATGATAATCTACTCAAAAATATTCCGTTGGCCTATAAATGGTACAGTATAATTGCGGCCTATAATTCCGATTCTATTGGGCAAAAGGCTGCAGAAAAGCGTGATATTTTACTGCGTGGAAAAAATAAAAAAGGTCTCAATAAAAAAAATTTAGCAGAAATTCAATCCGAAGTTGGACGTTGGAAACCTCAAAAAGCGGAAAATTCTATATCCATAGAAGAGTTGGCACAGATTCAAAAATCACAAATTGATGGTTTTAATGATCCTAAGACGTTGCAACAAATTATACTGGACATGGGCTTCTTACCCAGAGATGGAAGGCTTTTCGGTGTTACAATTCAGATGGTAGATGATGTTTTCTCAACACAAAATGTTCAGCCTCTAATTGATGAAATTGAAAGGGCCGCTAAAGATGGGAAAGTTGAGGCTTATGGATATTTGGCGGATTTGTTTAGTACGCGATTGGATAATCCTGTGGAAGCCTTTTTATGGTATCAAAAAGGGGCTGATGCAGGGGACGCTTATGCTCAGTATCAACTGGCCCAAATGTATTGTGAAGGAATAGGTATCAGCCAGCCTGATGCGGCCGCCTGTTATGCGTGGCTGTTGAATGTTCAAAATGCTAAGGATCCTGTGTTAAATGTATTAGCTCAACAAGCTATTGCTATTGTTCAATCCAGTGCGACCCAAGATGAATTAACACGCGGCTTAGCCCTAAGTGAGGAACACAAAAAATCATTCAAAGAAGGTAAAATATCACAAAAGAGTAGTGGTGGTTTTTTATAACGCGGATAACTGTTCTATTTTTTTGTGAAGTTGTTCTTCCATTTCTGGTGTCAAATCATCCTTCAAATCCAAAGCTTTTTTGTATTGAAAGCCCGCTTCTCTGGTACGTCCAATGGCTTGATAAATGTCCCCTAAGTGCATATTGATGAGGGAACTTTTGGGTAATAAATTGATGGCTTTTTCCGCAAATGGTAAAGCTGTTTGGGGATGATTTTTTTTGTAATATGCAAATGCAAGGCTATCCAAAATATACGGATCTTGTGGACGATTATGGTACGCTTTTTGGATTAACTCAAATCCTTCGTCAATGCGATCCATTTCCAAATAATTATAACCTATATTATTTTGTAATATAGCGTCATCAGGCATCAAAATTTGCGCCCGTTGAAAATCAGATAACATTTTTTCCGCTTGATCATTTTTTTGGTATAAATTTGCACGAGTCGCATAGGCTTCTGCTAAAGGTTTATTTTGGGGATTTTGTTCCAATAAAGGGATTAAGTGATCATATATTTTTAATGCTTTTTGATTTTGTTTTGTGGCCACATAATTTTGCCCCATTAAAGTCAATAACGGAATATGATTGGGATTTGTTTTTTGTAGATCCTCCATTATCTGTTCAGCTTCCTGATACCGATCAGCCAATAATAGGACTGCAGCTTCTTTAAATAATAAGGTAGCTGATTTTGATGGAATTCTGTTATAATAATCCAATGAAATATGGGGGAGGTCAAAAGCTTGATTCAACTCAGCGCCCCATATTAATGATAAATTTTTATCGGGTTGTAAGAACAGTGCAATACTGTTGAGTATAATGAGTTCCTCTTTTGAAAAAAGGCCCATTGCTCCTTCGGCAGATAAAAAGTAAAAACTTTCCGCTAATCCAGTTTCTGGTGTAATTTTACTTTGTCCAAATTGTTGAATTAAATCCGCTGTTGCAGGGTATAGCTTTTCCATTTTTTGAAATTGTTTATAAAATTGTGTTTTTTCCCATATTTGATTCTTTTGGGCATATTTTTTTAACAGTGGGAAAAAGGAAATAGCGGGTAATTTTTTGTCTTGAATTTTTTGCCAACCCTTATTTTGTAATTCTTCATCATTAAAATATTGTCCCAATAAAAATTCATGATAGCCTTGAATGTAGTTCAAGCGGTTATCCTTTAATAATTTTAAACTAGCTGTGGCAGATTCTTTATTATTTTCCTTAGCAAAGTACCAGGTTTGTATCAATGGAATGATAACGGTATCTGCTTGTTGATGAGGTTTTTTTTGAAGATATTGTAAAAGCAGATAGGGATCATCTTTGAATAATTGGGCAGCCTTTAGGTAATCGGAAAATAAACTGTCGCGAATGGCCTCTTTATCCAGATAAGGTAAAAGCATTTGTGGTTTACCTTGAAACATAGCAAGTACGTAAAATTCTTTTAAGAGTCTTGTTTGATCAGGATCAGCCTTTAAAACTTTTTCATAGGCATCTAAGGCCAAAGGGATATGGTGACTCTTTTTTGCATAATTGCCTGCTAGGTAAGCGTTTAATGCCAAATTGGATGGTAATTTGCGATGTGTTTTCCATATGTCTTCATAATTTTCTTCAAAACGTATTGTTTGATACCAATGGTAAGAAACAACAGAGCTCAGCACTATAAGTACAAATAAAATAAAACAAAACCACTTTTTCATAAAAACCTTTCTTTTTATCTTAAAATATGGTATTCTTATTTAGAAGAAAGAGCAAGCAAAAATGACACCTTTTCAAAAATTATTTTGGTTATTTCAAATGGGCGTATACTCTTTTTGTGGTGATAGGCCTCAAAATAAACTAAAACAGGTTATAGATTCTGCTGGTTTAATAAAATCAGAAAAGGGAAAAAACGAAATAGCGTTGATGAAAACGGCGTTGCATACCATGGTGGGAACAGGTTGTGTGTCGCCCCAAGTTATGTGTATTATGGAAGCACCATCTGCATCAGAGGACAAAACAGGACTCTATTTGACAGGGCCAGAAGGGGAGTTGGCACAGAAAATGTTATCAGCTATTGGATTGGATTTAAGGCAAAATACTTATTTAACCTATTTGAGTCCTTGGCGTCCACCTGGCAATCGTTTGCTGACGAATGTGGAGGTCAATTATTGTCGAACATTATTGAAACAGCGGATTGATTCTTTAAAGCCCCAATTTATCCTCATACTGGGTGTTCCTGTTATCAAGGCATTGTTGGATGATAAAACACTTTCAGTGGTACGCTCAGGCCATGAAAAATACATGAACATTCCTGTTTTGGGAACATTTGCGCCATCTTGGCTGATGAAAAATCCTGATTACCGTCGACCAGTTTGGGAAGATTTAAAAAAGTTTAAACAGATGATAGAAAAGGAATAACAGATTTTTTTTCTTGACTTTTGTGATTAAATACAATAAAATAGGCGACATCATTTTTATGAAAGGCAAAAACAATGGCAAAGAAAATCGCAATTAAAATTAAATTAGAAGGTCCAGAAGGGTACTTTTATACGGCAAAAAAGAATCCACGGACACATACCGAAAAAATTAAACGTCGTAAGTATAATCCCAAGACGCGTAAGCATGAAGAGTTTGTTGAAAAGAAAATCAAATAAAAACAAAGCCCCTGAAAATCAGGGGCTACTTTTTTCTTGACAAAGGGAAATAGGGCGTATAAAGTGAAACCAGAGGAAGAGAGAAACGGGATTATCATGGTACTGAATATCGAAATCCTATAGCAGCAACGATGAAAATTATTCGTTCAACAAATAATGTAGCGGGTTATTGTAATTCTAATATTTGATAGTATTGGATGATGGAGTACCTACTTTAATAGTGGTTCATGCTTTATGTGACAAGGTGTTATACCCGTCTGTGAATCACTTTTTTGTGTTATTTCTTTTTGTAAATCTTATCTACAATTGTTTGGATTAAAATGTAAAACAATGGAATAAAGAAAAGTCCCAAAATTGTGCCGATAGTCATACCAAAGAACACAGGTGTGCCCAATGATCGGCGAGAAGCACTTGCAGCCCCAGTGGCCCAAATCATGGGTAATACTCCCAAAATAAAGGTAAATGCAGTCATCAATACGGCGCGAAAACGTTGTACCAATCCTTGAACCCCAGATTGCACAATATCCGTTCCTTTACTGTGTTCATCTTTGGCAAATTCCACGATCAAAATAGCGTTTTTACTGGCCAATCCAATCAACAAAACTAATCCTAATTGGGCATAGATGGACATCGGTAATCCCATAATCCATAAGCCCAGTAATCCCCCGGAAACTGCAAAAATGACACTCATCAAGACGGGCATAGGTACAGACCAGCTTTCATATTGAGCCACTAAGAATAAATAAGCAAAAAGAACAGCCAATAAAACCAGATAACCTACTTGACCTTCATTTTGTTTTTCCTGATAACTCATGCCTGACCATTCAAAAGCATAATCAGCGGGAAGAACCTTTTGCGCTAATTCTTCCAAATGCTCCATGGCCGCACCAGAACTAACTTTGTCCGATTGAATGATTGTTAATCCTGCTGCAGGATATTGGTTATAGCGTGAAATTTGACGTGGAGAGAGCATTGAATGTACGGACACCAAAGTTTTTAAAGGTACCATTTTCCCCGTAGCGCTGGGAACATAAAGTTTGTCCATACTTTGTAAATTACGCCGGTATTTCCAATCTGATTGGATAATTACCTTATTTACTTGTGTTCCAAAGTTCACATCGTTGACATAGCCAGAGCCTAAATAATTTTCCAACGCATTAAAGACGTTTGCCATAGGTACATTCATGCTTTCGGCCTTCACACGATCTATTTCCAAAAATAAATTAGGGGTCTTGGATGTAAAGCTGGAATAACCATATTGATAATTAAAATCGCCTTGAATAGCATCCAAAACACTGTTTGCGCTAGCTTCCAATCTATTATAGTCCAAATCATTTAAGGATTGAACCTTAAAATCTAAACCACCCGACATACCCAAACCAGGAATAGCGGGCATTTCAAATAATTGGAACTCTGCCTCTGGAATTTGTGCAAATTTTTGACGTAAAGAATTTAAGATGGCTGTAGAATACAGATTTTTATCATTGCGCTTGTCCCATGGTTCCAACCCAATAACGCCCATTGCAACATTTTCACCAGCCCCCATCATCATTGAAAAGCCTTCAATCACAATAAAATTTTTCACGCCTTTTTCTTTATCCAAAATAGGCATCATCTTTTGAACTACCTCGTCTGTACGCCCCATGGCAGCACCTTCTGGTAAATTAATACTGACCAAGATCATGCCTTGATCTTCACTGGGTAAAAATGAAGTGGTCATTTGTTTGAACATCAGGGTAGAAATAGCGGTAAAAGCCAAAAATACAATCGCAATTAAAATAACTTTACGAGCAATAAGTAAAACCATTTTACGGGTTGCGTTGGTTGATTTTTCAATCATTTTGTTAAACCATGCTAAGGGACCATGGTGTGCCATTGATGTTTTTTTAAAAAAGTGTGAGGCGATAGCTGGAGCCAATGTTAAAGCGCATAAAGTGGAAAAGCATACTGCAGAACAAATAGTAACCGAAAATTGTTGATAGATTTTACCTGTGATACCACTTAAAAATCCAATGGGAACGAATATGGCCAACAACACGAGCGTTGTGGCAATCAGAGCACCTGAAATTTCACGCATTGTTTGTTCGGTGGCGGGCATCGATTGCATGTTTTCATTATTCATTAAATAGGCTACTCGTTCGGTAACGCAGATGGCATCGTCCACCACGACACCAATGGCCAATAGCAGACCAAACAAAGTAAACATATTGATAGAATATCCCAAAATAGCCATGACCATAAAAGATGCCAATAACGACACTGGAATTGTAATGGTTGGTACCAATGTGGCACGCCAGTCTTGTAGAAAAATATATACGACCAAAATCACCAATAAAAATGTTGCAATCAAGGTCCACGCAACTTCCTTGACAGAAGCGCTGATGTAATCGGTTGAATCCATGTTGATATTATACTCTAATCCTTTTGGAAAGAATTTAGAGAGTCGTTGCAATTCCTTTCTGACCCGATCCATGGTGGATAGTGCATTGGCTCCAGAGGATAAGTTTATAAGCATAACTACTGATGGTGAATGATTATAATAGGCCTCATGTGAATAATCTTCAGATCCGATTTCAATACGTGCGACATCCTTTAAGCGCAATAACCCACCCTCATCATTTGTTCGGATAATAATGTTGCCGAATTCTTCGGGGGTTGATAAGCGTCCAGTTGTTTGTAGATTGTAAATCAAACCTTCAGAGTTATCATTGGGCCGAGCCCCTAATTTACCCAATGAGGGTTGATAGTTTTGACTTTGTATGGCCGAACGGACCACATTGGCGGATAGGTTAAGAGAGGCTAATTTGTCTGCATCTAACCATATACGCATACTTTTTTTGGCACCATAAACGGTGACTTCTCCTGTTCCATCCAATTTAGAAAGAGGTTTTACGACATTGTTTTGCAAATAATCGTTGATGTCGCGTGGTGTCATACTGTTATCGGGTGAATAAAAACTGATAAAAGCCAGCATATTACTGGATGATTTCATCACGCGCATACCATAACGTTGAACTTCTGCGGGCAATAATGATTGAACTTGTTGGATTCGGTTTTGTACTTTAACAGTTGCCATGTCAGGATCAGTGTCTGGTTTAAAGGTAATTGTCAGCATATAAGACCCATCCATGCTGTTGGATGACATATAAATCATGTCATCCACACCATTGACGCCATCTTCCAATGGAATACCAACCGTTTTGGCAATTGTATCAGCGCTTGCCCCAGGGTAACTGGCACGAACACGTACTTCTGGAGGCGTGACATCAGGATACAAATCTACGGGTAAATTAAACAAACAAATAAAGCCTGCCAATGACAAAATGATGGCTAAAACAGCAGCAAAACGTGGACGCTTAATAAAAAATGATGAAAACATTATTGCACCTCTGTTTGAATGGGGAAAATGGCTTGACCACTACGTAATTTTTGACCACCTGATAAAACGATTTTTTCATCCAATCCCAATCCTTCTACGATGATTTGACCATTTTGGGTTTCACCTTGAGTTACGTATTGTTGTACCACAGTATTGTCTTCATTGAGTTTCATAACGTAACTGCCTGTTGCATCGTTATACAGAGCCGTTTGTGGAACCGTGATAACCTTTTGTGGTTTGCTATTTTGCCATAGTACATTCACATGATCATTGGGGATCAAGAAATCATTTGAATTTTCATATTCGGCGTATAGATTTATCGTTGCCGTTTGAATATCCATTTCATTATCTGCAAAAACTTTGCGTACAGGCAAAGGTAACACAGACCTATCATTGAGTTCGATTTGTAAATCCGGTAAATCAGCTATGCCTTTTTCTTGTAACATTTTTTTCATTTGTAAATGTTCTTTGTCAGTAATGGAAAAACTGATTTTAACAGGTGCTGTTTGAACAATGCGAGCCAATGCCACGTTTGCGGGGGTAACATAGTTTCCTTTGGTAATAAGTGCTTGCCCAATACGTCCAGAAATTGGGGCTTTAACAGAAGTGTGTTCCATATCAATTTGTGCTAAGTTGAGATTGGCTTTGGCCTGTTCTACAGCGGCTTGGGCCTGAGATAACCGACTTTCTGATTTTTCTAAATCAGCTGTTGAAACAAATTTGTCTTTATACAGTTCTGTTTGACGTTTATAATCACTTTTAAGTTGTTTGAGATCCGCTTCTGCTTTTGTTAAAGTCGCTTTGGCAACAGCTAAGTTTGCTTGATACTTATCAGGATCAATTAAAAATAAAACATCACCTTCTTGGACCATTTGCCCGTCTTTAAATAAAACTTCTTTAATTTCTCCTGCAACTTGAGGTTTTATATCCACTGCATTGAGTGGTTTGACCAAGGCAATAAAACGTGTTTTGTCTTGAATTTCTTGTGAAGAGGCCGTTCCCACAGGAACATATGGCTTCGCCCCCATTGGCATAGTAGGTGTAGATGCTTTTTGATGGATGGCAAAATAATAACCACCCCCAAAACCCAATGCAATAAAAACAGAAGCCAATAAAAATCTCCTCATTTATCCCCCTTTGTATATACAAGAAAATTTACACTATTTTTGGAAAAAAATCAAGCCCCCCTACTAAAAGGGTTTAGGCCGTGGCACAGGTGGTATTTTACCAGCAAGATGTTGTTTGAAATCTGGATGGACAGTTTCAGCCCAAAATTGAAATTGCTCTAAATCAAAATCTTTGAGTTGTTTGGCCGAAATGACGTTCTTTCCAAAAGGATTGACTACTTTTTTATTTTTTAATACTTCAAAATGCAGATGAGGTCCAGTTGACCGCCCCGTTGAACCCACATAGCCAATGACATCTCCCCGTTTAACTTTTGATTTGACCTTTAAATCAGCGCGGTAGCCATTGAGGTGAGCATAAGCGGTCTGATAACCATCTGCATGCTTTATACTGATGTATTTGCCATAAGAGCCTTTTCGTCCAATAGATTCAATAATACCATCTGCGGCTGCTTTAATGGGTGTATTTTTGGGGCATGCTAAATCCACTCCTTTATGAAAAATTTCATATTTTAAGATGGGATGTATACGGCGTCCATAAGGAGAGGAAAGACGCGCTTTCCCATCTATGGGGCGTTTTAATAATTGTTTGCCTGCACTTTTCCCACGTGCATCATAAAAGCTGGTTGTGCCATCTTTGGCGGTATAAGCATAGCGGTTAATCTGCAATGAACTACTTTTTAATCCAATAAAAAGCAATTGTTTTCCACCAATTTCTAATCCACCTTCGGTTTGCTTAAATTCTGCAATAATGTCAAATTTTGTTCCTATTTGGATATCGGTTGAAAAGTCCACTTCACCATCGAGGGCGTTGATGACTTGGGTAATGAGTGATTTTGGAACATTTGCTTTTTGTGCTGATTTTGTAAAATTGGATTCAACCGTTCCCTGCCAACGATCTGTTTTTGTTTCTACACGGCCTGTGTGCGAAAAAGGAGTCCACGATCCATCGGCTTCACGCAATACGGCCAAAGTTTCACCTTGTCCTGTCATCAATGAAATACCTACAACATCGGGTCCATCTTTAAAGAACATAAACTGCATACCAGGTTTTAAAGTTTTAAGGTTGATTAGTAATTCTAATCCATCCACGATTTGCACACGATCGGCAGTTGGAATACTTTCTTGGCTGAGAAGTGTCAACAGGCTTTCGCCTTTGTCCAATTGAACCATTTTAACCTTTAATTCACCCAGTTGAACACGTTGTTCTAACTCATTTAACGTTACATGCTCTTCTTTGAGAACGGGGGCATCTCCCAAATCCTCATGAACCACTTCTTCTGGTAGATCAGAAGTCTTTTCTGTTTCTGTGGTAGCAACGGGTTCTGGCTCTGATTTTTGTTGAGAAGGTGAGCAACGCATCAAAAATGGAAAGGTGGCAATACACAGCACCAACATCAATAACAGAGCAATACTGGATTGCTTGTTACGCATACTCTCATGCACCTGCACCAAACGCAAATTACGTGATGCTTTTTGAACGGTTTCTTTGAAATTCATGATTCTATCATAAAAAAATATTTATTTAATGTCAAATTATTTTTTGATTAAACTGTCAATAATGTGGATAGTATTGAGTGTCATACCCGTTTGGATATCATCACCAACTACCCAAAAATTTAAAGCATTCTCATGATAGTTGATATCCATAATAAAGACTTTTGTTTCACTTAATGTAGCGGCACAAGAAAGAATAAATCCTTTTTCCTTGGTACCCATAACATGGATAAATGGATTATTTTGCCATAATAAATCTAGGTGGGGAATTTTATGTTTAAGCTGACATGATACAAATAAACAAAATCCACGAAATACAGGAACAAAGCAATAATGAAAATCTATGGATAAATCCAAAATATTTTGGATTTGACAGGGGCAGGTAAGAGGTTGAGGAACTTGAATTTGTGGAATTAAATTAAAGGCCAAAGGAGGATAATCTGATGTTGATTCAACAGGAATTTGTGTGTACACGCTGCGTGTTTGTTCGCGCAACATTTTTGATGCTTCTTCATCCAAAAATGAAGTGCCAATAAGGGCAACTGATTCTACTTTTATCAGCTGGTAAGGAATCAAATCAGATATAACATGACTTAAAATAACACTCATAGAAGTAGGGGCGCATAAAATGTGGTTTTTAACACTGGAAATTTTATTTTCATTAAATGCAGGAACTATACAGGGTGCTTCGGATAAATATCCCGTACAATCAATTAACCAAGTATGTTTATGCAATTTTTTGCGGGGACAAAAACGAAGCATTTTTTTATCACATAATACAATGATGCAGGGTTGTTTCCAATCAAAAACTTTTAATGAAGTGATTCTTTTTTCTTCGCCTTTATAAAATTGTTTTTTTAATACTTTAGTGTGTTGATCCAATAAAAAGACCTGTTCTGACGGATAACCATGAATAGCCAATTGTTCCATAATGGCTTGTGCGGTGGGGCATTGAACACCCAAGATAATTATTTTTACTGGTTGCATATCATTTAGATAGAAAAAAATCCCCTAAAATAAAGCTGTTCTTTTGGGGGTAGGTTAATAAAACTTGATTTATTTTTGAATTTGGAGCATAATGAAATAAAAAGGAGTTAAAATGTCTGAAACAACGCAAAATTATACTTATCCTGAAAAGACATTAAAAATGGAAATGCCCTGTGTGGGCGTGTGCCTACACTGTGGTTTGCCTGTGCATATGAAATTGATCCCAGCCCAAAAAGGAACAGGCATACAATTTGTACGCATGGATATTACCGATAAGAATAATGTTGTACCTGCCACTTATTTAAATGTAGCGGATGCGCGTTTGTGTACCAGCTTAGCCAACAAAGCGGGGGTAACTGTTTCCATGATTGAACATTTGATGGGAGCATTACATGCTTTTGGTATTTCCAACTTGCGTGTGGAATTGGATGCACCTGAGGTTGCTTTGATGGATGGTTCAGCACAAGATTACATTACTTTGATTGAATGTGCTGGGATTGTGGCACAAGATGCCCCTCAAAAAGCCATTAAAATTTTGAAAAAAGTAGAAGTTCAGGACGGGGATGTATCTGTTTCTTTGTCGCCACATGATGGTGGTTTAGTTTTGGATACAATGATTGATTTTCCACAAAGTTCTGTTATTGGCCATCAAGAATACCATCTCGATTTGAATTTAGATAACTTTAAAGAATTGGTGGGACGTGCGCGCACTTTTGGTTTCGTGTCCGAAGTGGAACAATTGCGTGCTATGGGCTTGGCCAAGGGGGCCAGTTTGGAAAATGTGATTGCGGTGGAAAAAGATGGGGTCATGAACCCCGAAGGTTTGCGTAATCCCAAAGAATTTATTGCGCATAAAACATTGGATGCAGTGGGTGATTTATATCAGCTCAATATGCCCGTCTTAGGGGCATTTAAGGGTGAGAAGTTTGGTCACCGTCACGTCAATCAATTATGGCGTAAATTGATGGCGGACCATGAAGCTTATGAAATAGTTTTGTTGGATGAGGTCAATAAATAATCCAATGCCACTTGGGCGCAGGTTAATCCAAAGATTCCTGTAATGGTGGGCAGGGATCCCATTTGATGGCGTGCACGTCCCTTTTCGGGGAGTGAATCAGGTAGGGCTAGTTTGCTTTTATCTTGTGCTAATTCGGGTGAATAAACAACAGGGAAATTTAAATCCACATTGCGCCTGCGCAAATACTTTCGAATGAAAGCCGCCAAAGGGTCGTTTTTTGTCTTTTTCATTTTTTCCACTTGAATTAGGTTTGTTTTTGTTTTAAGGGCAGCCCCCATACATGACACAAATGGAATTTTATTTTGAACCAGTGTTTCAATCAGGCATACTTTCGGATTTAAACTGTCAATCGCATCCACAACAAAATCAGGTTTTATTTTCAAAATTTCAGATACTGTTTTTTGATTGATGAGGATTTCATAAGTATCCACCTTGATTTCAGGGGCAATATCCAGTACACGCGCTTTAGCGACATCCACTTTTTTTTGTCCCAAAGTCGAATGAAGGGCAATCAGTTGGCGATTGATATTGCTAATACTGACTACATCAAAATCAATCAAAGAAATATGACCAACGCCACCACGTGCCAAAGCCTCTAATGCGTAACTGCCAACAGCTCCACAGCCCACCACACAGATATGACTTTTTTGTAAGGTTTTTAATCCTTTTTCCCCCACCATTAAACGCATCCGAGAAAGTCTATCTTCCATTTAAAAACCTTTGAAAATTTTGATTGATTTGTTCGGCATTAACGCCCAATTGCATATATAAAAAGGGTAAATTGGCAGGACTGGGAAGTCCATCAGGTGCATCGCTTTCAATCAATAATCTATCCGTGGGGATTAAGGGAATTTTGCTAGTGCGATTTACTGAAAAATAAGCATTATAATCCGATAAAAAATGGATTATATTTTTGTCGCCCGAAAAGCCATGAAACAGATATTTTAAATCTTTGTGTCCTTTTAAAATGGGCAACATTTCACCCCAAGCACGTACACAATGCACATGTACAGGGCGCTTTAATTTTTCGGCAAGTTCCAGTTGCAGAATAAAAAGTTCTTCTTGCTTATAAAAATCATTTTTACATTTATCTAAACCAATTTCACCGATATGTACATCAATGTTTGATACCAATAAATTTTCCAAATCAGAAATGACATTTTCTGGTAAATCTGATACATACCATGGATGAATACCAATGGCGTGAATGACATTTTTAACGGCCAATACATTCTGCCAATCTTTGGGGTTCGTTGCATTGCAAATAATTTGATTGATTCCAGCTGTTTTAGCCATATCAAATTCATTTTTATCCAATAAATGGCAATGCGCATCAGTGTAGGTCATTACAGCCATCCGTCATCATTGTCTGATTTTGAATTGTTTTGTTCATTTTCTGGAGGTAATACTGTTTCTTCTGCACTTAATTGTGTCAGAGTACTATTGGGTATTTGGGGTTGTTTATCTACACTTGGTTCAAAGGTCTTATGCACTTGAAATGCGCCTTGAACCATTAAATGAATCATTCCTGTGGGCAAAATAATACTTGTCATTACGAATATTATGCAAAACAGATAGAAAAAGATATAAAGATAGATTATAGGTACAATAGAAATTGACATTACAAAATGGAATCCGATTTGTTTAATGACAATCCTCACAAGCCCATAAATTATAAAAAAAAGTAACGTAAATAACAAAGTGAGTATGCGTCCAGTTGTTGTTTTAAAGCAGAATGTGACGATGGGGATACCAAAAATGAACGCAAAAATTATAAGTGGAATAATGGGTAAACCCGAACCGGCAGATGTCAATATAAAAGATGAAGCAATATCATTGCGGAATTCTTGTAAAATCCAATAAACCACAAAAGCAGGAATATAGGTTAAAATTAAAAACAAAAGACCAAGACCTACAATTTGTAAATAAACTAAGGGGTGTTTTAATACTTGGAAAAGTTTATAGCCGAATCTTTGAAAATTAAAGTGCATAATATAGGCCATATAAAATGATGACCACAGATACCCCACAATAAGTGCAACACTAAGCATAGGTAACCCAGTCTTTAATATCAGTTGTAACCATGGAAATTTTGGTGAATTAGGGTGGGATAGGATAACAGGTAAAAAGGAATTTAATGTGTAGTTTTTGATATACGGACTGGCAAAATAAAGCCCAAGACTGGTAATGATACTCATGCAAAAAAAGGTCAAAAAGACCCGAATAAAAAATTCACTAGAAAATCTTGGGGGAAGGTTATATATACTTTGCTTTGCCCGAATATACAAATAGGAAAATAAAATGCTATATCCGATTGTTTGTCCTATATAAAGGGTAACCGCAATCTTTTCAAAATCTTTTGGGGTAGGTTCAATGTTGTTTTGAATCATGTACCAAATGGTTTCACCTATTCCAAAACTGCTCAAAATAATAATGAACAACAAAATTGTTCCCAAAAAGAAACTGCGTTTGCAAAATGAAAAAGAGAGAGTATCAGCTAATGAAAGCATATAAAATCCTTTTGTTGATAAGGGCATTTTAGAAAGGATTTAATGAAAAATCAAGCAAAATCTTTTCTTGCAAAAAATCGTGAAATTGTGTATGTTTCAAACTATGGCAGATATTATTGATTTTCTATCAGAATTGAATCCTGAACAATATCAGGCGGTAACCACAACCGAAGGGCCTTTATTGGTGCTTTCAGGGGCTGGGACAGGCAAAACGCGTGTGCTGACAACCCGCGTGGGATATATTTTGGCGCAACATTTGGCGCTCCCTTGGCAAATTTTGGCAGTTACTTTTACCAATAAAGCGGCCAAAGAAATGGGGGTGCGTTTGGAACAAATGGTGGGGCAGGCTGCTTTGGGCACGTGGCTTGGTACTTTCCACAAAATTGGGGTCAAAATTTTACGCCGTTATGGTGGCTATGTAGGGCTTCAACAAAACTTTGCTGTTTTGGACTCAGATGATCAAGAAAGGCTCCTTAAAAATTTAATGCAACAATATGGTGTGGATGTCAAAAAATATCCACCAAAGATGATGTTGGATGTCATTCAACATTGGAAAGATCGGGGACTGACTCCCGACAAAGTGACGCATGCTGAATCCAATGATTTTTGTGAGGGGCGTAGTTTGGATTTTTATAAGCTCTATCAACAAAAACTGAGTGAGATGAATGCGGTGGATTTTGGGGATTTACTCTTATTACCACTTAAACTTTTTCAAGAAAATGCGACAATTTTAGCAGAATACCAAGAACAATTTCACTATATTTTGGTGGATGAGTATCAAGATACCAATGTGGCGCAGTATATGCTCTTGCGAATGCTCGCCAAAAAACACAATAACATTTGTTGTGTGGGGGATGATGATCAATCTATTTATTCTTGGCGCGGGGCAGATGTCGATAATATATTAAACTTTGGTAAAATTTTCCCATCAGCAAAAATTATTCGTTTGGAAAGGAACTATCGTTCTACGGCACATATTTTGGGGGCTGCTTCAGCACTGATTGCCAACAATACAGGTCGTTTGGGAAAAACATTATATGTGGCGGATGAAACAAAAGATATGGGGTCTTTGGTCTGTGTTCAAGGCTATTGGAATGGGGCTCAGGAGGCCGAAAAAGTAGTGGAACAAATAGAGGATGATTTACATCGTGGAACGAAACTTTCCCAAATGGCTATTTTAGTACGGGCGGGTTTTCAAACACGTGAATTTGAAGATAAACTGATCCAAGCAGGTATTCCCTATAAAATTATTGGTGGTTTTAAGTTTTATGAACGTGAAGAAATTCGTGATGCGCTGGCTTATTTACGACTAGTCCTAAATCCCAATGATGATTTGGCCTTTATTCGCATTGTGAATAAGCCACGTCGTGGAATAGGAGAAGTTGTGATGCAATCTTTACAGGTAACCGCCCAACAAAATCACATCAGTTTGTTTGAAGCGATTGATAAAGCAGAACTCAAAACGGCACCCAAAAAATCCTTGGATAGTTTTAAGACTTTGGTTTTGGCCTGGCAAGAACATAGTAAAAATCTATCACCTGTGGATTTGGCCAAAGAGGTTATGGATCAATCAGGATATATGATGATGTGGCGTTTGGACAAATCGCCTGAAGCCCCAGGGCGCGTGGAAAACTTGCAAGAACTTTATAACGTTTTGGGTGATTTTGAAAGTATTGAACAATTTATTGAATATGCGAGTTTATTGACTGAAAATGATGAAGTGGCAACATCCGAACAATTGGTTGTGATGACTTTGCATGCCAGTAAAGGTTTGGAATTTGATACGGTTTTTTTGCCCGGTTGGGAAGAAGGGCTTTTCCCCCATCAGCGTGCATTGGACGAAGCAGGGGATTTGGGATTAGAAGAAGAACGTCGTTTGGCCTATGTAGGACTCACGCGTGCCAAAAAAAACGCCCATATTTCCTATGCCAGTAATCGTCGTGTTTATGGGCAATGGCAAAATTCTTTGCCCAGTCGATTTATCAAGGAATTGCCCGAAGAACATATTGATATGCGGGGGAATAACCGCATGGGGTATGGGGCGAGCTTTGCGGATGTGCGTATGCCTTGGGCACGTGAAAATTTGGTGCCGAAATCCCGTAAAGGCAAACAAGTGATGCATGAAACTTTTGGTAAGGGGGTCGTGCTTCGTGAAAATGGTCAAATGTTAGAGGTTGCCTTTGAAAATGGCGGTATCCGTAAAATTGTGGCTCAATATCTGACCGAAATTTAATCTCGCTCTTTCCCTTTTTGTAAACGAGAATGCGCTTCTCTTTTTGCGTGAACATGAGTGAAAACACTGCCAGAGGCCATTACCCCTGTTCCAAAAAGAAAACGACCTACATTTTCTTTGTCATATTTGATTGTGTAGGCCATCATCACGGCCATTAATGCTGTACTGCCATAAAGAAAGGAAAGAATCAGTTTGTTTTCGGATGAAAAATCTTTAAATTTTGCTTTTTTTCTCATGTTTTTTTACTTTTTTAATCACGTTGTCTTTGTTTTTTTTCGCGCGCATCTGCGATTGCGTTAATATGATATAGAGGAGCTACAAGGCCTGCGGTGATCGTTCCCAAAATGGGTTCTATGAGATTTTTTTTATGCTTGATATTATAGGTTGTTATTACAGCACCAAAGGCAATCATTCCATAAAGTGTGGGTATAAATATCTTGTGAATCAAGCGCCAATCTTTATAACGAATTTTTTCTTCTGTCATATTACTTTTCCTTTGTTAATAGTATTGAGATTCTTGTCTTTTTCTTTCAGAACGAATGCAATTGCGTTCGGCTCGGGCTGTGAGTAAAGCCGTTGATGCCATCACAGCTGATCCGATGGCAGAATCCTTAATTTTTTTTGTATTACCTGTTTTGACGGCGTAAATTGTATAGCAAGCTCCCAGTGCGGCCAAAAAACCAAACACAGTTACACCGATTTTGGCGGATTTTGAAAAATCTTTAAAACAAATTTTTTCTTCTTTCTTTTTCATCTGACTCTCTTTCGTGCATTGTGCATAATTTTTGAAGCGGATAAGGCGTTGATTGCACAGCATCCTGCTTGAACCGCAGCCCATTTTTTGCGATTGGTTTTATAATCTGCTACACTCAACAATGCACAAAAAACCATAAAAGCAATAGCACTTGAAAAACAGGCTTTGTCAACAAGGTGCCATTTTTTTAAAGGAACTTTTTTATCCATAATCTACCCCTTTTTAATCCCTGCAAATAACCTTAATAAATTTAGGATCAATTTTTCGCTCTCCGTCTTCTTTATCTTCAAGTTTTGGCGACTTTGGGGGTAATAAATCTTTGGGGTTCATTGGTGGTAACTGCTTCTTTCTTTGATGAGATAACCAACAAGCGTAAGCAAAGGCAAAGATGCTTAAAGCGAAACCTAAACCGGTGGCGGTACATTGTATACAGGTGGTGGTTTTTTCATTCATAACTTATGCCTTTTCTAATTCATTTAAGATTTCTTTATAGCGCTGGCGTTTTGTTTCGTGCTTTGCCAGTGTGGAACAAGAAGCAGTTACACAAGGGGCTAATACCAAGGGTACAACAATGCTTCTTTTTTGACCAGCATAAATGCCACCTGCCACACATAAAAAAGACACAATACTTTGCAGGATTACATTTTTTGTATGAAATTCAATTTTATCACGACAATGGGCCTTTTGATGTTCAATAATCCGTCTTCTTTTCCAATCTATAGAGGTGATTGGATTTAAAGGGGCTTGTTCAGACTTGTAAAAATCTTTTTTCTTTTTCATGGCGCGAAATTATAGCATATTTTGAAAAGATAATCAAGAAAATAAAAGGTGCTCAACGCAAGGGATAAAATGTTAGAAGGTACACACATAAATCTAACTGAAAGGAAAAGCACTATGTGGGGAATGTATGGTGAAGAAAGTGATGATGAGCCTATGACTCGTCAAGATAGGGATATAGGAGAAGGTATTCTTGTTTCAGAGGACAAAATATCTTGGGAAAAGCGTCGTGAAATCGCGGAAGAAATTCGGGGTAGGGCTGTTGCAGTTCAAACTTCTTATCGCAGATTAGTGAGTAGAAACAAGCGTTTTCAAGAAGAATTGGAATATCAAGAACGTGCGGGAGAATAACTGGAAAAGCATAAACGAAATAACAAAACCGATGAATTGAAACAGGCAATGCGTGAACGTGATGCTAAAGGCAGTAAGAAAACGTTGAGAACTTTTTTGGTGGAAAAAACATAAGACAGCTTCCCCAAAGGCATTATCCAAATCGGTTATATGTAAAAAGCAAAAAGAAAACGAATAAAATGTTCCCCGTCCAAACGGGGATTTTTTTAACGTTTTTAAAAATCTTGCTTTTTTTTCAAACTTACGCTACACTGCTTCCATGTTTAATAAAACAGAAAGATTATTAGCATTTCGCTATTTAAGGTCTCGTAAAAGAACGGGCTTTGTGTCCGTGATTGCAGGTTTTTCATTTTTGGGAATTATGCTGGGGGTTGCGACTTTAATCATTGTGATGAGTGTCATGAATGGATTTAAAGCCGAATTGATGGGGCGTATTTTGGGGCTCAATGGACATTTGGGGGTGTATCCCAATTTTGGCCCTACCTTGACAGAATATACTGATTTAAAAGACAGAGTTTTAAGTATAGAGGGTGTTCAAGCTGTTGTTCCTGTGATTGATGGTCAGGTCATGCTGTCCACAGAATCGGGGCAGGCGGGTGTGATGGTGCGTGGTATATCACGTGAAGATTTTGAAAGTCGTGTGCTACTAAGGCAAAATTATCATGGTGAAAATCTGATTTATTTTGAAAAAAATCAAGTGATTTTGGGGTGGCGTTTAGCCTCCAAATTGGGGGTAAGAGCTGGGGATAAGATGACATTGATTTCCCCTAAAGCAAATCTGACTGCTTTTGGTTCTATGCCAAAAATGAAAAGCTATACTGTTTTGGGAACATTTGACAGTGGTATGAGTGAATATGATGGTAACTTTGTTTTTATGCCGATTACAGAAGCACAAAAGTTTTTTGGTATGAAAGGATCTGTATCGCATTTGGAAGTTTTTGCCAACGATTTATCTCAGGTTCCTCAAGTTTTGAATGATACTTTTGATGCATTAGATGGTCAGGCTTCTGTTTACGATTGGCGTCATACAAATCAAGCTTTTTTTAATGCCGTAGAAGTAGAACGTAATGTCATGTTTTTGATTTTGACGTTGATTATTATCGTGGCGGCATTTAATATGATTTCTGGTCTCATTATGTTGGTGCAAGATAAATCCAAAGATATTGCTGTTTTGCGTACAATGGGAATGGCAAAAAGGGCGGTTCAGAGGGTGTTTTTATTGGCTGGTCTTACTGTTGGAGCTGTTGGAACGATGGCTGGTGTTTTGTTGGGACTGGTTTTTTGTTATAATATTGACCGTATTAAAAATTGGTTGGAAAGTTTATCGGGGCACGAGCTGTTTTCCGCCGAAATTTACTTTCTGTCGCATTTGCCGGCCAAAGTAGAATTGACAGAAGTTCTTTGGGTCGCGGGTATGAGTTTAGCGTTGGCTTTTTTGGCGACTTTGTATCCCAGTTGGAAGGCATCTAAAACGGATCCGGTGGAGGCACTCAGATATGAATAGTACCTTGAAACTGATACATATTGCGCGGACTTTTGGTAAAGGGAGTACAAAATTACAGGTACTCAAAGATATCAACTTGGATATTCATGCTGGCGAAATTGTGGCATTAGTTGGGCCTTCTGGTTCGGGTAAATCAACTTTATTGCATATTGCAGGTTTGTTGGATACACCAACTTCAGGTGCTATTGAAATTGCGGGACAAAATGCCAGTCAAATGAATGATACAGGGCGCACGAAATTGCGCATGAATACCATAGGTTTTGTATATCAATCGCATTTATTATTGCCTGATTTTAATGCGCTGGAAAACGTTATGATGCCTCAGCTGATAGCGGGGGTTAAAGAAAAACAAGCTGAAGTGCATGCCAAAGACCTGTTAAAAGAAGTGGGGTTATCACACCGCCTGACTCACAGGGCAGGGCAGTTGTCTGGTGGTGAACAACAGAGGGTGGCGATTGCACGAGCCTTGGCAAATAGTCCTGCCCTTTTATTAGCGGATGAGCCAACGGGTAATTTGGATCCCAAAACAGCCGATGAAGTTTTTGATGTTTTTATGCAAATTGTGCGCCAAACGGGGTTGTCGGCATTGTTGGCAACGCATAATCCAGAATTGGCCCAAAAAATGGATCGTCGTATTTGTGTTGTTGATGGCAAAATTCAGGAATTAAAATAAATTATTTGACTTTTTATTTCGTCCTTTATATAGTAAAGGGCATAAGGGGGTATGATGAATATTTTATTATTGAGACTTTTGATTTTATTTTATATTGCAGGTCTAGTATTTTTGTTGGTGAAACTGGCTTCATCTGATATGGCGAAAAATAATCGTCGCTTTTGGGCAATTTTACTGTTTCCTATTTGTTTGGCAACAGCAGAAGGGCGTCAATTTTTGAAAAAAATTTTAAATGGAAAGGAAAAATAATATGTCTATGACAAAAAATATAGCTTTAATTTCTGGATTGGGTGTTTTGATTGTAGCAGCCTCAATTTCGTTTTTGGGATTCAGCCAAATTGATGCAGGTTTTCGTGGTGTAAAACTTACGTGGGGAAAAGTTGTTTCGGATTCTTTGCCTGAGGGACTTTATTTTTATAATCCCATCAGTACCTCTATGGTGTCAATTGATACACGTCTGCAACGTGCTAAAATTAAATTAGAAACATATACCAAAGATATTCAACAAGCAACAATGAGTTTGACGGTTAACTATAACATTGATCCCACAAAGGCACATGAACTTTATCAAAGAATAGGCTTAGCCTATCAAAATACATTGATTGAGCCTAATGTTTTAAGTTCTGTGAAAGATGTTGTGGGTAAAGTGGAGGCTGATAAGTTCGTGAATAATCGTGAAATTGTAACGCAGGAAATTAAAGAAAAAATTTCCTCTATTTTGGCACCTTCCCATATCCTTGTTCAGGAAGTAGCGATTGAAGATATTGCTTTTTCTGGGGCTTTTGAAAATGCGATTGAAGCCAAACAAATTGCGACACAAGATGCTATTAAAGCACAAAATGAAACAGTGCGTGTTGCGGAAGAAGGAAAACAGCAGGTGATTAAAGCCAAAGCTGAAGCTGATTCTAAAAAAGCGGCATCTGATGCTTCTGCCTATGCTATTAAGGTAGAATCTGAGGCGAAAGCGGAAGCGATAAAACAAATTGGTTTGGCAGAAGCGGCAGCTATCCGTGAAAAATCAAAGGCCCTATCTGAAAATTCACGCTTGGTCGAACTTACAAAGGCTGAGAAATGGAATGGTGCTTTACCGCAAAATATGTATGGTTCTGCACCGCTTCCACTGATAAATTTGAGTAAGTAAAACAAAAGCCCCACATTGAAGGTGGGGCTTAATCTTTCCTTGATTTTTTGGGTAAAATTTGCTATGATGCTGTTATGACACCAAAGTTTATACATCTGCATGTTCACACGGCCTATTCTTTGCTGGAAGGGGCTATTAAAATGCCCAAACTTGCCAAGTGGGCTGCAGAAAATAAAATGCCCGCTATAGCGGTTACAGATTCTAATAATATTTGTGGGGCAATGGCTATGATGCATGAAATGCCCCCTTTGGGTGTCCAGCCCATTTTGGGTACTCAATTATTGGTTAAATCCCCTAAACAAAATGTGGGTCCTTTGGACATCAGTGAGGATACTTTTGATAAGGTCGTTTTGTTGGTACAAAATGAAACGGGCTATAAGCATTTATTGAAACTTTTTTCTGCCTACTATATGGGGGCAGATAAACAAATTCAACCTCATATTACCTTTGAAGAACTATCAGCTCACACAGATGGTTTAATTTGTTTAACAGGTGGATGGGAAGGTTTGATTGGTCGTCCTCTTTTAATGGGTAAGTATGACTATGCAAAAAAAATTACCCAAAAATTAAAGGATGCCTTTGGGGATCGTTTATATATTGAATTGATGCGCCATGGCATGAGTCAAGAAGAACAAACTGAAGAAGCCTTTTTGCAGTTAGCGTTGGATTTAAATATTCCCATTGTGGCCACAAATGATGCATATTTTTTGACGCCTGACATGTATGAAGCACAAGATGCGTTGATGTGTATTGCCGAAAAGAAAGTTTTATCCGATGAAGATCGGCGACGTTTAACGCCTGAACATTATTTGAAATCAGAAACTGAAATGTGTGAATTGTTTTCGGATTTACCTGAGGCTTTGTCTAACACTGTTTTAATTGCTAAGCGCTGTGCTTTTATGGCGGAAAAGAAAAAGCCGGCTTTCCCAAATTATGATTGTAAAGGAAAAACGGAAGATGAAGTGTTGGCGGATATGGCCGAAGAGGGCTTTAAAATTCGTATGAAAGGTAGATCAGAAGAGGAACAGAAAAAATATCATGACCAAATGTTGTTTGAGTTGGGTGTCATTAAACAGATGGGGTTTCCTGGCTACTTTTTGATTGTGGCGGATTTTATTCAGTGGTCCAAAAAAAATGGGGTACCTGTGGGACCTGGTCGTGGGTCGGGTGCTGGATCTGTGGTCGCTTGGTGTTTGATGATTACCGACATTGACCCCATGCGCTTTGACTTGGTGTTTGAACGCTTTTTAAACCCAGAACGTGTGAACATGCCTGATATTGACGTGGACTTTTGTCAGGAAAAACGTGAAAAAACGATTGAGTATGTGCAAAATCATTATGGCTTTGACCACGTGGCGCAAATTATTACCTTTGGTAAGTTGCAAGCCAAAGCGGTTATTCGGGATGTAGGACGTGTAATGCAGGTACCATTTCCTGTGGTAGATCGCTTAAGTAAAATGATTCCCAATGACCCTAAGATGACTTTGGAATTGGCCTTTGAACAGGAACCGCGACTGAAAGAAGAAATTGACGCTGATGAACAGGTGAAGGAATTGTTTGCGATTGCGGTGAAATTGGAAGGGCTTTTTCGTAATACTTCTACCCATGCTGCTGGCGTTGTGATCGGGAATAAGCCTTTAGATGAAATTGTCCCGATTTATAAAGATCCTTCGTCCGATATGCCGGTTACTCAATATGATATGAAGTATGTGGAAGAAGCAAGTTTGATTAAATTTGACTTTTTGGGACTTAAAACCTTAACCACGATAAAAAAGACTTTAGAACTTATCCAAAAACGAGGGATAGAGGTGGATATTGACCATATTCCTTTGGATGATGAAGAAACCTTTAAATTGTTGCGTGCGGCCGATACTACGGGGGTATTCCAATTGGAATCGACGGGGATGAAAAAAATTCTGCATGATATGCAACCTGATAAAATTGAAGATATTGTCGCTTTGGTGTCGCTTTATCGTCCAGGGCCAATGGATTCTATTCCGACCTATATTGCGGTTAAAAAAGGTTTGGAAAAACCCGATTATATGCATCCGATGTTAGAACCGATTTTAAAAGAAACCTATGGTATTATGATCTATCAAGAACAGGTGATGCAGATTTCACGTGAAATGGCGGGCTTTACCTTGGGTGGTGCTGATTTACTGCGTCGTATTATGGGTAAGAAGAAAGCGGAACTTTTGCCTGAACAAAAGGTTAAATTTTTGGCTGGTGCCAAAGAAAAAGGTGTTGATCCCAAAATTGCTGAACTTGTTTTTGATAAAATGGCGAAATTTGCGTCCTATGGTTTTAATAAAGCACATGCGGCAGCCTATGCTTTTATTGCCTATCAAACGGCTTATTTGAAAGCACATTTTCCGGCTGAATTCATGGCGGCCACGATGACGTTGGATAAAATCAATACAGATAAACTTGCCATTTTTAAAGACGATATTTTGGCCCATAAGATAGAGGTGCTTTCACCTGATATCAATCAATCGGAAGTCAATTTTACCGTTCAGGACGGCAAAGTACGATATGCTTTATCAGCGGTTAAAAATGTGGGTGAGGCGGGAATGCAACAGGTAGTGGCTGAACGAAATAAAAATGGTCCGTTTAAATCACTTCAAGATTTTGCATCCCGTGTGGATGTGGCAGCATTAAACAAACGTTATGTGGAAAATTTGGCTAAAGCGGGTGCCTTTGAATGTTTGGAAAAAAATCGAGCTTTAGTTTTTAACAATGTGGAAAATATTGTGTCCTATGCCAGTCAATCAACTCAAGCGCGTAATAGTGCTCAGATGGGGCTTTTCGGAGCGGATACTTCGGCTAATGCGTTAAAATTGACACGTTGCCCTGAATGGCCACAAATGGAAAAATTGGAACATGAAAAGGAAGCTTTAGGATTTTATTTGTCGGCACATCCATTGGATTCATTTTCAACTGTTTTGGAGCGTTTGCGTGCAGTAGATTATGCTGATATTGCCCCGATGGTGGCCGCCAGTGGTGCTGTCAGAACCTGTATAGCAGCAATTGTTTCTGATGTGCGTGAACGTATCAGCCAAAAAGGTAATCGCTTTGCTTTTGTTTCGGCTAGTGATAAATCGGGCTCTTTTGACATTATGTGTTTTTCGGATATATTGGAACAGCATAGGGATAAACTGAAATCTGGTCAGCCTTTGCTTTTGACTATCAGCGCGATTAAACGTGAAGGTGAAGAACAGATTCGGGTGAACATCCAAGACGTGGCTTATTTGGCGGATGCGATGGCCAAAACGCAAACAACCTTGATTGTGCGCTTAGAAAAATCTGAGGCTGTGGATGAGGTGAAAAAAGTGTTGGAAAAAGTACCATCTGGTAAAAGTAAAATTTTCTTGCTTATCAAGACAAATGAATATGATGTAGAATTTGAATTGCCTAATCATTATACAATTGTGCCAGATGTTATTGATAGTCTATCCCGTATCTTAGGGGTTGCTGAGGTTAAGCAGGTTTAATTGAAATTCAAATGGTTTTGATTATTGACTTTTTAGGTGCTTTGTGGTAGTATGAATCATAAATATAAAAGGTGTAAAAAATGTCACGTATTTATAAATATCCAAGAGTGTCTTTAGATGATTCAATTGAACGGGATGAAGTTGATGCTAGCTTAAGATTGAAAAAGAAATTAGAAAAGCGCAAACAACAAAGAAAGAAAAGCACAAAAGTAAGTCGCTCATTTAGAAAACTTATGAGTTTTAGGGATAAAAATAAGATTAGGTCTTAGCCAAAATAATTGACGCAGATTTTTGATACCTATATTTACCTTTTGGTACAGAGGGGTGGCGTTGACATATTTTTTTATATCCTATATAATGAAAAAAATGGAGGTAAAAAGTGAAGCATACGCTTGTTCATCTCAAAGCTGAACAACTTGTTAAAGAATTTAAGAAGAACCAAGAAAAAGGTGAGTTTAGAAATAGGTTAGGTCGTTTGTGGTGGCCCATTTGGAATAGGTTTATTATTCCGGGGGCTGCTTTGTGTGGCATTTTAAGTTTGAATCCTGTGGGGATTATTGGTGGCGTTGCACTATGGTCATTGGGGCATCAGGTTACAAAAGGTTTTGCAATAAATGTTCAAAATATCGCGATTAAGAATGCGGGGATATTTGGAAAAAGTATGAAGAAAAAGAATATCTCTGAGGAAGTTCGTAAACAGGCTATAGTTGAATATTTGCATCAAAGTGGATCAATATTTTTCAACCACAACTATGTTAAAAATAACCCACAGGAAATAAATAGAATGGCCAATGGGTTATCCGCAGATGGTATCAATAATTTGGTGGCTTTGGCCGAATATAATTTAACTAGACAATGTAATCATAGAAAAAGACAGGGACGTCCTCTTTCTATGTCAGAAAGGTTAAAAATATATCGACAATCATATACCTCATATGCAGCCAAAAAATGCGTTCATCAAAACACATTGCGATCCATTCATGGTTATGAACGATAAGTATGCATGATTGTGTAATCCTAGCACTTATATCAATATTTTAATATAAAAAGGGTTATTAAAATTTTCTAAATGAAAAATATTTATGTAATAAAAATATAAGAGTCGTTGCAAATATTAAATAAACGCCTTGTGCCAACCAAATAGCCCAACCTAATTTTATAATCAAAAAGCTTAGAATGGGGGCGTTAATAAAATACATAAAAAGGTAAACACTCAGTGATTTTATCCATTCTTTACGCCAATTATTGCGACTTTGGAAAACGTAATAACGCATACTATAAAAAGACCAATTGATACAAATAATGTATTGTAAGAATAATGCGCCATTGGCAATTATTATTTCAGATGCCTCTTTAAAAAATTCTTTAAAAATATAATTTAGAAAATTTAACAATGCGTAAGAAAAAACAGTGTTAAACCCACCTACTAATAAAAATCTGATTTTTTGTGGAAATTTAAACCATATTTTTTCTAAAAAAACATAAAATTTAAAGAAATTTTTCATAAAATTTTCCTAGTCGTAAAGTTGATGTGATTATTGTTTTTAACAAAGATTTTTTGATTCGTTTATTTGTAATGACTTTTGCGAAACCTTTCTGAGTGGATATGAGGCAATAATAAAAATGATAAAACAAACAGTCAAAGATTTTTGTATTGATACGCCATCCAATAAAATTTTCATCAAAATAAAAAAGAATCCCGCATATAAACGTCCGATCATAGTGCTAATGGAAGAGGCAGTGGCCCTTATTTTTGAAGGAATAAACATATGGAGTCTGCACACATGTCGCAAATAAAAGATAAGTTGTCCTCCAATCACAAGGGAAATAAATATAAAGTATAACAAAGTGATTGGTACAGGTATTGATGTTGCATGCAAAATGCTAAATGTCAATATAAAGCAGAGAATAAATCCAACAAAAACAGAAATTGCCATTTTGGGTAGAGTAATAATTTGGCTGATTTTATCCGAATATAGAGAGCCAAGGGCACGAAAAATATGATTAATAAAGTAAACTACACCATATAATGAAACAGGTAATAATAGCAATTTCATGATGGGTTGAAAACTCCATACAAAAACAAGTGTTGCGGCAGCTAATAGACCTGAATAAAGGATATGATACTTGATATTTTGGTTTTTGATAACCCAAACAATTGTTTTAAACAGATCCATATAGATGTTTTTTAACGTTGTTTTAGGAGGTAATGGTTGAGGAATTTTAGGTAATTGAAATAGAAAAACAATTGCAATTAAATTTAAAATTAACTCTAAAACAATTAATACTATGAATCCGTAATTATAATTATATTTTGACAGTGTATATTGAGAAGTACAAGCATAAATGCTGGCCCCAATTAAAGAGGAAAATGCAGTCCCACACGACATGAAAAAATTCATTTTTCCATAACGTTTATTCATTTTTTGGGGAATGTTGTTGAACTTTAAATATTCATAAATATAACTATCTGCTACGCCCGTAAAAGATGCTTTTTGGGCAGCATATAAAACCTCTCCAATAAAAAAAATCCAATAGCCATACTTTGCAAAAAACAGCCATAGTATCAATCTTAGAACATAAAGCATATACGAAAAAATCAAGATAGTTCTTTTGGCAAAAATATCTGCTAAATATCCCATGGGAATTTCCAAAAAAAGAGCAGACAATGAAAAAACACCTTGCAACAAAAAGAAATCACCTGTACTCAAGCCATACTGTTGATAGAACAAAAATAACACAGGTAACATAAAAATCTGTGTCTGTAAAAAAACAGATATGTTTAAATAACGAAGTTTATTTTTCATTCACTATCCCTTCAAGTACAGATTGGGCTATTTGCCTTTCACTGGTTTTTGAAGTTTCCATGTATCTGCTTTACGGATAAATGTTTCAACTCCCCAATGATCCCATTTAATTGTGAATGAATCTTTACCGTGGAATCGGACAATGCCACATTCTGATGGCTGTCCCATACGACAGGCCCTATTTTCCTTAAAAATCAAATTATCCTTCCAATAGGGATGATCAACCGGATTAGTGGGGCATTTTTCCTCAACCGCCTCTTCCAGAGCCTCTTGTGGCAAAAGCATTTTTGTTTTATTGATTTCAATCATTCTACGGAATAAGTCACATGGTGGACGTGTGGTAACTTTATCATGCATGTCAAATCGGGGCAAAATTTCATTCTGAATAAATAAATTTGTATTGTTCCATCGATCCTCATACCATTGTTGAGGGTTGTCTTGGTGCATTCGGTATAAAACCAAAATTTCAGGAACTTTTCCGATAACAGCACCAGCATCATACAGGTCTAAATAAAACTTACCATCTTCTGCTGCCTCGTACTTATCATTGTATCGGATTTGATTTTTAGTCAAAAAATCGCGCCGTATAAATAATGATGGGTGTGATACTGGAATCGTTCCCAAAAATAAATCTGTTTTCATTTCATCGGAATCGGTTTTTCGCTGAAATGGCCATGGCATTGCGTTTTCTGGTTGACCAACAAAAGAAGAAGTGGCCGTTATGGTTGGGTTGGATCGCATAAAGTTATACTGCTTTTCAAAGCGTAGTGGTAAAGAAATATCATCGTCATCCATACGGGCAATAAATTCCCCACGGGCAGCATCTAAACCTCGATTGAGAGAATAAATTAACCCCTTGTTTTCAGTATTGGTTAAAACCCGAATACGATGATCTTGATCGGCATATTTTTTGAGTATATCTGCTGTTGCATCTGAAGAGCCATCATCAATGATAATAAATTCGAAATCTTGAAAAGTTTGCTTTAAAATGGAATCAATGGCCTTTGGTACCATATGGGCTCTGTTATAGGTTGACATGACAACCGAAATTTTGGGTTTTGAATAACAATAACTAGCAATTGTTCCAATGAACAAAATTACCGCACAAACACAAATAATTGAAATTTTTTTCTTCATTTTATTTTCCATTCTTTTTTGATTAAGTGGCCTGAGATTGAGTTTTGCTCTTTGTTTTTAATTTTTTTGTATAGACCCATTCTCCTTGTTCATTCTTTCGGAATTTTTCTACACCATATGCTGGGTTATCCCACTTCAGATGAACAATATTATCCGATATTTTTCTTAGAACGGCGCAATCAGCTACATTCATACGGCACGCTTTGTGCGTTTTGGAATTTAACGCCATCCAATCCTTCCAATATGGGTGTTGCACATGAAATACGTTGGGATTGGAAACATTGATATATTTATAGGAACCATCAGGTTGTTTTTCAAATACCTCTGGATCATATTTATCCCACTTAATCGTCACACGATTATCAATATAAAATATACTACCTGTGTCACCAGTTGTATAACGAGATATTCTATTATTATCAGAAAGGACAATAAAGTCTGACCAGTAAGGATGGGATAGCTGTAGGGCATTGTTCATGTTTGGTGGGCAAATTTTGGCATAATAGGTATCCAAAACTTCTTGCGGTACTTGATGATTTTCCCTGTTGGCAGTTGCCATTTTATCCAATAAAAAGCACTTTTCCAACAAAGAGGGATATGAAATTCGAACTGAATTGGGATCAAAAAAACGGGACAATAATTTTCGGCGGACATTAATAGCGTTCTCGGTCATCTTGATATAATAAGTTTCTGAATTTGTGTGATGTTTACGCACATAAGTTAAAATATTCCTTATAGACGCTAATCGGGCATCTGCCAATATCATTTGGGCATAAAAATCATAGTCTTCAGCGGATATAAAATCCAAATTGTAACGGATGTTATGTTGCCTGACAAAGTCTCGACGGAACATAGAAGCAACATTGGGGAAAAAATTGGCAAAACTCATCTCAATCGTATAAAAATTGGGTCCCTTGTCAAACGTGTATGACGAATTGTCGGGATTAACTTTATCAAAAGTATTTTCTTCAAAGAAAAATACTCGCCCTGACATGGCATCTATATCTGGGGTATCACGCATGAAAGCAACAGATTTTTCCAAACGATCCGGCACAGACCAATCATCAGAATCCATAATGGCAACATAGGTTCCTTTTGCTGCATCCAAACCGCGTTGACGAGAATAGGATATGCCCTTGTTTTGGGGATTTGTCAAAATCTTAATACGAGAATCCTGATTGGCGTAAGATTTTAAGATTAAAGGCGTTGCATCCGTTGAACCATCATCGACAATGATAAATTCAAAATTCTTAAATGTTTGATTCAAAATTGATTCAATGGCACGACTCACCAGTTCTTGGCGATTAAAAACAGGCATGACAACCGATACTGTTGGGGAACGAGTGCAAAGCCATACGCTTCCCCCTATCAAACAGATACAAAAGACAATGAATAAAAATAATCGTTTCATCTGTATTTTTTCCAATAAGATTATATCAGCATAAATTAAATCAAAAATCAAGAATTATCTGTGATGACAAATGAAAAATTTTATTTTAGGGGCACGATTTGGCTGGGCTCGTCGTGCATTTCCGAGCTAAATTTAAGTTGAAATAAACTATTATCCGTGCTATAATGAGACGAATAAAGGAAAGGATAAAAAATGAGCAAACCAATTATTGTCGTGTGTTCCAATCATTGTATTACATCAGATACACAGAAAGCCATTGATGAATTTAATGCAAAACAAAAAAGGTTAAGTGATCCTGCTTATTTACGTACACCAGAGGGGAAAAAGGAACTTGCTCTTGAAAAGAAACGAGATGCAAGATTTAAAAAAGAGATGGAAGAATATGACAGATTTATTAGCCGTCGTTTACATTTTTTTCCTCCTTTTGATGAATACTGCTGTTCTAAAGTAAAAGATTAGTGGTTTGAATTTCAAAATATTTCCAATAGATGAATATTAAAAATAAAAAAAAATTGTCCTATTAGTTTGAAATAAGGTATTTTTAAGCATTTTCCAAAAGCTCTGTTCCGAGCCGCAATAAGCGCTTGGAAATAAAAGAAAAAGTCGCCATATTTGACGACTTGCACAATTTGGCTGGGGGCATCTTGTTATACACGGACTTACTGCGATATTTATATCATCAATCTTTACACATTTTTTCTTTCAAGATTCTGAAAAATAACTGTGTTTTAGAGAAGTTTTTTTTCTTTTCTAACTCCGGCTTTTGAGTTTTTTTTACACTTTTAATAATCGGCTGAATATGACTGGACATATACTTTCGTAAATGTCGAGACATCCAAAATCGAAATATCAATAGTGTCAATAAATCGGGATTAAGGTAAGTAGAAAATATCAATTGATGCATTTCTGGTTTTTGTTTAAAAGTTTTATCAACCTCTTTTAATACTTTACAAAAATCATTGATTTTTTGCTCTGTATTATTACTGCGCATAATAGAATTATTACCAGTTCGATATAAATAAGTCACATCAGGAGTCAATGCACAGGAGCGTGCGTTCGAAAAAATTTCCAAAGTAAAAGCTGTATCTTCATAATACACCCTCGGTAAAAAACGACTTTTCCCTATAACATCTCTCTTAAACAACTTATTCCAAACCGTAATTGGCGTCTTTGGGGGTCTTTGTGCAAAACAACTAATTGGATCTTTTTCCAAGAAAAAAACACCCGTAAGTTTTCTTTCATCTTTAACACTTGGATTTTTTAACTTTTTATATTTTCCACCGATAATATCTGCATTCGTTTTTTTTGCGATATCTATAAATTTGGATAGCGCCTCTCTATGAAGTAAATCATCACTATCCATAAAAAATACATATTTTCCTGTTGCTAAATCAATTCCTACATTTCGGGCATTTCCAACGCCATGACATTCTGTCGTTTTTATTTTTATGCGCATGTCCTTTTTGGCATACTCTTTTAGAATTTGGCCTGAGTTATCACAACTACCATCATTAATACAAATAATTTCAATGTTTTTATGGGATTGATTCAAAAGAGAATTTAAACACTCTCCTAAATATTTAGATGAGTTATGGACAGGAACAATAACCGAAATATCAGGAGCAAGCATAATATTACATTTACCTTTTAACAGAAAGAGAAATTTGTTATACCATTTTTGTATGAAAAGTCAAGAATTTTTCTGATTTATGAGTCCGTGTAAGTGCTATTTTTAGCCTATTTTGATAGGGGCAACACGGACTCGTATAAGTGATTTATTTTAAAAGAAAAAGTGCCAATTTTTGGCACCCTTCAAGACTTGCTGGAGTCATCTTGCATGGTACGGACTAGTTTTATTCATGAGTATTAATACGTTCTAATTGCTGCACAGGTGCACCTACTTTAATCCGCCGAAATGATGGAACTGTTTTTTTATGAATTATTTGTAAAGGTTGATTTGGATTAACCACTTTTACTTCTGGAATTTCAAAATAAGTGCGTTGTTCAGAGGGTAAAATCGGAATTGTCCATCCAACCCCTCTAATTGGTTTAGTTGGATCAAATAAAGTATAAATTGCTTTTCCTAAGGAATTCTGTTGTCGTGCAAAATCATAAGATTTTTGAACAGCCCCAAACAATTGATGAAAATGGCGTGGATATTTTTCCCGAAATCCATATATTCCATTTAATAATTCAAATGAACCTGTGCATACTGAGGTTCCGCCCAAATGTGTCCCACCCACTGTATGGATACCATCTCCAGCGTCCTTCCCTTCCTTTTCCTGAAAATTTACAATATCATCATTTTCATGCCAACGAACATCAATAAAATCGTTTTCATCCACCTTAGCATTTTTATGTAATGGCCACAATAAAAGAGCATATTCAATTTTGTCAGCATAAATTGTTGGGCGGTTTAGATTATTTCCCAATAATTTTTGCTTCATTACTTGTGGTGTTTGAATAGATTCTTTTGGCCATTCAATATACATCAAACGAGTCATTGCTGCTCGATACTTAATTCCGTTATCCATGGATACTAGGGCTACAAAGGGTTTGCCTTCCATAGCAAGCGTATATTGTGTCGGATTAGCAAGAGGATATTTGATAAAATCACCTATTAGTTTTTCTTCTAACTCCAGATTAGGTTTTAAGCGAAAAATGCTTTTTACTTGAGCAGGTTGTGCTACTTTTATAGCAAAAAAATATTCTTCGGCACGTTTTGCCCGTTCGGCATCAGCCTGTTTTTTCTTTTCCTTTTGTTCTTTTTGAAAATCGCTGATATTTTGTTTTAAGGATTTTTCAACAGACTTAAATAAATCATCATCATTCATGTTTATAAACCCTTCATAATTGAATTTATTTTACATACTTTTACAGCAAATGTCAAATAATCTAGGATGATTTTTGTATTTTCCAAGATACAGATATTGAAAACAAAGGAAATTTCAATATAACTAGTCCGTGTAAGTGGAAAATGTGGCCTTTTTTATATCCTCTCACACGGACTTTTATAACAGCATGAAAATAAAAGAAAAAGTCGCCACTTTTGACGACTCTCACAACTTGGCTGGACTCGTCGTGCTATACACGGACTAAAAATTGTTGCAATCAATGAATAAATAGTTTAATATCCGTCTATGGAGGTAGTAGGAGATGACCACTAATAAATATAAAGACATCATTTTGAATAAGTACGCTGATTGTGATGAAGATTCACGCTTAATAAAAGATCGTGCACATAATATTGAATATCTAACAACAATGCATTATATTCAAAAATTCTTAAAACCTGGGGCGAAGATATTGGAAGTTGGTGCAGGAACAGGGCGTTATTCTATTGCCTTAGCTAAAATGGGATATAACGTCACTGCTGTTGATTTAACTCCTAGATATGTTGAAATAATGAAACGTAAAAGTCGTAGACTTAAAAATTTTCAATGTATGGTAGCTGATGCGTTGGATTTAAGTATGTTTAAAAATAATTCTTTTGATATTGTCCTTAATCTTGGACCGATGTATCATCTGTTTACCCTAAAAGATAAAAAACAAGCAATTAAGGAAACGTTGCGTGTGGCTAAGAAAAATGCTGTTTGCATGTTTGCTTACCTTTCTCACAGTTCAATAATGCTCAGTTATGGTCTAATCAAAAATCATGTTTCTGAGGTAGTTTCTTGTGTAGATAAAACTGGTCGAATCAAAGATATTCCAGAAAAAGTTTTTGCAGCTTTTTATGTGGAAGATTTTAAAAAATTATTTTTACAAACAAATACGAAATATATTGTAAATGTCGCCACAGATGGTATTGCTCCAGCAATGAGTGAAAAGATTGAGCAATTATCAAAGAAGGACTATCAAGCATTTTTAAATTGGCGTTTTATGACATGTGAACGTTTAGATCAACAGGGACTTAGTTCACATTTGCTTTATGTTTGTAAGAAAAACTAATACAAAAAGACATAATTATTAAAATCAAAGGATTATTTCAAATTTTAGTCCGTGTAAGTGGAAAATGTGGCCTTTTTTATATCCTCTCACACGGACTTTTATAACAGCATGAAAATAAAAGAAAAAGTCGCCACTTTTGACGACTCTCACAACTTGGCTGGACTCGTCGTGCAATTTCCGAGCCGATTTCATACTATATTGACATCTGAAATAATTACTGATAAAGTATTTTTGAAAGGTTTCTATAATGCCAAAAGAAATAAGATTTTGTACTCCAAAAGGGGAATATTGGTTTTTATCGCCACTGGCTGCTTTTCCAATAAAAATGACAGTGGATGATGCAGATTATATTTTTCCAAGCGTTGAACATTACTATCAAGCGATGAAATTTTATGCCTCAGATAAAAGATTTGATGTTATTTTAAAATTAAAAAATCCTGATGAAGCTCGATTGCTTACCAAAACAGTAGAATATAAAATAAATCGCAGGAAAGATTTTGATATCAACAAATTTAATATTATGGAAAAAGCTTTATATGCTAAATTTATTCAAAATCCTGATGCAGCAGAATTGTTAAAATCCACGGGTGATGCAATATTGATTAAATCATGCCCTGTATGTTATAAATGTGGATTTGGTGAAGGAAGTGGCATGAATCGCATGGGCAAAGTTTTGATGAAAATCAGGTCAGAAATTCAAAAATAAAATGTACTCATGGTTCGAGCCAAATCAAAAAATGAGCTATTTTTAAATTTTGTGTTCGAACTAGAATAAATGCTTACGAATAAAAGAAAAAACGTCCATAAAGGACGTTTGTGCCAATTCCGACATCAATTCGCCTACATTTCCATTTGGCTCATTGTGTCTCATTGCTTTGCGCACAAAAATAATTCACTGGATTATTTTTGTTTTGCTCAGTGGCTGGAGTCGTCGTGCAATGTATGAGCTAACTATTCAGGTGAGCAACAGAAAACGAAAAAATTATTCTAAAACTAACGAGAATTGTTTCCAGCATCATTGGCACGTCTACTGGCACCTTTACGCGACTCTTGTAAGATGGTTACTGCTTTTCGAACATCAAAACGGTCTTCTTTGTGCAAATAACCCGTACAATAACCTTTGCGAGGTACTTGCGTTGGCCATTTTGCATTTGGACTCTTGATGTTTTCAATATTCTTCTTAGAAACTGCCTTGTATGATTTTAACAATGTTTCTTTCATTGATTTTCTTTCAGCTGTTGGTTTTAATGACTTAGGACCTTTCATGAGAGCTTCAATCCTTTCATTAAACTCTCTCCTTATCAAATCTTGTAACTTATATTCTCCTCTGCCAGCAGTAAATTTATAACCTTCATCCAAAAGCGATGTATTACCCCCAGTAAGCGATCCATCCCAAGTATAATCAAAAGGAGTACTTTTATGCCCGTACTCACTGACCCAAAGACCTTTTCGCTTTAATTTTCCACCTTCTGTAAATTCTTCGTAGATATTAGTAGGGCAATGATGTCGTTGTTTAACTAAACCATTCGAATGATACGTTGTTTCCGTTTGTGTTTCCGGATCATATCTGTATTCAAAAATCGGTCGCCCTTCAGCGTCCCATTTGGATATATGTCTACCATAGTTGTCCGTATTACGTACAGACAAACTTGCAATTTTACCATTTGGATGGTATTCCGCATATTCTTCTCTTCCCGGTTGTGATAAGCTAGAACGTTCTAAAGAGCCATCTTTACGGTAATACGCATATTCATCTCTTTCCCGTTGTACTAGTTTAGAAGCTTTCAAAGATCCATCTTCACGGTAATTTAATTCATAACTATCACCATTCTCATAAAAGAAATGAATGGCTTGAGGTACTTTCTTTTCAAAAAATGCCAAAAACGACTTTTTAGGGTAATACTGAACCCTTACTTTCACCTTACCCGATAATGTTTGTGTAATGGTTGTATCAAAATATTTTTTCATAAATACCTCCTATCATATTAGATACTAATATTATATATGAATGCATATTTCCTGTCAAGTTTTTTTTATCCCAGATATTGGGAAATAAGATTTTTTGACTTTTTAGCTCAGAGCGGGTCGTTTTTGGGCGTTTTCTAAAATCTTTGTTCCGAGCCACGATAAGCGCTTAGAAACAAAAGAAAAAAGGTCCTTTATGGACGCTTGCACGATTTGGCTGGGGTGGCTGATTGCTCACTTCGCTCGTCCTCACGATATTCGGACCGCCTTTGGCGTCGTTCGCTACGCTCACCGAACCAACTCTTTCGTTGGGCCGATTCCAACGTACCCTTAGCCATCAAAAAACCGCCCACATGGGCGGATTTTTTTACTGGCTGGACTCGTCGTGCAATTTCCGAGCTGAAATTTGTTATTGCTATTTGTTTTTTGATAAGATATAATCGCTTTGCAATGAAAGGTTTGTGAAATGACTACAACTATCCAGAAAGAAGATAAAATCTCTACCTTTGATGATAAATCCGTGGTAAAAGTTGCTACTCATAAGGGTAGAAAATCATCACAAACAAAAGTTCCGCTTGTTCCTCTGAAAAGATCAAAATTTGTCCTTGATAACCCAGATAAAGCTTTTGCACACTCCGACCGATTTGCAAAAATAATGGATGAAGCATCTCGTTGGGCAGTAATTAGGAATTACGACTTTGAGAGATAATATATTTATTTTAAAAGAAATTTTTAACTGTTGGTTCGGAATGAGCTATTTTTAGAGATTTTCTAGAAGGTCTGTTCCGAGCCACAATAAGCGCTTAGAAATAAAAGAAAAAGTCGCCATATTTGACGACTTGCACGATTTGGCTGGGGTGGCTGGATTCGAACCAACGAAATGGCGGAATCAGAATCCGCTGCCTTACCACTTGGCGACACCCCAATGATAATTTGTATTATAACAAACTTGCTTTAAAATTGCAAGAGGATAAATAAAAAAGGCGACCAAAATCGCCTTTTTGAAAATCTTAAGCAGGTTTTTTCTTAAAGGTTGCAAAACGCTTATTAAATTTTGCCAATTGACCACCACTGTCAATTAAACGATATACGCCTGTCCACGCTGGATGCGATAAAGGGTCAATGTCCAAACGCACAACATCACCTTCTTTACCAATGGTTGAACGTGTTTTAAATTCGGTACCGTCTGTCATTACAACAGTAATTTCGTGATAATCAGGATGTATATCTTTTTTCATGCTAACTCCATTTTTTGATTGTTTGCGAAATTATACAACTATTTTTTTAAAAAAGCAAGTATTTTTTTTTATTTTCTTTTTTTGATGGTTTCCCTTGATGACTTTCGAACAAGAGTTATGTAAAATTCAATGCTTGATAAAAACAAAAGAATATATCCTAAATATTCAACAGATTCTTCAAATAAACGGCGCACCAAACGAGGGTCAGTAATGGGCCCCAAAGCATCCACAAAAAAAGTTTTATGACCGACACATTGGGCAATAGGTAAAATGGTAATAGCGACAGTATACATCATGAAAAAAGAGGCTGAAGAACAAAATGCTACCAGACTTTTTCGAAATTCTAATTGGTGATGTATTGCATAACCCAATGTGATAATGGGAAAAATTAATGCAAATTTCCAACTGAACAACCATAGCTCATCAAACCAAGAATCTAGCTCACGACAAAAGGCAGTGAGGCAAAGTGATCCCAAGAACAGGGCCAATGCGCGATAAGGCGTTTTAAAAAAACTTTGCACAAAAAAGGAGAGTGCACAAAAAAGTAATATGAATAATTGGAAATTTTCCACAATACCATATTCTTCAAAGGTATTTTCCTTAAAGTACTCAGCAAAGTGCCACATACTGAAAACACCCCCCATTAAAATGCAAAAATAAATCGTCCATCTCATCAAAGAAATGGCCAGTTTTTTTTCATCTATACTGGGTTGCACGCAATAACCTCCTCATAACATAAATTGTTATGCAGTTATTATAATTAGCCCGCCAAAAAAGTCAAGGAGAATCATTTCCAATAATCGGCCACCCATGGCGTGGGGCGTACAACTTTATATAGTTTTTTAATTCCTTTTGGGCATTTGGGATCATTGTCTTCCATACACCATTTCCCTTTTAATGCTTCATCCAGCCCCGGTAGCCCATGAAAGGCAATCATCTTTAGTTTCGGGTTTTTGGGCATTTTAGGTGTTAAAAATAGGCGTAAAGGCCACACAGGGATACAGTGAAAACGAAATGAGCAAAACCATTCTTTTGGCCAAAAATTCAAATGACCAAATTGTTCAATAACCTTTGCGGATAGATATTCTTGAGAGGCAGTATAGTATTTTGCAATGACCTCTTTTGGATGTGCTTCAAAATAAGATTTTACAAATCCTAAAGTTCCCACAACAAATGAATAGCAACTGGCTTGACCAACAGTATTACCTTTTGTATGCCAATCGTTGATGATATAAAATTTGTCGCCTTCTGGATAACGGAAAAAGTCATCCAAATTACCAACAATAAGTGAATCTAAATCAAAAAAGAAAACACGCTGACCATTCAATCCACCTAAGTTATCATCACATAAGGCGGCTTCCTTACGATACGAATATTTATCGTCTTCAGGGGCGACATTTAATTTGGGTAAAGGTTTGGCGATAATGTCTGATCTTAAACCATCTGTGCGATCTGTAAAACAATAAAAGTCAATATCAAAAGAAGTGTTGCGCTTTATCATAGAACACAACTTATTGACATCATCAGCGGGATACCATGCTCCCCATTTGATACAAATGACATTATATTTTTCACTCATGAATACCTCCTTTTAAATTATTCATATCAAATTATATAATATTTTGCAAGTTGAATAATAAAATCCCCCAGTCAAATGGGGGATTTTATCTGTGAGGCTGTAATTAGAAATTGTATTGTAAAGATACACCAAACAAATCTAATCCAGTATGGTATTTACCATTTAAAGTCGTTCCATTGGAACTGGATTTATTATTGGTTCGTGCATTTTTCCAAAACATATGACCATAGGACATATCCAATTGCCAATTACCTTTTTGATAACTTGCGCCGATAGTGCCTAACCATCTGTCAGAATCAGGGACGCGGGCTGTACGTGTGCGTGGGCGTTTGACAGCGCCTTCATCATGGGCAATACCTGCACGGAATGTCAAATTTTTACAATAATAATAATCCACACCAGCCCCGATCATCCATGCATTCTTCCAATCTTCATCTACGGTAGGTGTGTTATAACTAGATGAGGCTCCATTCATAATTCTGTATGTGTTATACGCTGTAGATTGAATGTTTAATTTATCAAAACGACTCCAACGTGTCCAACGGGCCATGGCGGATAGACCAAACTTACCCATTTTATGATAGGCAGACAATAACACGTGTTCAGGCAGAATCAATTTCGTGCTGTCCATTCCATTGATTCCCTGTAAATAGTGAGGACCACTGATTTTATGAATCGTGCGTGAACGATAGGCTACACCAAAACGAGTATCTTCAAATGGTTTATACATGACACCCAAAATATATCCAGGTGCAGTGTTGTCGTGGGCATTCATATCGCTACCTGTATTGGTTAAACGTGCCTCTAAGTATTCTGCAAAAACGCTGGCTCCTACCACTAAATTATCCATTATTTTATAGGAGCTAGATACTGCAAAATCCATTGCCGTAATTTCTGTGTTGATAGCGTGGCTTGCCCCAAACCAATTTTTGTTTTTGTAATAGGTTGCCATACCAAATGGGACGTAGTAGCCAGCCCCTAATGTCCAACGTTCATTAATGCGTTTTTGACCAAAAAAATGTGGAATGATCTTGTTTGTACGGATTTCGCTTTGTCCCGATTTTGCGGGATTGTTGTCTAAATTCCCTGTCAAAACAGAACGCATACTCAACCAGCTGGTACCGATTTGCAGACCATCATTTTTTAAATCCATGCCAGCAGGGTTAAATGCAATAGCCGAATAATCATCCCCCACAACACCAGCACCTGCGAAGGCGCGCCCCATATTGGTGGTAGAATATTCTTGTAACTGATAACCACCGGCGTTGGCCAAAGAAGCAGTTAATAAAAAAGCAGTAAAAGTTAAAAGTTTTTTCATATTTATCCTTTCGTTGGTATGATCTCAAGATAGTATAATAATATGCTGTGAGCATTTAACTTTTTTAATGCTAAATAACTTATTGTAAAAAAAAGAATATATAAATAATATTTTAAAAACATTAGATATATTTCTTATAAAAATCGCGTACGGCTTCGGCAATGAGTGTGTGTCCTTTTAAATTGGGATGAACGCCATCATCACATAGAAAATCACGATAATTTTTTTGTTTAAAAAAATAAGTTGTAATATCAATGACGGGGACATTGCATTCCAAAGCGATTTTGAAAATTTCCAAGTTGTACATCATGTGGAAAGTATGGGCTCTTTCTGTTGTGCCATCCATTACTTTTAAAATACACTTTTTGTTACGTCCTTGTGAAATATATTCAAAAAAACGTTCGGCATCAATGGGGGGCATGGATAAAAGCAGGGGGACTTTCCCTTGTTTTTGTGTCAGCTGAATCAAATGAATATAACGTGTATGAAATTCGGATAAAGACAAGTGAGGGCCGTGTTTTTTATGCGGATATTGACAAACAGCATCCCAATCGTGGTTGCACTCGTTTGATCCAAAAGAAAAGACAATGTAATCACAATTTTTAACATAGGATAAATGTGATAAGAATGCTTTTTCCCCTTCAACAACAGTGGAACCATGTCGGGCAAAATTTTTCCATATAATGTTCAATTCTTGCTTGGATAGATTGACGAAACTGTCTTTTAAAATTTGATATTTATTTGTCTGAGCATCATGTATGATGCCTTCTAAAATAGAATCCCCAAAACCGCATAGTATTAGATTTTTCTTTAATTTTTCTGGATCAGGCTTACGATTTTTAATTAAAACATCCACTTCGTAGCCATTGGTAAAATTATTGACGGAAACACCAAAATTTCCGCGGTTTTCAATATAAAGTTTGCGGATGTATGAACGAATAGTTGTTTCGTCTACCTGTTGCATTTTGGGAATAGCGGTAAAGGTATAAGGGATATTTTTGGGAAAATTTTTAATCCAACGTGCCATAGTAGTAGGTGTTACAGATAAAATTTTGGCCACTTGATTTTGGGAAATACCCAATTGGCAAAGTGCCAATGCTGTGGCCTTATCTTTGCTATCTCTGCCATGGGGGGTCATCTTGGTAAATTGATGCCCACACCTTTTGCATTGGTAGCGTTGTACCCCAAAAACAAATCCGTTTTTTTTAATTTCACAAGCCCCACAATTTTTACAAACAATTCTTTCCATATCTTCATCATAAATGAAATTTGCTAGAATTGCAAGAAACATTGACTTTTTTTGTTTTTTTTGATATGATGTAGGTTATGAAGTTTTTAGATGAAGCAAAGATTTATATCAAAGCAGGCAACGGTGGTAACGGGGCGTGTTCTTTTCGGCGTGAAAAATTCATTGAATTTGGTGGGCCAGATGGGGGCTGTGGTGGTGATGGGGGAGATGTTGTCTTTGTGGCCAAGCCCAATCTCAATACTTTGATTGATTTTCGCTATCAACAACATTTTAAGGCTGAAGCTGGTCGTCCTGGCGCTGGACGTAATTGTACAGGGGCTCGTGGGCAAGATTTACTGATTCAAGTACCTGTTGGCACGCAAATTATGGCCGAAGATGGACAAACAGTTTTAGCTGATTTGACTGAGGCTGACGAACGTTTTGTGGTAGCGCATGGTGGTCATGGAGGACGAGGAAATGAATCCTTTAAAACTTCCACAAATCAAGCCCCACATTTTGCCGAAGAAGGTACACCTGGCGAAGAATTATGGGTTTGGTTGAAATTAAAATTAATCGCTGATGTGGGATTGGTGGGGTTACCCAATGCGGGTAAATCTACTTTTTTGACGGCTTTAACGCGGGCACGCCCCAAGATTGCTGATTATCCTTTTACGACAATTCATCCGAATTTAGGTGTGGCCAATGTAGATGGTCGTGATGTTGTTTTGGCTGATATTCCAGGTCTTATTGAAGGGGCGCATGAAGGTGCCGGTTTGGGGGTGCGCTTTTTAAAACACGTGGAACGCTGTAATGTGATGATTCATTTAATTGATGTTACAGGTGAAAAAATAACGCAAGATTATCAAACCATTCGTCATGAACTGGAATCATATAGCCCGCTGTTGGCGCAAAAGCCAGAAGTGGTTGTATTGAATAAGTGTGATGCTTTGACGGATGAAGAAATTAAAAAGAAAAAATCATCATTAAAACGCAAATGTAAATGTGACGTGTATACGATTTCCGCTGTGGCGCATACGGGGCTTACTGATTTGATGCGTGCTGTTATCCCATATTTGAAGTAAGGAGGGAAAATGGAAAAAGATTTAGTAGATTTGAGTAAATATTTAGTTGTTGATGATTGGTCCCAAAAGGCTAAAGTTTTAGATGGCCCTGAGGATATTGCCGAAGCCGAAGCGATAAATAAAGGAATGAGGAAGGTTGTTCAGGAATATAGAAGCAGAGCTACGCTATCGTGGCACAAAGCGCGTCGTATGATTTTGGACAGATCCTGTTAAATCCTTTTGATTTCTATTCCAACAACGCCATATTTTTGCTGACTTTCGGGGGTGTAAAACTCTTGCAGGCAATCAATCAGTGCTTCTTTTGTGCTAAAACCTGCTTGAGTTGGTTGAATAGTCTTGCACAATTCATCAAAGCTGTTGGCGTGATACAATGCCAAAACTTGGGCCACAAAAGTGTCGTTTAAATTTGATAAATCTGAAAAAGTAATTTGATCACCCACTTTGATTTGTTGCCGTTTTTCATCCCACAGGCGTAATTCTATGGTTTTAATACCTGATTTCAAAAGTTGGTAGTATTTTGTTTGTACTTTCATTGTATGCATGATGTATCCTTGATAAAAAAACAAACTTATGGTATAATAAGGTAGAAAGAAAAATAATGCAAATAAAAATTGAACGACATTTTGTAAGATCTCATCTGCCGTTGTATCGCAACGTTTATTCCTTAACACAATCTGTTGAAAAAACTTATCCCAATTATAAAAATTGGTATGAAAATGTTTTCTTATCGGGACTAAAACAAGGCGATCGTAGTATGATTTTAGCATTTGAAAAAGAGCAACTGGTTGGTTGTGCTTTGATTAAAAATGTACCTCAAGAAAAAAAGTTGTGTACATTGTTTGTTCGTCCTGATTCTAGAGGGCAAGGCATAGGGGAAAAATTATTACGTATTGCCATTGATGAACTGGGGCAGCCCCCTTTAACTTCTGTGTCGGAAAAGAACATTTCTTTTATAAAAGGCTTATTTAATAAATTTCATTTTCGCTTATCAGCTCTTAAAAAAGATTTCTATCAGTCAGGTGTGAATGAGTATTTTTTTAATGACGAACGAGCCGAAACAATACAAAATAAACTTATTCCTGTACTTATTCAGCGTCAAAAACACTTGAAAAGAGATTGATTTAAAGACAATGACGTGTGGGGGCGTTCAATGTTTCCAGCAACACAGTGCCACTGGTTTGACGAATTTTTGTGTATTGGTTACGCAACGTGTCGCGAATATAGTAAGGATTTGGAATTTTGTGCATGATGATTTGTCCTGTAAAATCACTGGAATTAACCACAATATCGCCAATATCTGCCCATGTGTCAATCAAAGATTGGTTTGTAACACTATCGGTAATACGAAATAACTCCACCTCATCCACTGTTTTTGAAAATATACCAGATATAATCAACAAACGCTTATCAGTTAAAGCATAGGACGTATAAACGCGTTTATAGTACAAACAAGGAATAAATATGCCCAATGTAATAATAGTTAAAAACCAATACAGTGGATTATATTTCATATCTATAATAGAGCCTGTCACATGCCAAAAAAAGTGTTCATCAGAACGCAAAACTTTTCTTAAAACATTTAAATCTGACATTTTTTATTCCTTTTGTTACGGTTCAGTTTAATGGTTTATGATAAAAAAATCAAGCATTATTTTTATTCTGTTTCATAAACAAATATGTGTTTGATATATCAGGATATTTATTTTTATGAAAAGATGAAAAAATACTAGATTTTTGTTTTTTACAACACCAATGTAATCAGTGCTTCAACTGATAAAAAGAAAGGAGAAATCAAATGAAGAAATTATTGTTATCCGGATTGGCTGTGATGGGATTGTTGTCAACAACAGTGGCAGCTCGAGCCGAAGAAGATTATTGGAATATGAGTGATGGTTATGCCGTAATGCAAGCCGGCTATGGTTTTGGTCATAAAGATTATAAAGAATCGGGTGTGTTTGCGTTGGGTGGTGGTTATCACTTTAACCCTTACATACGTGGGGATATCACAGTCGGTATGCGCGCGTGGGGGGAAGTGAAACATGATGACACAAAAGTGGACACATGGTCTGTCCCAGCGTTGGCAAATATATACGTCAATGTGCCTTGGCAAAAAATGGGTTTATATGTGATGGGTGGATTAGGTGCTAGCTATAATAAAACAGATGGTTCATCCTATACCAGCGGGGACAGTAAAGTCAGTTTTGCTTGGACAGCCGGTGCAGGTATTGATTATCGTTTAAATAAATGTTGGAGCATGGACTTAGGCTATCGCTATGTTGATTTAGGCGAAGGCCGTTCCAAATTGAAAGTAGATGGGGTACACGTTAAAAAAGACATTCGTTCCCATGATATTTTGTTGTCCGCACGTTATTATTTTTAATAACATATGGAATAAAAAAACGGACGCTTTCAAGCGTCCGTTTTGTGTTATTTGGTGGCCGAATAGTTGCCGACATATTGCAGACCAATCACGGCTTGGGTTTTGTGCTCGCCACCGATACCTTGCTGGATACCTGCTACTGCTGTAAATCCTTTGCCGATATTATAGCTGATACCTGCTTCGGCAATGCCACCGATTTTACCCGAGCTGGGCTTGCATACTTCCGCGTTGGCAAACAGGGCCAGTTTATCGGTGATGTTGTGTTTGGCGGATAAAACCCCAGTTGTTTTATGGTTTTTATACATGATTTCGCCGACTACAGCATTGTTTTTATCGGGGGTCCAAGCTACGGTTGCACCACCATAAGTCAAGGGTCTAGCACCGCCGGCGGCTTGGAATTGTACGCCCCAAGCATTATTGAACTGCTTTTTATAACCGACCAAAGCATTGTCCCAGTGATGTGGGCCCGCTTTACAACCTGTGGCCAAAGTACCGATTTCTACACCCCAAGGTTTATAGTTCAAGCTGCTGCCGGTGAATCCTCGGCTCGTTCCATTCAAACGTACATCATTAGAAAAGAAAGTTGTAGCAGGAACATTTTTGTATCCAGCAGTTTGGAAAGGTGTACATTCACGTCCAATCATAGCTTCCCAGTCTTCGGTGTGAAGGACAAGTTTGCTCATAAGGGTCATCCAATCTGTCTTTCCACCATCCAATTCACCCCATCTGTAAAAAGAGCCTTCATAATAAACTCCTTTCTGGTCGGCTTCAACCCCGATATGCGGTTTGATGGTAATATCACCGAATCCTTTTTGATCAGAAGATTTTTCGCCGTTCACAAATAAAGTCACATTGGCATCTGTTTTTAAATCACGTTGTTGATCATCGGCACCTTCCGCATTTGCTTTTGGTGTTGTACCCAACAAAGCGCCCATTACGGCCAACATTTTTAAAAGTTTATTTTTCATCATGGTGTCCTCCTTTCTTTTTTGGACAAGCATATTTTAACCTTAATAGGCGAATAAACATAGGATAATCAGTTGAAAATCAATAAGGCTATGTTTTTTATATAGCCTAAAAGTTGAAGTTATATAAAAAGCATATTTTGACTTATTTTGGATGTGTAAAAAACAGGTTGAATTTTGAAAGATTTTATGGTATAATCTAGTCATGGAAAAGGAAACTATTTACATTAAGGGTGATGATATTTCTACAGAAGAGCTAACGCGCAGGCTTAATCGTGAACGCAGAAGTTTTTTAGAATTTGAAAAAGAAAAAATTAGAGTAAATGATCAGTTGGATAAATTGCAAAAATCCTCTAGAATGTCTCATATTGATTGGCGTTTAGAAGAATTAAAAAGGGAGATGGGCAGATGAAAGAAACGATTGATACTCAACCTTTGCGTGGTATGCGCGATTTTTTACCGAAGGATTGGATTTTTCGCAAACAATTGATGCAAATTTGGTCAGAGGTGGCCGAACAAAATGGCTTTGTGCGTTATGAAACGCCGATTGTAGAATCTCTTTCTTTGTTGGAACGTAAAGCAGGCGAGGAAATCTCGGATCAAATTTATAATTTTGAAGATAAATCAGGTCGTGCCATTGCTTTGCGCCCAGAAATTACGCCATCTATGGTGCGTATTGTATCAGCCAATCGTGATCATTTTCCATCAACGGGTAAAGTGTATTCCATTGGTCAATGTTTCCGCTATGAAAGAGCCTCATTGGGGCGTAAACGTGAACACTTTCAGTGGAACATTGATATCGTGGGTGAAACAGGTGTGATTTGTGAGGCCTATTTAATTCAGACGGCGATTCAGGTGATGGCACGTTTGGGGTTTGTCAACGGTGAATATCGTGTGCGTGTGAATAATCGTGTGTTAGTGTCAGACTTTTTAAATACTTTGGATATTGCGGGTGAAAAAGCATTGGCTGTGATGGGTGTGATGGATAAAAAGGAAAAAGTTTCTCCCGAAGCATTCGATGAAATGTTGGGTGAAATTGGTATCAATAAGGCTCAGATTGAAAAAATCAATGCTTTTATGCAATCCAAAGACCTTAAAACAATTGAAAAGTTTGTGCCATCAGATTGTCAAGGATTGAAAGATTTGCAACAATTTTGGTCCTATTGCCAAGCACTTGATATTACAGATTTTGTACAGATTGATACAGCGATTGTGCGTGGGCTTGCTTATTACACAGGTATTGTATTTGAATGTTTTGACACAAAAGGTAAGTTCCGTGCGATTTTCGGTGGTGGACGCTATGATCATTTGTTTGAACGATTGACAGGACGCCCCTGTGCTGCGGTCGGTATGGGCTTTGGTGATGTTGTGGTGGAAGAACTTTATAAGGATAAATTTGGTGCTCATGACAAATATGAAGGCGTGGATATTATGTTGGGTGGCTTTGGTGCGGGTGCAGAACCTGTATTATTAAAACTTGTCAGTCAATTAGATCAAACGCCTTATACTTTGGATTATGATTTTAAGGCGTCCGCCCCTGGTAAATTTTTGGGGCGTGCGGATAAACGTGGCGCAAAGGTGGCCATTTATATCGGTGAAAATGAATTGAATGAAGGCATGGTAATGGTGAAAAATTTACAGACCAAAGAACAAGTCATGCTGTCCCCCGATGAAGTGGTGCAAAACTTGGAAAAAGTTTTGAAATAGTTTTTCGTTCAAAGGGGGGAAAGATGAAAAAATGGATTTTTGTATTATTGTTGGGAATTTCGTTGCCTTGCTGGGCAATAGAATGTTCCTCAAACAAACCTTTAATAATAACTAAAACTATTTGTTCTGATCCGGGTAGATGCCAAGAAATAGAAGAATGTAGGGACTGTTCATTTTTAGGGCCAGCAAAGGCTATAAAAGAGAATTGTATACAATGCGATAGAGAATATGTAGATGGTTGGTGTTTGCCAAAAAAATGCCCCAAGGGATATTTTATGAGTAAATTTATAGAGTGTTTACCATGTGATGAAAAGGAAAATATTTGGGCATCTGCAGAACATTGTACACACTGTCCCAATCGTAAATATTTCCATGAAAAATGCATTTTAGGATGTCCAAATGGGCAATTTTTAGGACAAGATGGAGTGTGTTATTCATGTTTCTCTAAAGATGGTATTAAGTCATCAGATAATGAGGAATGCAGAAAATGTGCTAATCGTATTGAAGAAAATGGTATTTGTATTTTAAGAGATGGCCCAAAAGTTCTTCCCAAAAAGAATGAACAATCTTCAATAGGAATATCAAAAAGAGTGGTGATTAATCCAGATAAAAATCAAAATTATTCTTTTTGTGGGAGTGTTCAACCATCAAAACCTTGTCTTTTTTATGTACAAAATTATAAAACATATGATATGCTGGGAGATGATTTTTTAAAGGAAGTAGCTTCTAAAATAAATCGAGGAATTTTTGAAATACAAAAGAGTAATCCTTCGTACCAAAAGATGCTTGTGAAGCCAGGGTATTTTGCTGAAATTATTGTGCCTGCACTGAGATAAAAAATCCCCCGATTTTGGGGGATTTTTGATATCTATTCAATTTTAAATCTGATCTGTCGGTAAGACTTCGCCACCCAAGATGTGGGCGTGGAAGTGTGGAACTTCCTGACCGGCATTTTTGCCTGTGTTCATTACGATGCGATAGCCGCCTTCTTTTAATCCTAATAAATTTGTTACATGAACCACTGCACGGAAAAAGTCGGTCAGTTCTTTATCGGATGAATGTTCCAAAAAATCTTGGAAATTGACATACATACTTTTGGGAATCACTAAAGCGTGAATTTTAGCTTTAGGGTTGATATCGTAAAACGATAAAACTTTGTCGTCTTCATAGATTTTATTGCAAGGAATTTCACCTCTTAAAATTTTAGCAAAGACATTATTTGCATCATACATGATTTTTTCTCCTTTTTTCAGTTGCGTTTTTATCAAATTTTATGCTACAATAGCTTTATTCCAAAAAAAGGGCAACAAAAAAATGATAAAAAAAATTTTATTGGTTTTATTTTTAATTTTTATGGTTGGTACTGTATGGGCGGATATGTATCTGGCTGATCCCATTGCTGTTCAAGCTGATGGTGACAATCCTGTTCAGGCTAAACAGTTGGCTTTAGAACATGCTCAACGCCAATCTTTTGCTCAAGTTTTACGTCGCTTAATGGGGCGCGATTTGTTCACTCAAGAAATGCCCATTTCGGATATTGTCAACTTGGTTCAGGATGTATCAATCCAAAATGAAAAAAATACGGCTCAAACTTATTGGGCAACAGTTCGGGTACGTTTTCAACCAGATGCAGTACGCAATTTCTTAAACGCACACAATCAATCCTATTTAAAATCGGATCCCCCTTCATTTTTGGTGATTCCTGTTCAGATACAGGGTACAGAAATCGTTGGATTAGAGGACGAAAATAGTTTTTATCAATTGTTGCGTTCCAAAGAAAATTTATCTGATTTTTATCAAATGGTTTTGCCTGTGGGTGATTTGGATGAAATGGTTATGGTAAATCGTGCGTTACGTTCAAAACAATATGATGATTTGTTGCCTTTAACAAATCGCTATGGGACGGAGGCTGTGTTAATTGTTTTTGCTAGTGCTAAGGGGAATAACGATTGGCGGTTTTCATCAATTGTGATTCCTGAGGATAAAAAATCTTCAAATGTGGAAATTGATGATTGGTACAATGTGCTTTCTTTGAATGATGGATGGGAAAGATTGTTGAGTCGTATGGAGGAAGATTGGCGATTAAATGATGTTGTCAGTGAAAATCAAAATGACACATATTATGCCCGCTTAAATGAAAATTCTTTGATGATGTGGGCACAAGACGAAAAAGCTTTCCGTAAAATGGAGTTTTTAAAAGATTTTATGTTGCGTGGTGTATATCAACATCAGATGTTATTTTCTTTTTCCTTTACGGGTACACGCTCGGAGTTGATTGAAAATTGGGATCAAGCAGGTTGGGTATGGCATCCAGACATGACTGGTCCCAGTGGCACTTTAACCAGAAAAGAGGTATATTATGAATAAAAAGTGGATACTACCCGCACTTGTCATAGTTTTATTGCTTTGTTTTTTTAATGCTATTCAAGGAATCTTATTACCTTTTGTTATAGCGTTCGTTTTGGCTTATTTGCTGAATCCATTTGTTGCGTGGTTTAGTAAGAAAATAGGCCGTACATTGGCCTCTGTTTTTGCGGTCAGTTTTGTATTGGTTATATGCGTTTTATTGTCGTTTTTATTGTTGCCTATTTTACAAACACAAATCAGTTTGTTTATCGGTCGTGTTCCTTTGATGGCTGATCAATTGGTTGGTTATTTGAAAAAGTTTGTTTTGTGGAGTCGTCCCGAGATGTCCTATCAGCAAATATATCATTTGTCTGAGGCAACAACGCAAACAGCGGTGAGTGTTCTAAAAGCAATGGGTGTAGGACTTAATCAGGTCGTTTCGGGAAGTTTGGCTGTTGTCAATATTTTGGCGTTGTTGTTTATCAGTCCTATTATTTTGTTCTATGTATTGAAGGATTTACCAAAAATGAAAAAGAAAGCACAAGAAGCGTTACCGAAGGCATATCGCGGTCAGATTCAGTCTTTGGCACAAGAATTGGATAAAACATTGGCTGGTTTTTTGCGTGGACAATCATCTGTGTGTGTACTATTGGCTATTTACTATGCTTGTGCGCTCACTTTAATTGGATTAGATTTAGGGGTTGTTATTGGTATTACAACTGGTATTTTATCCTTTATCCCTTATGTTGGCTTCTTGATTGGATTGGTTGTATCGTTGATTTTGGCCTTAGTGCAAGCACCAGGTTGGTCCTTGCTTTTATGGGTGCTTGGTATTTTTATTGTGGGCAATATTTTGGAAGGGTATATTTTGACACCCAATCTCGTGGGGAAAAAGGTGGGGCTTCATCCAGTATGGATATTGTTTGCTTTATTGGCAGGAGGTTCTTTATTTGGATTTTTGGGTGTGCTAGTGGCTGTGCCTGTGGCCGCTGTTATCGGGGTTTTGGTTCGCCATTTGTACGCTTTGTACCAACATACGCGTTTTTATAAAGGTGAGTGATGAGCGAACAGTTAGCATTTGATTTACCCTATCGAACAGCTTATGGACGTGAAAGGTTCTGGGTTGCTCCATGTAATCAAGAAGCCATCACTTGGATTGATCGTTATCCAAATTGGCCAGCACATGCGTTGTTGATTTATGGTCCATCGGGTTCTGGGAAGACACATTTGGCAACCCTGTTTTCAAATATTATTATTCAGGCTCAGGATTTATTGCGTGATTTTCGGCCTGATTTTCAAAAGAAAATGGTAATTGAAAATGTGCAAAATTTGGCTGATGAAGAGGCTCTTTTACACCTGTTTAATTTTATGCAAGAAATGGGTGGAGATTTATTGTTAACAGCGCAAAGAATTCCACATTTTCAATTACCTGATTTGCAATCTCGATTAAATATGATTCCCAAGGCCGAAATTGTCATGCCTGATGAATCGGTTATGCGTGCGGTTGCACACAAGGCTTTTGAAGACAGGCATATTTTGGTAGATGATGCTGTTTTGGATTATTTATCTGTTCACTTAACGCGTTCTTTTTCGCTCTTACAACAAGTTATTGAACGGGCGGATAAATTGTCTTTGGAGGTGGGACGTAAAATCACGATACCCATTTTAAAGCAAGTTATGCAGGAGTTAAAGGGAGTAATGGATGTTTAAAAAATTTTTTTCACACCCTAAAGTGCGGTCTGTTTTTTGGCTTTTTTTAGCCCTCTTTATTTTGGTGAGTCTGGCGGGATATCACGATCAAGATAATTCATGGAATACGTTCAGCAATAGTGTTCAAAATTATTTGGGGATAGTGGGGGCATGGACGGCTGATATTTTGTTGCAAATGCTGGGGGTAATGGCCTTTTCTTTACCTGTTATTTTCTTTATTTTTTCTGTTTTTTTATGGCGACAAGAAAAATGGTTAAAATTACGTTTTATATCGCTTGTATTGGGAATTTTATGGGTTGATTGGTTGTTAGCAAAGGTACCCATTGAAACGACAAAGGGATGGTTTAAAGCGGATGCAGGAGGATTTGTTGGCTTTTTTCTGAATCAGCTATGGGTGCTTCCCAAAGGATATTGGCTTATTTTATGGGTAGGGGGGAGTGTGCTCTTGTTTGCGTGGGCGCTGAAATTACATCTTCTTCAAGTTACAAAAATGTTGGGTAAAGGTTTTATGTGGTTATTGAAAAAAATACCAGTTAGGTTGCCTTCAAAAATTGTTTCATTATTTAAAAAATTACATGTTCATCATCAAGTGGAAAAAATTAGAAAATCCGTTCCAAAGGTTAAGGTTAAAGCAGTTAAAAGTACACCACAAACATTGGTGCCAAAACCTGAAACTGGTATGCAATTACCATCCACAGATTTGTTGGCGCCTGTAAAAGAAAGTTCTGGTACACATTTAACAAAAGAACAGATGAGTCAAATTTCACATTCTTTGGAAAGTGTATTGTTGCAATTTAAAGTACAAGGTCAGGTTGTGGGGGCGCGTCCCGGTCCTGTTGTAACTTTGTATGAATTTGAACCGGCCAGTGGTATTAAAATTTCGCGTGTGATTACATTGGCTGATGATGTGGCTCGCGAAATGAAAGTTGTCTCTGTGCGTATGGCCGTTGTACCGGGGAGTAATGTAATTGGTATTGAAATGCCCAACCAAAATCGTGAGACGGTTTATATTCGTGAAATGATAGAAGACGATGACTTTAAAAATCACAAAGGTGCTTTACCGATTGTGTTGGGTAAAAATATCGGTGGTAAGCCCGTTTTTGCAGACTTGGCTAAAATGCCACATTTATTGGTGGCAGGGACAACGGGTTCGGGTAAATCCGTGGGGATTAACACAATGATTTTATCGCTGTTATATCGCTTTACGCCCGAACAATGTCGTTTGATTATGGTGGATCCGAAAATGGTGGAATTATCTGTTTATAATGGGATACCGCATTTATTGACACCTGTTGTAACAGAGCCCAGTAAATCTTTGATGGCGTTGAAATGGGCGGTGCACGAAATGGAAGATCGCTATCGTAATATGAGCCAATTAGGTGTACGTAATATAGAAGGGTTTAACGCTAAATTAAAAGAGGCGAAAGAAAAGAATTTAACATTGAAGCGCCGTGTGCAAACAGGTTTTGATCCTGCAACAGGCGAGCCGATTATGGAAGATCAAGCCTTTGATTTAACGCCATTGCCTTATATTGTGTTTATTATTGATGAAATGGCGGATTTAATGGGGCAGTGTGGTAAAGAAGCAGATCCCCTTATTCAACGTTTGGCGCAAATGGCGCGTGCTGTGGGAATTCATTTGATTTTGGCGACTCAGCGGCCTTCTGTGGATGTTGTAACCGGTACAATTAAATCCAACTTTCCATCGCGTATTTCTTTCCAAGTACGTAATAAAATTGACTCGCGTACGATTTTGGATGAACAGGGTGCTGAACAATTATTGGGTCGTGGAGATATGCTTTATATGCCAGCAGGTAATAAACCCACACGTGTACATGGGCCTTTTGTGTCGGATGAAGATGTGGCGAATGTCGTGAAACACTGGACAGCGCAAGGTGAGCCCAAGTATGTGGATGCGGTGGTGGAAGAATCCGCACAAATGGCTGCGGGTGGTGCCAGTGGTGGCGCGGGTGGAAGTGGCAGCCTGTATGACCAAGCGGTGGCGATTGTTTTGCGCGATAAGAAGCCAACGACCAGTTATATCCAACGCCGTTTGTCTATCGGTTATAATAAAGCGGCCGATTTGATTGACCAAATGGAAGCCAATGGTGTGATTTCTCCGCCCAACGCTGCCGGCAAACGCGAAATTTTAAAGGGGGAATAGGATGAAAAAAACGTTAAAAATTTTTTTAATCATGCTTTGTTTGTTTTCAGTGAAACTTGTTTACGCTGTACCGATGCCTCCACGTCATTATATGAAGTCTGATGATTGTCCCAAAGAAGCTCCATTTTTGTCTAGTTGGGCAAAAAAAGAATGTGTTGGTTGTGATTATCTTGGTGAAATTGAAATTGCAAAAGGTCACGAAAAAGATTTTGATATTTGTCCCAATCGAGAAACTAAAAGTACATCACGTTTTGAAGGAGAATTAATAAGTGTTTTAAAAAAATGTCCTCCAGAAGCACCTTTAAGAACAAAATATGGTTGCAAATCATGTGATTCTTGGGTTGATTATTTTGCTATACCTGTTTTTGAACAATCAGATTGTCAGTCTTGCCCCGGATTAACTTTCAATAAAAGTAATTTAATCTTAGGAGAATGGTCTTGGGATAATTTTTGTATTAAACAATGTCCCCAGGATAAGCCAATGCAGGGTAAGCATGGTTATTGTGATTCGTGTGATTCCTTATCATTAGAGATTAAACAAAAAGAATGTGCCAAATGTCCTAACCGTGTTTATGAAGATCATCTTTGCCTTTTTAAAGAAATTAAGGGTAAGGATGGAAATCCCTTACTAATGGCTAGAGCTTTTGGAACAGATGGAATTGGATGGACAGCAGATTTGTATAGTTGTGGTTATCCTTATGGAATACAGACAACGAAGAGTAGTTGTGATCAATGTCCTAATCGTTATTATAAAGAGAATTTATGCATATTAAAAACAAACTGTCAAAAAGAAGAGTACGCAACTTTGGATGGGAAATGTATACCTTGTAATGAAAATGATGTAGAGATACATGATGTTTTGGAGACGGAGTGTCGGAAATGTCCTCAACGCTTATATAAGGACCACAAATGTGCTAAATGTTCAAAAGGGAAAATAGCTAATTCTAATGGTGGTTGTGAACCATGTGATACCCCTTACGTAATTTATTTATTAGACAAGGATAACAAGTCATGTCCCAATCGTATAACCCAAAAAATTAGAGATGATGTGTATATCAGTTCTTTAAAAGAATGTCCGAAAAATTATCCTATAAAAAATGGTTTTGGTAGCTGTGTTGCTTGCGAGGTATTGGGTGATCTCACACATTCAGTTGGTGTGTCAAAAGAGGACTGTAAAAAATGTGGAGGGTTATACCAGGGAAATCTTTGTTTGCCTAAGAACAGGCCTCTGGTAATGAAATTATACAGTTTTTCTCTTTCTTGCGATGAAAAAGAAGAATTGGCAACCACTCCCGAAAATTGTGCGCTTTGTCCTAACCGCGAATATGTGGATAGCAAATGCGTTTTAAAAAAGGAAATAAAATGAAAAAATTAATTTTACTTTTGTTTTTAAGTTTTACTTTGCCGACCTATGCATTGGTGGATAAAAAAATTGATACACCAGCTAATCGGGCGATTTTGAATAAGGTGGAAAAAGCCTATAATAAAATGCGCACTTTGCAAGCTAAATTTGCTCAATTTAATTCCAAAATGAAAGACGATTTACAAACGGGAATCATCTATATTTCTCGCCCTGGTCAGATGCGTTTGGCCTATGAAAAAGGTTCGCCTTTGGAATTTGTGGCCACCAATGGTGCTTTTATTTATCACGATAAAGATTTGGAAGAGGTGAATTATTTCGATTTAAATTCCACCCCTGTGGAATGGATTTTGCGTGATAAGTTGGTCTTTGATGATGCTGGCTTTGTGGTAACAGACGTTCAAGATGTTTTGGATGAATACTATATTACAGCCCATAAAAAGGATGCCAAAGAATTGGGTGAATTGACTCTTATCATTGATAAAGATACAATGGAGTTGAAACAATGGGATGTGTTGGATATGCAGGGTATTAAATCCACAGTTTCTCTTTTTGATATAAAACAAAATATACCTATTGACAAAAAGATTTTTTTGTTTCATAATCCTTACAAGAATTAAAAAAAAACGGGGAGGTTTTTCATGAAAAAGTTCTTAACGGCATGTGCTTTGGTAACTTTAATGGCTGCGTCTGTAAGTGCTGCACCTCAGCAATCTGAGTGTGCTTATTCGCCACGTCAAACGTTAATACGTGATGCAAAGGACGCAATTCAGATTGCAAAGTTGATTGAGCAAGGTGTTGTATTTGACGAAACACCTCGGTGCGGTGGTTCATTGATGCAATTGGCTGTCAGACGTGGTAATACGGATGTATTGGTTGCCCTTTTGAATCAAGATTTAAAGCGTGCGTCTCAAATTGTTTCTTTGGATGAATTTCCCATTCCTGGTGCTCCTAAAAAGGTACCTTTGTGGCTTTTTGCAGCATACTATGCTCCCAATGAAAACGTAATGATTTTATTACAAAAGGCCTTGCAACAGTCTAATCAAAATTTGGCTGTTACAGATGAACTTGGTCGTAATGTCTTGTGGTATATGGATAAAAATCCTGTGTTGCGTAAGACAGATTTATATGATACGTTAAACAGTGAATTATTGACGTCTTTGACAATGTCCACTCAAGATTTATTGTTAAATACAGCACTAGGTGGAGGACATGCTCCACTGAATGCGGGGGCATTGACGGGGCAATCAACAGGAAGTGGGCAGCCTATGGTGGGACAATTGACGACGCCTACAACAACGGCAACGCCAGCACCACAGGCGAGTCAAAAGGAAATTGTTGAACCCACTAAATAAGCTTGTATTTACCACTTTCTAAGATAATGAGTTTATCGTCGTAGGGGGATAGTTTTTGTCGTAAGGTGTAAATGTGGCTTTCCAAAGTATGTGTATGTACATCTTGTTGATAATGCCAAACGGTATCTAAAATTTCCCCTTTGGTTGCTTGATGGTCGTATTTTTTTGCTAAAAATCCAATGATGGCAGATTCCTTCTCTGTCAACTGAATGATTTTGAGAGAGGCTTTTTGAATCAACTGCCGGGTACGTGGCTCCCATTTAAAGTATTGATTTTCAAAATTTCCTAAACTCATTTGAATCAACTTTTCCTTTAGTTTTTTGGCACTACAAGGCAAATCTATATCCTTCCCCAAAATCAATATTGGTACATTAAATGTGTCCATTTGATTATCTGTGAGCAGGGCCGCATAAGTATGTGTAGGAACAAATTTTTCAGCATTGCCTTTCAATAAATCTAACAAAGCCTTCTGCCAAATTAAATTTTGTACTTTTATACCAATCATCTCTTGCCTTTTTTGTTAAAAAAAGATATACATATTGATAATGTAATATAGCAAAAAGTCAAAAAAAATGATAGGATTATTTTTATATCAGTTGTTATTTGTTCTATGTCTGCCGATTTGGTGTGTGTTTTTTTTGCTGCGTTTAGCAAAAGGCAGGGAAGATAAGCATCGGTGGAAAGAGCGTTGGGGAATACCAGGTTGTGTTAGACCTGATGGAAAATTAATATGGATGCATGGTGCAAGTGTGGGGGAATGCTTATCTATGTTGCCTTTGATTCAGCGTTTGTTGGAGCGGGATAAAAATTTACATATTATGGTTACCAGTGGGACTGTCACTTCAGCCAATTTAATGGCAACCCGTTTGCCACAGAGAGCTTTTCATCATTATTTGCCACTGGATATGCCTTGGGCTTGTGCACGATTGATTCGACATTTTCAACCGCAAGCTGCTTACTGGTTTGAATCAGAATTTTGGCCGACAACAGTGTATGCATTTAAGCAGGCGGGCATTCCTTTGGTATTATTAAATGGTCGCATTTCTGATCGCTCTTTTGGACGTTGGCAAAAATGTCCGTCTGTTATTCGTTTTATTTTATCTTGTTTTACTTTAACATTGGGGCAGTCACAAGAGGATCGTCGTCGTTTGGAGGTATTGGGCGGTCCCAATACAGCGTGTGTCGGAAACATTAAATGTGCGGCACCAGCCAGTCCTTTTGATCCATCTGAATTGGAAAAATTAATGTCCCAAATTGGAAATCGGCCTTGCTTTTGTGGTGCTTCTACGCATCATAATGAGGAAGAACAATTGGCTGATGTTGTCTTAAATTTAAAGGGTGATTTTCAAAATTTATTGATGATTTCAGTTCCACGTCATCCCAATCGTGCAGACGAAATTCAAAAGATGTTTGAAGGTAAGGGCTTAAAGGTAGCTCGTCGTTCTAAAGGGGAAGAAATTTCTGATAATATTCAGGTTTATTTGGCTGATACCATTGGGGAAATGGGACTTCTATATCAATTGGCGCCTCTTGTCTTTGTGGGGGGAAGTTTAATTGATTTTGGTGGGCAAAATATGTTGGAACCGATGTATTGGTCGCGGGTTGTTTTTGTGGGGCCGTATACACAAAATTTCCGTGCTTTTATGGCTTCTGGTAAAAAGTGTCATGCTTTGATTGAGATTCAAAATAAAGATGAATTGGCCGAAAAAATACGTTTTTATTTCATGCATCCTGATGCACAAGTTGAAATTAAAAAGCGGGCACATCAAATGGCTATTTCTGAAATGGCAGTGTTGGATCGGTTATATGATTTATTAAAAGAAAGGAATCTTGTTTAAAATGCATGCACCTAAATTTTGGCAAAAAAAAGATTCAAAATTGGCCCGATTATTAAATCCCTTGGGACACATTTATTCTTTTTTTGTCAGACGTCGTTTGCATAAATCCCATCCCTATCAATCCAAAATGCCAGTCATTTGTGTGGGTAATTTATCAGTGGGTGGTGTTGGCAAAACCCCCGTGTGTTTGGCATTGGGGAATTACCTGCGTCAAAAGGGGAAAAAATTTTATTTTTTAAATCATGGTTATAAAGCACGACAGCAAAGTGTATTGGTTGATGTGCACGCTCATTCAGCACTGGATGTAGGTGATGAAGCGCTTTTGTTGGCTTTGACGGCACCCACTATTGTTGACAGTGCACGTGCGAGGGGGGCACAGTTGGCCGAAAAATTAAAGGCGGATTTATTGATTATGGATGATGGTTTTCAAAATCCTTCTTTGGTTAAGACACTTTCTTTTATTGTGGTGGATGGAACGTTAGGCTTTGGGAATGGTCGTGTTTTGCCAGCGGGACCTTTGCGTGAACCCGTTTTGATAGGACTAAAACGGGCTGATGCTTTAATCTTGGTGGGTAAAGATACATGGGGAGTGATGGATTATTTAAAGAAAAATGGGGTTGATTTGCCCGTTTTAACAGGTCATTTTGTTCAGGATAAATCTTTTATTCAAACGTTCAAAGGTAAGGTAATAGGTGCTTTTGCAGGAATTGGACATCCAGAAAAATTCTTTCAAATGCTTATTCAAAATGGGATTCAACTTAAAACAACAAAATCTTTTCCTGACCATTATTTTTACACACGTTTTGATATTGAAGATTTAAAAAAAGATAATACAGATTTGATGTGGGCGACAACCACAAAAGATTGGGTAAAAATTCCGCCTGAAGTACGAAGCAATATTGTGGCGGTAACGGGCCATTTTGAATTTGATGATTTTGAAGAATTAGACCAACTCTTAAAAGAGGTGTATGAATGAATGGTATTGCCATTGGAAGAAGAACCTTTGTTCAAAAATATATCTCTGACCCATTGGTTGGATTTTGGGCTGCTTTTTTTATACTGATTTTCAAAATTTTACCTTTATCTGTGGCACGCTTTTTAGGGGAGAATTTGGGAGCCCTATTGGGGCATATAATGCTTAGACGCAATCGGATTGCATTGGTGAATTTAAAAATAGCTTTTCCTGAAAAAACGTTGGCCGAGCACCAAAAAATTTTGCGTGGCATGTGGCGTCATTTTGGACGTGTTGCAGGTGAGATTTTTCATGTCAATCAGGTTATGCAAACGACTCGTATAGAGGGAAAAGAATATATAGAAAAAGCCTTTCAAGAAGGAAAAGGTGGTATTGTTTGCTCGGCACATATGGGGAATTGGGAATTACCATTTGCAAAGGCTATATCCTCAGAAATTCAATTAAATCCTGTGTTTCGTACAGCCAACAATCCTTATTTGAATAAATTACTTTTTACTCGACGTTCTGGAGTGCATATTCCAAAAGGGACACATGGTGCACGTTTGATATTTCAAGTACTCAAAAAGGGGCAGTTTATTACGATTTTATGTGATCAGAAATATCGCGAAGGGATGACGATTCCTTTATGGGGACACCCAGCTCAAACCACAACGGCAATTGCCAGTTTGGCTTTAAAATTTAACGTTCCCATATTGATGGCGCGGTGTGTTTATCATTCAGGTGGATATTATGTGGCTAAAATTTATCCGCCTTTAAAGGTTTTTCACCGTTTATCGCGTGAAAAATCCGAATATGAAATTATGTCTCAGGTAAACCATATTTACGAAAATTGGATTCGCGAATACCCAGAACAATGGCTGTGGATACATCGGCGCTTTGATAAAAAGATTTATAGATAAATATTGAGGCAAAAGTCTAATTTTTAACAAAAATAAGTGAGGAGATATCAACGTTCACTTTGTTTTTGGGGGTTATTTTGCTTTAATTGAGCAGATTTATGGGATGTTATTTTTACTGAGTGCACGACTTCTTCTTCATCATCCTCTTGAATAGTTGCTTTAATTAGGCCCCACAGGATAAATGGCACCGATAATATGTTAATAAAATCTTTGTTCAATGTATTTTTCATTATAATATCTTTTTATATAGATTATGGGGAAGTATACCAAAAAATGGCTGTCTTGTCAAGGACAAAGAGGCCAGATAATTCAAATTGCTTTTTAGATAAAAATCTGATACAATACCCCTATGAAAATTATCACGTTTGGTTGTCGGATGAATACTTTTGAAAGTGCTGTCATGATGCGCTTGGGCTCTGAGATACCCGATAATGTGATTGTGGTCAACACCTGTGCAGTGACCCATGAGGCAGAACGTCAATGCTGTCAAACAATTCGTAAGCTTAAACGTGAAAACCCTGACAGTATTTTAGTGGTAACAGGTTGTGCGGCTCAATTAGATCCAATCAAATATGCTCAGATGCCTGAAGTGGATAGGGTCTTGGGCAATCGTGAAAAATTGGATAAAGAATTTTTATGTGGCAATCAAAAGCAGGCAGTTGGAGACATACATCAAGAATTTGATTTACCAATTGTGGCTGATTTTGAAGGCCGTACGCGGGCTTTTTTACAGATTCAACAAGGTTGCAATCATCATTGTACTTTTTGTGTGGTGCGCTTGGCGCGTGGTAAAAATCAAGGGCTTGCTCCAAATCAAGTGATTGAACAGGCTAAAATCTTTATTCAAAATGGTTTTAACGAAATCGTTTTAACGGGGGCAGATGTGGCTTCTTACCCAGATGGTTTATGTTCTATTACAGAACGTTTATTACAAGAAGTACCCCAAATTCAACGTTTACGCTATGGTTCTTTGGATCCAGCAGCACTGGGGGATGATTTTGTGGCATTAGTACAAAAATATCCACAAATTATGCCCCATTTTCACTTATCCATTCAATCGGGTGATGATATTATTTTGCGTATGATGGGGCGACGTCATCGCCAGCAAGATATTTTGGATTTGGCGCAAAAATTACGTAGAGTGCGTCCTGAAGTTGCTCTCGGGGCCGATTTTATTACGGGTTTTCCAACCGAATCCGATGAACAATTTCAACATACTTTGGATTTGGTCAAAAAAGCAAATCTAACACATTTGCACGTTTTCCCCTATTCAGAGCGCCCAGGGACACCTGCTGTTAAATTGAAACAATTACCCGTCAATGTACGCAAAGAACGTGCCAAGATTTTGCGTGATTTAGGGAATCAAAAATATGCAGATTTGCTAAAACAAATGGTGGGTAAAACAGTTTCTGTTTTGGTGGAATCGGATAAAAAAGGCTGGACAGAAAATTATTTACATGTTATATTAAATTCAAATGCTCCTGTGGGGCAAATCATTTCAGTTCAAATCAAAGGAGTTCAAGACAATGCGTTGGTTGGATAAGTTGAAAAAAAGCCTGCAAAAAACAGCGCATATTTTGAATTTCAAATCATTGAATTTAGATGATTTAGAAGAATCTTTACTTTTGGCTGATGTTGGGATTCACAATACTGATGAAATTGTTCAAAAAGTACATCAAGAAAAACCAACAAATACTGAACAGATACGGGCAATTGTGCGTCATATTTTGGTGCAAAAGATGCAGTCTGTTGCGCACACTTTAACTTTACCTAGATGCCAACCAGCTGTTGTTTTAATGATTGGTGTCAATGGCGCTGGTAAAACGACCAGTATCGGTAAGTTGGCACAAATTTATTCTGAAAAAGGTCAAAAAGTGGCTTTGGTGGCAGCCGATACTTTCAGGGCTGGTGCCGTGGAACAATTGAAAAAATGGGCCGAAAAAACAGGGGCTGATTTTTATTCTGGAGTGCAAGGATGTGATGCTTCAGGGTTGATTTATGACGCCTTACAGCAAGCACAAAAAAAGAAAACAGATGTTGTTTTTATTGATACGGCGGGGCGTTTGCAAAATCGAACAGATTTGATGGAAGAATTGAAAAAAATTTATCGAGTTATTAAAAAAGTCAATTCGGATATGCCCCATGAATGTATATTAGTTTTGGATGCTACAGTGGGACAAAACGCACTTTCACAAGTGAAAATTTTTAATGAAACGACTCCTTTAACAGGTTTGATTATGACCAAATTAGATGGTACAGCCAAAGGGGGTGTTTTGGTGGCGTTAGCTGATACCTTTCATCTGCCAATTTATGCTCTTGGTGTTGGGGAAGGTGTGGATGATTTAAATTCTTTTTCAGCCGAAGAATATGTGGATTCTTTATTGGGGGATGAATGAAAATAAAATGGTCAAGATTATGGGCGCGCATTAGAAAAATTTCGTTGCCAGATTGGCGTGTTTTATTGTTATTGGTGATTGGTGCATTTTTGCAAGGAATCAGTTTTGTTTACTTAGATGTAGGAACAAGTGCCTTATTTTTACAAAATCATGGTATCTTTTATGTCGGTATTGATTTTTTATTTATGGCACCTTTATTACCTTTTATAGGCAGCCTAACGGTTAAATTGGATCGGCGTAATGGTTATGGGGGAGCACCATTAACAGCACTCCTGACGTTAATTTTAGTGGGGATTTTAGCCCTCATTAATACCTTTGGTGTACAATCAGTTTTTATTCAGGCCTTATTTGTTTATAAATATGTTGCAATGATTTTGTTCAGCACAATCTTTTGGACAATTGCGCACCGATTTATTTTATTGCGCTTTAATTCATTTAAATTTTTGGGGGTTATGGGTGCGGAACTTTTGGGGCTCTTCATAGGGGGGGCAGTTTTGGCTCATCCCAATTCACATGCATTGGCACATTTAAATGGTGCTGTTGGATGGTTGACAGGTTTATTTTTAATTTTAAAGATTTTGGTGTGGTTGTTGCCGATGTCAACAGAAACATTTGTCCGTAAGTCAGGTGGTGTTCAGGACGCGTCAGAAAATAAAATGGTGGGCTGCATTTTGTGTTTATCATTTTTATATGCGGCATCTAGTTATTTATCGGATTATTTTTTATTACACACACTGGTGATTGAAAGAGCGGATTTTGGACAGGTTATTGCCCATCTTTGGTTGTGGCGAGGCGTTATTGGATTGCTTTTGGTGGCTTTATGCTTTCGGGTGGCTTATACATATATACAGATAACCAGCCTTTGGGGAATTCTGATGGGGCTTTTAGTTATTTTTATGGGGACTTTGGGACAGAAACCTTTGTGGGTTTATGTGGGGATTGTAATGACCAGTATATTGGGACATTTTTGTTGGCAGACATATTTATCAACATTGCCTCAGTTATTAAGTTTAGGTCAGGGGCGACGTTTACGTTGGCAACGTCAGGTTATAGTTCAACCATTGGCTGTTTTGTTTTCGGGTTCTTTGATTATTACAGTTCCCATGTTTTATCAACCTTTTATATTATTGTTGATGACATTTATGTTGGGATGCTTTATGAATATCAGTTTATCTTTTTATGCCAGATTTTTGTTGCATATGTGTCAAATGCGGCGTTGGTGCACAGGTCCTGTGATGCTGATTTCACAGAAAGTGGTTTACTATGTTTTAAAAGGTGTTCAATCACCTTTAATAGATGATGCAATTTATTTTTTGCGGTTAATGCAGCAGGCTGATTTTCCAAAATACACAAAATGCTTGATTCAGGCACTCAACCACAAAGAAACTCAGGTACGTTTGTTCGCTTTGGATAAATTAGATATGATGGGGGTTACTACTTCTTTGGCACGTTTGCTGAATCAAAAAATGCAAAAGGAAAAATCAGAGGAGGTACGTTGTCGGATGTTGGCAATGCTGATTCGTTATCATGGGGAACAAAATGCACGAACGTTATTTCATCGCTATGGCGCTTACTTGGATGATAAAAAGCTGCAAGCAGGTGCTGTATTGGGATTTTTACAATCTGGTGGGGATAGCGCTTTATTGGCAATGGATGGATTACAGCAGATGGCCCAAAGTCCAGATAAAAAACAAAATATGAAAGCTCTGGATATTATTGATCATATGCCACAAACAGGTTTGGTTCGTTTGGTTTTACCCTTATTGAAAACAGAGGATGACGATTTAATGCGTTTGGCATTATTGACGGCAGGTCGGATTGGACACGTGCAAGCACTTAGCTTTGTTTTATCTGCGTTGGATCGTCCTGAATACCAAGAAGTTGCATTAGAGGCCCTTAAAAAATATGGCAAACAGGCCTTCCCCCCTATTGAAAAGATGTTGACGAATCCCTATGTTCCGATGGAAAGACGTAAAAAATTAGTTTTGTTCTTACAAAATTTACCTAGCGTAGAAGGTAAGCAAATTTTGCTCAGAAATATCAATATGCCTGAACAAAAATTACGTAAAGATATTTTAAGGGCGATTTTGAATTCAAAAATTATTTGGGTTTCTTGGCGTCGACGGAAGATTTTAAAACAAGCTCTATTTAGGGACATAAATCGTTGGCATTGGTTGCAGAACAATATTCAAAAATGTCGTCAAGCCCCTGATTCACGTTTATCGGATGCTTTTTCATTTCTCTTGCGTTCTTTTGAAGATAGTTGTAATGACACACGCTTAATCATTCTATATCAATTGATGCTTCTTTATCCAGACAGTTTAATAGAACGGGCGGTGGAGATTTTACTTGTATCCTCAGGACAACATTATGATGCAGCGTTTAGCCTATTAAAGGATCTTTTACCTAGAAAATTATGTCAAAAATTAGAGCCTGTATTGATGAATCACGAACATACACAGCAACAATCTTTAAATTTGACCCAAGCAATGGGATTTTTGATTCAATTAGCTGTTCAACCTGATTTTGAAGTGGATCGGTGGGTACAATCCTGCGCTATTTTGGGGCTTAAGCAAATTGGAAATTTGGATCAATTGATAGTCTTGAAAAAAGCTTTTTGTGGTCCGTGGCCTATTGTGTGGGAGGCTGCACTAGATAACCTAAACAGTTGGGTTAAGGATGAAAAAGAAAGAAAAAATATTTTGAAAAATTTAATGATGGAAAATCCCAATTTAGCGTTTAATTCTTACTTAAAACAACAGGAGCAAATATGATTACCTATGAAAAAGTACTTGTATTAAAAAATATTGTTTTATTTGAAAAAGCCTCAGAACTTGCTTTATCCGATGTCATACAATCGGCCCAAGAAAAAACCTTAAAAACAGGGGATATCTTATTAAAATCAAATCAAGAAAATGATGCACTCTATATTGTGCTGGCCGGTGCATTGGAACTTGTAACGCCCGAAAAGGAGGTATACTCTATATTGGCGCGTCAAATGTTGGGGGAAACAACTGTTTTTGCACCTGCTCAGTTGGGAAAGGTTGTTGCCAAAGAAAAAACAGTTTTGTTAAAGTTGACATCAGATAAGTTATATGGTTTGATGGCGCTACATCCATCGTTGGCCTATGCATTTTTGGGAAATTTATCACATCAGTTGCGTATGGCCCAAAAAAACGAAATTTCTTAAAATTAAGGATGCCATAGTTTATACAATTGTCCCAAATTCTGGTCAATTGTTTTCCATGTTTGGGTAATAGGCCAGTGAATACAAAGGCTGCTTGATGGGCTAAAAGTAAGCTTTTTATCCGTTAGTAATACGGTTAATTTTTGAATTCCTTGGGCATCTGATAAAAGCAATAGACTAGAGAAAATATCATCTAAATGGGTTAAAAAATGTAATAAATTTTTTTCATGAGCTGCATACAAATGATCCCAAAAAGCAAGTTCTGATTTTGGAAGTATTTGGTGTACTATTTCGGCACTTTGTCGTGCATATAGTGCCGTTGATGTGAATATGAATTCAGGGTTTAAACAACGATCATTTTTAATTTTTTGTGCAACATTTAATGTTTGATAGATCCCCTGTGCGGACAGTGACTGATAAAAATCCATTTTATCTTCTTTTTTTACTTGACCAGGTACCATTAGTATAAGTTGTTTATATTTGACCATCTTTCCCCCACTTTTTAAATGGCGCAAAAGGTACTTTTCGGCAACCCCCCTCTTTTCTTTTTTATTGTTTTGTTATATAATTTTTGTATGGATGTGAATTCAATAATGATACATAAAAACAGGCGCGCCAAAAATTTACGCTTGTCTGTCAATAAACAAGGACAACCTGTTTTGACGATTCCTTTTTTGTGTCCTAAATGGTATGCTTTACGTTGGGCTGAAAAACAAGCAGGATGGATTCAAAAACATACCTTTCAACCCCAAAAATTTGTCCCTAATCAAGTCATTTCATTATGTGGCAAGGATTATTTGATAATACACGACCCTAAACAAAAGGGAAATACAATAACAAATATGGAAATTGTTATTGGTGGAGATTTGTCATTTTTTAATCGGCGTGTTAAAGATTTAATCAAAAAAGAGTTTTTATCTTTGATTCAAAAACAGGTTCGGGAATACGCCCAAAAATTAGGTGTTCACTATGGACATATTACTTTGCGGGATACTTCCTCGCGTTGGGGGAGTTGCTCTAGTTCAGGAAATTTGAGTTTTTGTTGGCGAGTGGCTATGGCCCCTGATTTTGTGATTCGTTATTTAATAGCTCATGAGGTAAGTCATCTTAAACATATGGATCATAGTCCTTATTTTTGGAAGACAGTTGCGACTTTAACGCCTGACATTATGCGGTCAAAAAACTGGTTAAGATACCATGCTCAAGAATTACAAATTGGTTGATTTTTTGTGTGAAATTTTTTAAACTAGTCAAAAAGGAGGTTCTATGGAAAAATATAGTCGCCCCAGTTGGGATGAATACTTTTTGGATGTGATGCATGCTTTAGCAAAGCGCGCCACTTGTGATCGTGGTCGTACCGCTTGTGTCATTGTCAAAGACAATCAAATTGTTGTATCGGGTTATGTGGGCTCTCCCCCAGGATTACCACACTGTGATGAAGTGGGACATTTAATGAAAAAGGTCGTAGATGAAGATGGGACGATTCGCGAACATTGTATGCGCACGATTCATGCTGAACAAAATGCTATTTGTCAGGCGGCCAAACGTGGCGTTTCAATTGCGGGGGGAACTCTTTATTGCAAGCTTGCTCCTTGTCGCACGTGTGCTATGTTATTGATTGCCTGCGGTATCAAGCGAATCGTGGCTGAATATAAATATCATGCAGGCGGTGAGGCTGAAGAAATGCTCCAACAGGCCGGTATTGAAATTCAGTATATCCACGACGAAACATTGGAATATAAATAAATATGAACTCAGTTACAAATTGCATGAATGGTTATGCTGCCCTGCCAATCTACATTACCAGATCCCTTATCGTGTATTTTTAATTTAAAGGGGGTATTTGCGGGAATAGTGTATTGATCATCCCTGTACCCATTCATTTCCTTACAAAAAACATTCCACGCATTCCATTGTTGAATTTTATCTTTTGCCTCTTCATTATAATTAAAGTATAATCTTAAATAATCATCGATACACAACGAGTGCATCTTTAGTACTGATTCAACGGGGAATGTTGTCCAATCTAAAACCGTATAAACACCATTTTTGCTACCATTTGTAATATTGGTTGGAGAAACATCCAATTGATTTTCGGGTAGATCTTTACAGCTGTAACATATGCCCTTATAAAAATACGGTCTTTCTGATGGACAGGGCTCACATTTGTGCTCTTTGTTACAAATAGGAGCATCTTGGTTCAAACATGCACCAAACTCTTCACCATAATTAACTAGGCATTCTATACATTTCCCTTCATAAAGAAGGGAGGGTGACAAACAACATTTTTTCTCCGCACCTTCAACATAAATTTTGTTATTATCGCAACAACCTGTTGTTAATGCCTTTTGGTTGACATCACAACAGGTTTGCTTATATGTTCTTTCATTAGGACAACAACCATAACGAAAACCATCTTCTTTATTATATCCTGAAAACAAAACATTGGTTACGAAGGTAATTAATTGATCACAACAAGGGGATCCGTTGACCTCCATGTTATACTGCTTATTCGTATATAGGGGAACGCACTTTCCAACGCAAGTTTTTGTTATGGGATCACATGTTGCCTCTCCTTCACAATCTTCATCCACCAAACATTCCACACATTTTTGTTGTTCTGCATCCCATTTAGGCGTCTCGACGGGACAACAATGACCAATATTACAGATTTGACCATCTTCGCAACATAAATCAACATCTTCACCGCTGAGCGTACGACAATTTCCTTCTCCCGGACAGCATTCCCCTTCACCATTCGTATCTTCCACGCAACCATGTTCACACATCATTTCCAAGCAATCACCATTGGGGATGGGATCGCCCGATTTAAAATTTGGGCCATATTTTGTCCAACCACCATAGGCAATCGTGGATAACCCCATCAATCCCATAAAGCTGAGATGCAAAAATAAATGCTTTTTCATGAATCCCCTTGGCCCATTTGTGTTCATACTGCTAATCCAATCCGCTTATGTCAAGAACAATTTTATTGTTCTTCGGTAGCGGCATCGTTATCACCCACAATCATGTCTTTGGAAATATCTTTGGCATTTTTGCGAATGGCGGCTTCAATTTCATCAGCAATTTTAGTATTTTCTTTTAAGAATTTACGTGCGGCTTCACGACCTTGTCCCACACGCTCACCTTTATAGGAAAAGTAAGCGCCTGCTTTTTCAATCAAACCAGCCTTAACACCTAAATCCAACAATTCGCCTGTTTTAGAAACCCCTTCGCCATACAAAATATCAAAATCAACTGTTTTAAATGGCGGTGCCACTTTATTTTTCACGATTTTAACGCGGGTTTGATTACCGATAACATCTTCATGATCTTTGATGGATCCAATGCGACGAATGTCCATGCGCACGCTGGCATAAAACTTTAATGCGTTGCCTCCTGTCGTGGTTTCAGGATTTCCGAACATCACACCGATTTTCATACGAATTTGGTTGATGAAAATCACCAGAGTATTCGTGCGTGCCACGGAAGCGGTCAATTTACGCAACGCTTGACTCATCAAACGCGCCTGTAATCCCATATGCGAATCGCCCATATCGCCTTCTAATTCTGCTTTAGGCACTAATGCCGCCACAGAATCCACCACCAATACACTTATGGTTCCAGAACGCACCAAAGTATCCGCGATTTCCAATGCCTGTTCGCCTGTATCGGGTTGAGAAATCAACAAATCATCAATCTTAACACCCAATTTGCGTGCATAACTGGGATCCAACGCGTGTTCCGCATCTACATAGGCACAGTTGCCGCCTTGTTTTTGGGCTTCGGCCACCACATGCAGGGCCAAAGTTGTTTTACCTGAACTTTCTGGTCCATAAATTTCAATGATACGTCCTTTGGGTAATCCGCCGATTCCCAGCGCCAAATCCAACCCCAAAGACCCCGTAGAAATTGCTGGCATATCCACGGCATTTTCTTGTTGCCCCAAACGCATAATTGAGCCTTTACCAAAGGCCCTTTCAATTTGTGCCACAGCGGCTTCTAATGCTTTATCTTTTTCCATTTTTTCTCCTTTGTTCGTGTTTTGTTCTCATTATACAAAAGATTTTTTTTAAATGCAAGCGCTTTTTTGATAAGTGTAAAATTTATCTGAGGGATGAAGGTTCTTTGAAGGATTTATTATTGCACTTTTAAGGTAAATGTGATAAAATACCCCCCAAAGAAAGGAATGACATGAAAAAAGCACCCTCACAACGGCAATTGCGTGTGGCCGAGGAAATTAGAAAATTATTGGCCCAAATGTTGATAGAAAACAATCTGTTTATAAAAGGACTAAAAGCCCCTTATTTGATGATTACTGAGGTACAGGTTGCCCCTGATTTTGGGTATACAGATATTTATATGCGGGCAATGCCACCGGTGAATACAGATGAACAAGTGGCTTTATTGAATGAACACAAAGGTATTTTTCGTAAAAAAATTGGGCAAAATATTCGGTTGCGTATCACACCCGAAGTCCGTTTTTTTTCGGATACTCGTTTTGAGCAAGATGCACATATTGAGGCGATTTTGAATAGTCCGCGTGTAAAGGCCGACCTTGATAAATACAAAAAATAATTTAGACGGATGGTTGGTGATCAACAAACCATATGAAATGGGATCTACTCAAGTAGTGGGGAAGTTGAAGCATTTATTACATCCAGCCAAGATAGGTCATGCGGGGACCTTGGACCCTTTGGCCACAGGCGTTTTACCCATCGCTTTGGGCAAAGCAACCCGTTTAATTCCTTTTGTGATGGATGACAAAAAAACATATGAATTTACTATCCAATGGGGTTATGAAACGGATTCTGATGATTTGGCTGGTAAGATAGTAGCAACATCTGATTTGCGTCCAACCAAAAAAGAAATTTTGTCTGTATTATCGAATTTTATAGGTCAAATTACTCAAGTACCTAGTATTTTTTCTGCCATAAAAATTGACGGACAACGGGCCTATGATTTAGCACGCTTTGGAAAAGAAGTACGTATGAAACCCCGTTTTGTGATGATTTATCGTCTTGAATTATTAAACTCAGATGAGACAAAAGCCAATTTTGTGGCAACAGTGGGTAAAGGAACCTATATTCGTACTTTGGCACATGATATAGCACATGCTTTGAATACGTTGGGGGTTGTGGTGCGCCTGCACCGTACACAAGATGGCCCATTTGGTATCCATCAGGCCGTTTCATTAGATGATAATTTGATGGCACATATTTTCCCGATGGAAAAGGTGGTTTCCGATTTACCCCAAATTCAGGTGGATATACTAACAGCTCAACGTATTCGCTATGGACAAAGAGTTAAGTCTGAATCCTTTATAAATTTAAAGGGGATTTATGTTGTGATATGTATGAATAAAATAGTGGCTTTGGTTGAGATGAAGGGGGGAATTTTGCACCCTCAATCTGTTTTTTAAAGGTTCAATTTGCATTTTATAATAAAGTATGCTAAGCTAAAACAAAAAGGAGTTATTTATGCACTTATTTTTAAATAAACGCTTTACACCATTTCTTTTATCACATTTTTTATCGTCCATCAATGATGCATTTATGCGGACGTTATTTTTGTTTTATGCGACCTATAATTTAACCCAAGAAAGCACTGCGTTTGTGGTAACAGGCTTGATTTTTTATGCATTGACGTTTTGTATGGGCAGTACAGTTGCAGGACAGGTTGCCGATAAAATTTCCAAAAGAAGATTTTTAATGTTCTTCAGAATTGTGGAAATGGGGGCCCTGTTTTTGACCTTAGGTGGGGTTTCACTAAATTCCAGATGGGCTCTCTTGGCTATTATGGGGGGATTGGGCTTTATTGGGGCTTGTTTGCGTGTGGCTGATTATGCTATTATGCCTGCTTTGGTTACAGAACGTGATTTGGTTAAATCCAATGCTTGGTTAAAGGTTGCTTCTTTGATTGGTTTGGGGTTATCGGCCTTAATGATGATGATGATTGTCAAGTTTGAAATCTCAGGTAGTTATGTTTGTTTATTAGCTGTTGCTTTATCTGTGTTGAGTCTCGCTATTACCTATGCTATTCCAAATCAAAACCCTGTGGATCCAGAAACGAAAGTGGTTAAAAATCCCATTCATGTATTTGATTTTGTATCCAAAACATTGAAATATAAATTTGATGATTGGGCGTATTTAATTGGTATTGCATGGTTTTGGGTTTTAATGAGTTTGGTTGGAATGGTTTCCAGTGAATATGGCCAAGAAATTTTGAAAGCCCGTTGGTCTGTGGTGGCCTTTTTGTCAGGGGCAATTTTTCCTTTAGGGTATATTTTGGGGGCTGTTGCCTGTGTCAGAACAGCGCGTAAGCGTTTGGGATCTCAGGCCATGTGGGTTGGTTTTTTAATTTCAATTGTATTGTTGGATTTGGTTTTTGCGGGTCGTGCTCTTGGCCATATAGAGGTTAATAAAGCTATTACTATTTTTAAATTGTTGACAGGTAGTGTTCTTTATTGGCATGTTTTATTGGCTGTCATGGCGTTGGGGGCTTTGTCGGCTTTGTATATTATTCCCTTTTATGCTCAATTACAAATGCATACAGATGCCAAGATTATGGGGCGTATGTTTTCGTTCAGTGGCTTGTTAAATGCGGTTACAATGACAGGGGCCTTTGTGATTATTTTGGCAATGCGGATGCTGTTTTTCAATCTATCTGATGTGGTCATTTTCTTTGCGATTTTAAACATATTTGTTTCCTTATACTTTGTTCGTTTGTTGCCCATTGATCAAAGACGTCGTTTCTTTAAAAAAGTTTTGGGAAAATTGTTTAAGGTGAAAGTTTATGGATTGGAAAGATTACCCAAAAATGGCGAACGTTGTTTGATTGTTTGCAATCACACCAGCTATATGGATGTATTGTTGATATCCACCTTTATTGACAGGCCGATTGTTTTTTCTATTAACGAAAGATTATTAGAAAAGACGTTGGTTAAGTTTATGACGAATTTGGTGGATTTGCGTCCTTTGGATCCGGTCAGTCCTTTTGCTGTCAAGGCGATGGTTAATGAGTTAAAGCAAAATAAAACCTGCATGATTTTTAATGGTGGACTATTAGAAGGTGGAAATACGCGTCTTAAAATTTATGAAGGTACAGCCATGATGGCACTCAAGGGAGAGGCGCCAATTGTGCCAATTCGCATTGATGGGGCGATGCATACCTTTGGTTCGCGTGTTTTGGGTAAGCGTGCGTGGTTTAAGGCTTTTCCGCAAATTACCTTAACTGTTATGCCCCCTGTTGAATTTAAATATCCTGAATCCATGCCCAATCGTGAGCAACGCCAACGTTCTTCGGGTAAGTTGTATGATGTAATTTCTGGTATGGTTTTTGATAGTTATGATAAGAACAGAACTGTATTTCAGGCTGTTGCGGATGCGATGAAGATGCGTGGGCGTATGTTCCGAATTTTGGATGATACAGCACGTAAGCCTCAAACATTTGCCAGTGTCTTTTTAAAATCATTTGTTTTGGGCTCTTTAATCAATAAAGCCTTACCAAATGATGAACGTGTGGGGGTGATGATCCCGACATCTTCGGCCTGTGCCTATACTTTTTTTGGGTTACAAGCCTTTGGTAAAGTGCCTGCCATGATTAACTTTACGGCTGGACCAAAAGCGGTTGTCAGTACATGCCAAACGGTGGGATTAAAGCATATTGTTACAGCCCATAAAGTGGTTCAAATGGCTAAATTGGAAAATTTAGTGGCCGAAATTGAAAAAAATGATATTAAAGTGGTGTATTTGGAAGATTTAAAATCTACATTGATTTTATCGGATAAATTGCGTGGTATGTGGGGTGCTTTGTTTCCACATGCTGTCTATCGGAAAACCAGTGGTGGAAAAACATCATCAAAGGATACTGCTGTTATTTTATTTACCTCTGGATCGGAAGGATTGCCTAAAGCAGTGTTTTTAAGTCATTATAACTTGTTGTCCAACTGCTATCAAGTACCTTGTCGTTTTGATGTGTATAAAAATGATGTGTTTTTAAACTGTTTGCCTTTGTTCCATTCTTTTGGTTTAGGGGCAGGGACGATATTGCCCATGATTTTGGGGTGTAAGACGTTTTTGTACCCAACCCCATTACATTATCGGATTATTCCTGAAATAGCGGCCAGTATTCGTGCGACGATTTTCTTTGCAACAGATACATTTTTATCAGCATATGCCAAATGTGCAAATCCTTATGATTTTAATAGTTTGCGTGTTGTAGCAGGTGGTGCCGAAAAAATTCGTGAGGAAACACGTACAGTGTGGCAGGAGAAATTCGGTGTGCGTTTATTTGAAGGCTATGGTGCCACTGAATGTTCGCCCTTTATTTCTGTCAATACATTTTTATTTCAAAAGAAAAATTCTGTGGGGCGTTTGTTGCCAGGGATGGAATCGCGCTTGAAAAAAGTGGATGGCATCACAGAAGGGGGCGAATTGTATGTTAAAGGACCCAATATTATGCAAGGTTATATGCGTCACACAAATCCGGGCGTACTAGAACCTCCAAAGGATGGTTGGTATGATACAGGGGATATTGTGGAAATTGACAACGATGGCTTTATCACGATTAAAGGGCGCTCAAAACGTTTTGCCAAAATCGGGGGGGAAATGGTATCCTTGATGGCGGTAGAACAAACAATTGCCAAAAAGTGGCCGGATGCTCTGTCGGGGGCTGTGAATTTACCTGATGATCGCAAAGGTGAAAAAATTGTTTTGATTACCAATGAAAAGGCGATCACAAAGGATGCTTTGATTCCTGTATTTAAAGATGCAGGTATGACAGAATTGGGCTTGCCCAGTATGATTATTTATACTGAGCAGCCCCCTTTATTGGGAACGGGTAAGTTTGATTACTTAAAGGCCAAGGAAATGGCAGTGGAAGCGAGCAATAAAAAAGAGTAATCTTTTATTCCACGGTCGTTTTTGGGGTTGACTTGAAAACCTAATAATGTTTGTATTTCAGTTTTAATTCATCCCCCATCAAGTGGGGGATGATATTTTTCCTATATTATATTCGTGCTTGGCATGAACCTTCATCAACATATAAGGCTATGCTATTACTGGATTTCTGAGTGTGTTGTTTTTGATAGAAATGACAAAGATGAAAGATATCAAAAACACCCCGTAAAAACGGGGTGCCTCTGATGGATTTTTTATTGTTAATATGATGATCCAGTGTCATTACCGAAAGTATCATTTGTATCAACAGATTCTCCTGCGGCATAACTTACAATCATACCGGCACCTGCCACAATGGCCACGCCGAAGACCAAGGCGAACAACCATTTCCATTGGATTTTACCGAGCAATGCTGCGGCTGCCATACCAATCAAACCGAAAGCGGCCAAAATGTAAAAAACGCCTTTTACGTTATTAAATAAGGTTGCCAAGCTTCCGATTGCTGTATCAAAGGCATTTTGTGCCCATGCGCCAGTGGCATACATGATGACTCCGAAAACGGCCACCAAGGCCAAAGTTTTTACTAATTTTTTCATTTTTTTCCTTTCTGTTGTTTATATTTAGATTGGATTTTCAATGTATCAAAATCAGAAAAGTAATTTCATCGCTAACCCCGCGCTTCAATAACTTTTTCTAAGATTTTGGTTCATTTTTTTCCTTTCTTTTCAAGAATAGTCTTTTGATTTAAATTCCTTTGTACACTTGCACGTCAACGATACGTCCAAAAAGTTCAAAATCCTTTATTTCATCCGACTCCTTAAGGTTTTTAGACTTGAAACCATTTCAAATCATAATTGTTTGATAACCTATTTTTATTACTTTGTCCAGTCTTTTTTTAAAAAATATATAAAAAAAACACTTGTTAATAAAATGTTAACTTTTTAAAGTTTATGATACAAGCAGTTTAATATATGCGTTTGGGGAATGCATGAAGTTAGAATTGGGTACTTCTTTTGTTGGGATATTGCTTTCGTTGTCTGTAATGGCTCAGACACCAGAGGTGGTGGCTGTTCCAAATCCCAATGATTTTTTATTGGATACCTATACAATGCCAAGCGATCCGATTGCAGTTTCTCCAGCATCTGTGATGCAAAATGTGACCCCCATTCCGTCAAGTGTAGATATCCTGACAGAGATCTTTGGTAAAGATGCAATGAGTTTGAATGCCAATAAACCTGTTGTGACGCAAACGCGCAACTTTACGCCAATTCCAGGTATGTATTATCCCAAAAAGGCTATTTTGACCAAGTTGCCAGATTTGCCCCCACCACAAGCAACGGTTGACAGATATATTAAAACAACGATTGATCCTGTTATTCAGCAACCAGAATATGCTGACCAAATGTTGGAGGCTATGGAAAAAGGCACAACAACTTATTTTTCCATTCCCAAAGAGGTACGTATTAAATTTTATCCTGGTCAAGCACATTTGTCTGCTCAAGCATTAAAATGGATTAAATCCTTTGCAATAAAAGTGCGTCAAGATCCGCGTTTGATACTTGAAATTCGGGTATCTGAAGAAAATTGGCCGCTACAAAGTAAACGGGTGGGCTTGATGCTTCAGGCTGTTTTAGAACAGGGTGTTTCACGTCATCAAATCGTGGTTTATAAAACTAATCGTGCGGCGGATTCTGTTTTACTTGGCTATGCAAATATGTTGGATCAAGAGGTAAAAGTGAATAAAAAAAGACAAAAAACAATTAGTTGGTAAAAAAATGCTTGTAATATCAAAAAAAACAGTGTATGTTTTTTTAAAACAGGGAGTTTAATATGAAAAAAATAGATTTTCTTAAGCTTTTTACGGGTGCTGCTTTGGTGCTTTGTGTGACTTCAGGCTATGCCCAAACGAGTCAATTTATTGATTGCGCAGATGGCAATGCTGGGTGTGATATGCTGTACTCTACGGATGCTACTTTTAATACCAACGATTGTGTGGATTGCGTTTCAGGCGATATTCAAGTTGAACCCGCTGTTGTTAAAACTTCTTATCAACCTTTGTCCTACTCTATGCCTGCTGACACCCGCGTAGAGGTAATGCCCAATGGAGCTTTGCGTACAACAACAACTCAGGTTTCTGGGACACGTGTGGGGACAACAGATCGACAAACTGTTCACAGAACTGAACGAATTGAATCAACGGGACTCGGTGGACAGTGGGTGGCCCATGATACAAACGAAAAAATCGCTTTTGGTGAGGGTGTGCATGATTGGGATGCAGCACGCGGTGAAACATTGAAGTCTTTATTGACTCAGTGGGCTGAAGTATCTGGATGGACTTTGATATGGAAATTGGATCGGGATTATAATTTGGAAGCAGGTGTCGTTTTTCGTGGAACCTTTACTGAGGTTGCCAGTGCAATTATTCGGACATTTGCGCGTGCTGTTCCTGCACCTATAGGAACATTTTATCGTGGTAATCGTGTGTTGGTCATTAGCATACAGGAGGATGAGAATGCTCATTAAAAAACTGACAGTTGCTTTATTGGCAGGGTGTTTTGCTTTAACGGCGTGCAACAAGTATGTCGCTGAAACGGATAAAAGAATTGAAGAAACTTTGTCGCGTGTGGAAGAATATCAAGAAGCCTCTCAGATTCCTGATTTGCCTGAGCCAAATGATACGGTGCGTATCCAAAATGATATTTGGTTGGGTTCATCTAGCACCAAAATTATGGAAGGGGATGCTTTGCCCAGTTGGTTGGAAAAAGATGATGGCATTACGATTGCTGTATCTGAGGATGCAACGTTACCCGATATTCTTCAAGAAGTTTCCGATATTACAGGGATGAATATTCGTTTGGATGATTTGCGTGCAGACAATGCGATACCAGAAGATGCTGTACCCTTAAAATACACGGGTTCTTTAAGTGGGTTGTTGAACTATTTATCAAATCGTTATAATGTCTATTGGCGTTATAAAGATGGAATTGTTAGCTTCTTTACCCAAGAAACACGTGTCTTTACGGTTTATGCTTTGCCAACGGAAACAACAATGTCTGCCAATATGTCGGGATCATCCATGGGGGAAAGTGGTGGTGGAAGTGCTTCTTCTACTTTGGCTGTCAGTACAGATTTGAAAATTTGGGAAAGTATAGAAGAAGGTGTCAAACAAGTTGTGGGTGACAATGGAAAATTATCTTTTTCACATGCTGCGGGTACTGTGACTGTCACGGCTAGTCCCTATATTGTTCGTAAGGTCGCGGCCTATATAAATGGTTGGAACGAAAAATTATCCCGTCAAGTTGCAATCACTGTGCGTGTGTTGCAGGTTACCTTGAACAACAGCGATCAATATGGTTTGGATTTAACCCAGATTGCCTTCAATAGTAAAAACATTGCAGCGACATTTGCAGGGACATCTTCTGCCTTTGAAGGTGCGGCGAATTTAACAATGACTTTGGTAAAAGAAGGTTCAAAGTTTAAAGGATCTTCGGGTGTGATTCAGGCTTTATCTCAACAAGGTAAGGTGCGTCAAGTGACCAGCGCCTCTGTGACAACATTAAATAATAAAGTTGCACCAGTTCAAGTTTCTAAAACACAAAACTATCTGAAAGAAATTACGGTAACTTCTTCGGGTAGCGGTGAGGATAAATCCACTGATACTGACTATGAAGTGGATACGTTAAACTATGGTTTTACAATGGAATTGTTGCCCCGAATTTTGGATCATGGCCGTTTGATTTTATTGTTTAATTTATCATTGTCGGATGTGGTGGATTGGAAATACGTGAATGTTGGTGGGGGTGATTCCTCATCTTCTGGTGAAGGCGAAGATTCTTCCAATGGTGAAGAAACCGAAAAGACCTCATTGCAATTACCGACAATGGAAATGCGTGGTTTTGTCCAAGAAATTGCGATGCGCTCAGGACAAACGTTAGTTTTGACAGGTTTTGAAAAATTGCAAGATGAAACAAAAACATCTGGAATTGGTAAAGCCAAGATGGGATTGTTGGGTGGGTCTGCAGTCAATAATACTTCTCGGGGGGTAATGGTTATCTTGCTCACGCCTGAAATCCTGCAGTCGCCATTGTCACAAGAGGCTTTAATGAGAAATTATTAAGGAGTCCGTATCATATGGCTGAACAAAAAGACAACCTGATTGATCAATTGGAAACAACTCGTGTGGAAAAGGTAAAACGCTCTTCCACAGGAGTTGTGACTGTTGATGGTCAAAAGTTTGCAGTTGGTTTGGTATGGCAACCATTGCAAAATTTGGATGATCCGATTGTTGAAATTCGTGAATCGGCCGAAAGTGAGGTCGGGGCAGATTTATATTGTTTAAGGCCAGCATCGGCTCCACAATATGGTATTGGTAGTACTGAGTTAGGGCATAAGGATGGTATGCCTTCTTTGGCAGCTTCTGTTGCTGCAGCATTTTCAGAACAAGGTTCTGTTTGTGCCGTATTTCGTGTTGAGGAAGGGTGGTGGTTGATTGCCATCCGTAACGATTTGATTTTGGCCGAAGAAGATATTGTTTTTGCCAGTGAAGTTGAAGCACAAAAAGCTTATGCAGCCATGATGGCTGTTCCAGATTGGAATTTAAAAATAGTCCCCGCTGAATGGAATATTGAAGGTGTTCAACAGCAGGATTTGAACCAATTGGTTCGTGGTATGCGCAAAGTGCGTTTGCAATCTATTAATGCTCAGCGTAAGACTAAATTTTTATTGGCTCTGTCCATCGCTATTGTATCTGTGGTTGGTTATTTGATATGGATGTTGGTTCAAGCACTTCAGACGATTTTTACGCCTAGTGATATTCCACATCCCGTACCAACACAAGGCAGTGGAATTGTTGTGCAACAACCGGCTCCTGCTCCCCCAAAGCCATGGGAAAAGGTGCCAGATATGCATGCTTTCTTTAGTCAATGTGATGTTAGTGTTCATCAAGTGCAGGCCATTATTTTCCCTGGTTGGACAATGGGAACTGTACAATGTACCCCAAAGGAAATGACCACCTCATGGCGATTGACGAATATCAAGGAGGGACGTTTGCCTTGGATTCGTTTTGGTATAGAAAAGTATCAATTAACAAATTTTAAAATTGATGTGAATGCGGATGGAACTTCTGCTAATGGTGTTATGAGTTTTACGAATCCTTCAATACCCTTGATTTCTTCTGATCCAAAAATGACGTCAAAGGAACTAGAGGAAGATATTCGTGAAATTCAACAATCTACAGGACTTTCGTTTCAGTTCACACGTCAAAGTTTATTAGATCCCCCTAATCGGCCAGATGGAACAAGACCGGCGAATCAAAGATCTTATACATACTATTCTTTTACAATATTATCTCCATATCCCCCAATGGAATGGGAAAAGTTTTTTAGTAAATTTTCTGGTTTAGGTTTGATGAAACTGGAATATACGCCAGCGGGCGATGCGTCTAACAAATGGAAATACGAAGGAAGGATCTATGCAAAATAAACAAATTTTTAAAACTTTACTTGTGCTTTCTTTTTTTACTTTACCGGCATGGGCAGTGGCCCAAGATAAGTCTTTGGATTTAGGTCCTGAGATGGATATGTCCGAAATTGATTTGTCTAATAAAAAGACGGTTGATTTTCCAGCCCGAACCTCTTTGGATTCAATGGAAATAACACCTCTTCCAGGGGTCAATGAAAAAATCATTACGGGGCCGCAACCTCTTAGTGAATCTGTTTCTCCTAATGATTATCCCAGTGAACAGTTGTTGGGGCGTTTGAACCAAGATGTATTTGATGAAATGGCTGAGCTAGAACGTGATAATGCTTATTTGCAATTACAAATTCGTCGAGCTGAAATGAAAAATAGTTTGGAAAAATTGCGTGCAACATATCGTCAGGATCGTTTGGATGAAATTGCTAAACGCGAAGATGTGATTCGGACACGTATTCAATGGTGGCAAGAACAGGAAAAGTTGCGCTTGGAAGCAGAAAGACAGCGTCAAGAGGCTGAAGAATTAAAAGAACAACGTGCAGAGGCTGAAGCTCTTAAAGAGCAATTAGAAGCTGCCCAAAAAGCTGTTGTTGAAGCTCAAGAAAGGGCCGATGCAGAAGCGCGTGAGCGTGAAAAACAATTGGAAGCAGAGCGTGCAAATAACACTGATTTTGTTGTGGAAGATGATACAACAGATGATCAATTAGAGCCGATTGTCACGCATCCAACTTATTTATTGATAAATGTGAAAGGAACGCGTGGTAATTTGGTGGCACGTGTGAAAAATTTAACGACCCAAAAAATTTCTACGGTTCGCACGGGGGATACTCTAGAAGGTGAAGTGGTCACTTCTGTGACACCCGACAGTGTTATTTTATCACGAGATGGTTCCGAGTATACCATCGGTTTTGGGGAATAGTTGGTGATTGAATGGATGAATTAAATCAACAGGTTAATAACGGGACTGTATCTGAAACAGGGCAAGAATCTGTTTCAGATGCGTCCGTTTTGGCACCACCTGTTATTCCAACACCAAATGAGCAAAACAATTCGGTAGAACCAGCATCGGAGCCAGTTGCTCCGGAGCCGTCTTTTTCTCAAAGTGATATTCTGGCACCACGCCAAAATTTATCGGATGCTTTGAGTACCTTACAAGACTTTTCCAATACTCCACAGCCTCAGCCCCAAGAGCAGAACGTTCAACCCGAAGAAATTACAGCGGATACGAAATTAACGGTTGAAGAAAATCCTCAGGCTGAACAAAGTGCGCCAAGCCAATTATATTCTTATGAAAATGATCCAAACGATCATAGTTCGGTTCGTTTTCTAAAAGATTTATATGACAATGGAAATGAGTGTATGACTTCACCCGCGGGGTCATTCCCTGTCAATGAGGAAACACGAAAGTTGTTGGCGTTATTTGCCAATGGTCGTTTTTTTGTGGTGGGTGAAAGTCGTTATGACGGTCGTGTTTTGGGTTTTGAGTATCTGGCCAAAAAACGCCGTTTACAAATCGGAGATCCTGAATATGTCACAGCGGCAGAGTTGACGGGTATTTATACCTATGCGGATCAAATTCACACAGCCACGGATGCTATATCCACAGAAGAGGCCCAGCGTCAGACACGAATGCAACGTGACTTTGTTACGGTCATTTCACGTGCGGCGATTAATCATGTGTCCGATATTCATATTGTGGTGGCGGATCATACGACTGTGATGTTTCGTGTGAATGGATTGATGCAAACAGAAATGGAGTATAACAAAGAATGGGGCGAAAGTTTTGTTCGTGCAGCGTTTGCATCATCTGATATTTCTGATTCTAACTATGCCCAAAATGAATACCAAGCTGCTCAGAAATTAGGACGCACACCACTTCGTGGTTCTGGTGGGCGATTGGTTTTGCCAAAATCTGTATTGGGTTTACGTTTACAATTTAACCCGATTGCCTTTGGAACACGTTATGTTGTTATCCGTTTGTTGTATGCAGATGAAAATTCTGCAATGGGTGATGAAGCCTTGGAAAGTTTGGGCTTTACACAATATGATATTAATCAGTTTCGCTACTTACGCTCATTGCCCACGGGGATTGTGATTGTTTCTGGACCAACGGGTTCAGGAAAATCGACGACGCTACAACGTAATATGATAGCGATGCTTAAAGAGCGTAATTATGAAACAAACTTGATTACAGTGGAAGATCCCCCTGAATATCCTATTCCTGGTGCACGTCAGATGCCAGTGACGAACGCGGGTATTGAAGAGGCAAAGGATCGTGAGTTCACAAAAGCATTGGCGGCCGCTTTGCGTTCTGACCCAGATTCATTGATGATTGGGGAAATTCGTACACTTTCAGCGGCAGATTTGGCTTTTCGTGGTGCTTTATCAGGGCACAATGTGTGGAGTACCTTGCACGCGAATACTGCTTCAGCCGTTTTGTTGCGTTTAAAGGATATTGGTGTAGAAGATTTTAAATTGCAAGATCCATCCATTATGCGTGGTATGTTGGCTCAACGTCTTTTCCGTAAAGTGTGTCCCCATTGTCGCGTGGCCACAAAAACACAGTTGAATCATCCCGCTGTGCAAAGGTTGCGGGAGGCCTATGGTGATGTGGGCTTAGAAAATACCTATTTGCGTGGAGCAGGTTGTGAAGAGTGTGATTTTCGTGGGGTCAGTGGGCGTTCTGCGGTGGCGGAGTTTATTTTGCCCGATACAACCTTTTTGGATTTGATGTTAAAAGGTGAAACACAAAAAGCCATGAACTATTGGGTGACAGATTTGCATGGTCGGACATTGAAAGAAGGGGCCGTTGAACACATGTTTAAAGGTGAGTTTGATATTGAAGAAGTGGAACGTTGGTGTGGGCTTCTCAATCAACCAAACTTGATTTAAGGAGGAATTGATATGGCGCAGAAAAAACAACAAACAGTCCAACTCTCTGGTGGTACACTTGAAAGAATGAATATGGCCTATGCGCGCTTTATGGTGCGTGTGCATGCCGAAGACAGGTTGGAAATGTATCGGAAATTGTCGTCATTGCTAAAAAACAGATTCTCGTTGATGGATGCTTTGGAACGTCTTTATCAAATTGCATCTAAGGATGGAAAAAGTCCGTCAGATACGATGGCCATGGCGGTGGCAGATTGGATGACGAAAATTAGGAACGGTCGTACATTTTCTGAGGCTTTGCGTGGGTGGGCACCTTCTACAGAATTGTTGCTGTTATCAGTGGGTGATGTGGCCAATTTGGAAATTGCATTGCAACACACTGTGCGCGTAGTGGAAGGTATGAATCAAATGCGTGCATTGGTATGGGGTGCTGTTTCATATCCTTTATTCTTGATGTGTATGGTGGCGTTATTGATTTGGGGTGTTGCTAAGTTCATGGTGCCACCAATGATTGATGCGGTGCCCAATTTGCAATGGAAGGGTGTGGCAAAATCATTGGTAGATTTATCCAATTTTGTGGACCAGCATCCTATTTTTTTGTTTTCCGTTATTCCGACAATTGTTGTTTGTGTTTTAATTACTTTTCCCTATTGGAAAGGGGCAGGGCGTGCTGCTTTTGATAAATTCCCCCCATGGTCTATTTATCGTGGATTTATTGGGGTTAGTTGGCTGTTGGCTTTGTCTGCTTTGGTGCGTGCAGGAATGCCTGTTTCACGGGCAGTGCAATCATTGATTAGTGACGATTCAACACCCTATTTAAAGCATCGATTAAATCGTGCTTTGATGTTTATTCGAAATGGTGATAACTTAGGTGAAGCGCTTTATCATACACGCTTGGGATTTCCGGATGAAGAAATTGTGGGTGATTTACGCATTTATTCAGAATTGGATAACTTCCAAGAGGCTTTGGAAAATTTGGCCAATGGTTGGCTGGAAAACTCCATCCGGACAATCGGTAAGCAAGCTGAAATTTTAAATGCTATTGCTATTTTGATGATTGCAGGTGTTATTGGTTGGGTTGTTTGGGGAACCTTCGTTATGCAAGATCAAATGGTCAATGGCATGGGCTTGGGTGCTTAGGCTGGTTTGGCGTTACCCACATTCAAAGCGCAAATATCTAAAACGTTTTTGACTTTTGTCATTACTTTATCATCCTTGTCAGTAGGGGTAAGTGCTGCCAAAGCGCTGGCCCCTGTGACAATGGATGTAAAGGCCATAATAAAATCTGTAAAATGATTGATAATAAATGTAAACATATGATTCTCCTATTTTAAAATAAGGTTAAGCAAAGCCATCACGAGGGCAGTCCCTGTGGTAGCCACGATGATTCCAATTAAATTTTTAATTGGGGCAATTTCACTTCTTAAAACGAATTCTCGTTTTAGGTTTGTATTAAGGGTATCGACTTGTTGTTTAATTTCCATCAATTGTTGTTGTAAAAGGGCAACTGAAGCCATTAATTTGCCGATTTCCATGGATAAAGTGGGGGTAGGCATTTAAACTCCTTTATAAAATAAATGATGTCCAATTTCGGCGCATGGAACCAAATGACGTGCCCAAAGGGGGTGACAATTAAATGAATGATAATGTGTGGCCCCATGTGTGTTGTCTTTTAAACAGCCAGCTAATGCACGCTTAACAATGCGTTCACAAATTTGATAGATGGGATTTTGTGATAAATCGCTTTGTAAAATTTTATAGTTTGGGTCATCTTTGTTCCAGCATGAAAACTGTTTTGGTTTTAAACAAACTTCTGAAATGGATCTGCCCCACCACATCGGATGAATTAAATTCATTTTGACGCGATTTAAAATCACATTTGCAATGGCTTCTTGTCCTGAAACAGATTCACCTCTGGCCTCACCATAAATTGTTTTTGCTAAAATTTCAGTTTCGTTCATTTTTTCTCCTTATCGCCACAGGGGGCGATTTTTATAAAATTGTGGTATAGATTTAAGTCGAATGGGTTCGCTGAGCAAACATCCTGCCACAGCGTCCAAACCATCATCATGTGTGTTGTTTTTTGCTGTAAAATCTTGCATTTCACTTATGAGAGGTGTTTTTTGAACGCTTTCATGGGCATATAGGTTGCCATTTAACAGTGGTGGTTCTATGGCGCCTAAAATACGATCTATTTTATTTTGATGTGATGTTTCTTCTAATACAGCTATGGATAACCTCTGGTACGCCAATTCTTGACGCAGTAAAGCGGGTAAAAATCGGCCTATGCCATTGGTTTCTAAATGGATGGCTGGTAACATCAATTCTTTTAAAAATTGGGCTACTTGGGCGCACTGATAATGGGTTGCCTCTTCGTTTTCAGGAACGGTCAAATAAAGCAGGCGATGGACATAAAGGTTGCCTTCATTATCCGAAAAAACACCTGCAACCACGCTGTTATCACCCCCCACCTTTCCAAAGGCAGGATCCCACCAAGCGCACCCTGAAACCAAACGATGTCCATTTAATTTTAAAACAGCACAACCATTGGCTTCATAATAGTCCAATTCATCATCATAGTATTTTAATTTTTTATCGTCTAAACGCACCTTATCAAAGGCAGTTGCCTTCAGCATCATTTGGCTTAAAAATTTAGATGAAGGGGTTGTTTTACGAATTTGCTCTATTTGATTGATGGAAAATCGTTCCGGCCAGGTGGCTTGTCCTTTTTCATCCATAATTGGTAGAGTCAATTTTTGCCAATCAGGTTGATGATATATGGTTTCACGTGTGTGCGGTGTACCAATATATAAAATCAACCCATCGGGTGATATGATGTAATCCAACTCAGATAATTTTTGCCTTAAATCTTCGCGTTTAGTGGAAGTATTGCATGTTTTGGGGACTTCCACATCATCACATAGGATAATATCGGCACGACATCCTGTTAAATTGGCGGGTAGGCCTTTGGCTAAAACGGATGGATCTCGCCCGTTATAGCAACGGCATACGGTCAATTTATCACTGGCCCATTCTTCGGCATTTTTTGGTTTTAAGCCTTGACACAAAGGATGCATTTGAATAATGTGTTTGATGTGGCGTACCATTTTTTTTGCCAAAGCCTGATCAGCGGAAAGTATCATTAAACGTAAATCTGCATTTTGGGTCAATATCCAGGCGCAAAAAAGACCAACAATTGTTGATTTTCCTGAATTTCTGAAAGCCATTAAAATAGCCTGACGACGTCCTTTTTGATGAAAAAGATCGGATAAAAAACGCCCCATGATTTTATGATGCTTGGGTAATTGTAAATTTTGCATTTTATCCCAAATCCATACAAATTCAAGGAAGGTCGTTTTCATTTTTTAGTTCCTCTTTGGCTTGATGAATTAAATCCAATAAGTCAGGTTGATCTTTTTCTTTATCGTCAAATCCCAAAATTTTTGTCAGCAGTGCAATATGCAATAGCGCTGCCTTACAAGCACTGTGAAAACTGGTAAATTCTTTGGCATTCATAGGACAATTTTCACCAGCAAAATCCTGATAGCTTTGAACAGCTTTATCCAAAAACGGCTGTAAATTTTTAAGCGCCGTCTTCATGAAAAATCCTATTTGATCATCGTGCGTCCAACACCGCCCACAAGATTTCCCAATGTGGCATATGTATTGGCTTGATTTTCACTTTTAATTGAACTGAGTTTTAATAAATTAGTATTGCCTGTATGGCCTAAGCTGTTTAAAAGTGCATCAGATGAAATTTTAGCTTGATTAAGTAAGTACTTATCCTCCATATCATGTTCTTTTTGCATGGCATTTAAATAAGTTTGATTGGATCCGCTCCTACCTGATAAACCATTGGATCCTAAACGTGCCTTATAGGTGGCTTGCTGCTGCGCTAGTAAATTTTTATTTTTACGTCGTTGTTCTGCCAAAGCTAAATCGGCTTGTTTTCTTTGTAAAATAGAAGCCCGTGTAGTGGCTTCATTGGATTGTTTAATTGTTTTTTCCTGACGATCAGCATTTGTTTTGGTATAATATGCTGATCCCAAGATAGCGGCTGCTGTTGCAATAACTGCGACTTCCATTTTATCCTCCTATTTTAATATCGCTTGTAACTGAAACAAGTTGAAATGGTAAAGGTTGATTGCCCAAGATGCTCCACAACGGTTGTAAAGGGGTTCTTTTCCACCCCAATCCACGAACAACAATGTCTATTGTTTTATTGCTTGGCGGACTATCCAAAACGTATTGCGCCAAATTTTCTACCATTTCTTGGTGTAAGCCTGATCCTGTGTCAATTTGTAAACTTTCTGTATTGATGATACGAAAAACTCCACGTACTAAACGACAGTTTGTGACGGGGGCAGGACCATTGTTGGCGCCAGCCACAGGTGGTAAGGGGACTACTTTATGCGTAAATTCTAATCCTATCTGTAATTGATGAGCACTGATTTTTAAATCAATTTGACCATTGATGATACTTTGATTCTCCTGTAAACGATTATCGGCCAATAATTGAACTTCATATCCGTTGAGATAATTCAAATTTTCCCAGTGAGATTTTACATTTTCACTGTGATGAATTGTTGCGAAATCCATGCTGACATTATTGGATAATTTTTCCAAATAATAATTATTTTTACGTTGAATGATAAAGTATGTATTTTGCCCAGATACGGTTACATACAAAAATTTCCCTTGTGTATTGTGGCGTGTCCAACTTTGCATATCTTCGGCGCGAAAACTGGTCAAAGCTGACATTGTACCATCTTGCATGATAATATAGGCTTGACGCATGTATTTATCATAGGCCATATCTATGGGCTGATTGATGAGATGATGAGCCAATAAGGATAAATCTGTTGCCTGATATAATCCTTCTAAATCTGAAAATAAAAATTCACGAATCTCTTTACCATTGGCTGCCGCAAATATCGTTGCTCCATCAATACCTACAGGGGGTACATAGCGTGTATCGGGTGAACCAACTTGAGTTTGTCGTCGCAGTTGGATTGATGCTGGTGTTAAGGGATCCCCTGTTACCATCCATTCTGCGCTGGTGGTAAAAACCTGTAAGTGCCGTCCCGAAAACAAAGCGCAAATTTTATTACTGTTATCGGATAACAATGAAAAAGTAATAGCTTCGTTATCCAAAGCTTCACCTTCTTCAAAATTGGCTATATCATCACTTTGACTGAACCATAACGTATTGGGTAAATCCTTGGATCCCCCGAAAACTAAGCGGCGCTGATAGGTTGTGACGGACATGGGCCAACCATGTGTTTCATTGAATGTGGTTTCCCCCCAATAGCGGGTTGCAGGCAGTGTATTTTCATCACCTAATTTTTTTAAAACAGTTGCGCTGGCATGTTTTGTATCTGTAATTGCGGTTATTTTAACATAACCGCTTCCCAATTTAAAAGGTTGATTGATATGATGGGATTGAAATATATCAGCGCTGGCTGTTAAAGTTACATTTCCAGAAGTACCGCTGGCAGCAATAGTTACAGATTCATTTTGAAAACGGTGATAAGGTTGGTGCGTATAGCCATCGGTTGTTATAAATTGAAATGGCATAGTTGACCAAATATTTTCTTCAATGATGAATCTTTGTGGGGCAATATCAGGGTGTACAATAATTAAGCCATTGGATAAAGTTGTCCAACGAATTTGGGCAAGTTGATTGGCTTGCCATGGTGTTGATAGTGTGGTGTACAAGGTGTCATCTTTATAAATCAACGTTTGCTGATCTTGAATGATAAATAAATAGGTGTGTGTACTGTCTTGCGCATAGGAAATTAATCTTCCAGTACCCGATAAGGTATCAATATAGGCAAGGCCCGGACGACGATGAATCCCACCAGTGGGTTCTATAAATACATTTTCCAAAACTTGGGCCCCATTATTATAGCTAGATAGATCTACGCGTCCCAATAAGTCAGTGGATAATTCACCGGCCGTAAAATTTGTTTTTGCTGTAAATAAATTTGTCATTCACGTACCTCAATTAAAGAAAAATCTTGGAAGCAAGAATTGGTGGCTTGTTGAGAATCTACTAATCGTGCTTGAACAAGTTCTTCGGATGCAATTTTGCGCATATAGTCTGTGCGAGTGGTGCTTTCGGTTAGGGGTAAGCAAAATTCAGCAGCTAAATTAGCCACGAGTGCTTTTACGAAAAAAGGTGGAAAAGTACTTTCATCTGGTTTTTCAATATAGGTCAAGATAACTTCGGGCGCATTGGTATAAAGGTGAGTTCCCACAATACGGTATTTTAAACCGCTGCTTTTTGTATTCTGTCCCGCGGACAAGATACGTAAACAATTATTAGGTAATTGATAAGCGTATTGATAATCTGTTAAAGGAACAGCCTGTAATCGTCCCAAGGATGATTGCTTTAAAGCAAAGCGCCAAGGATATGAGGAAAGTAGATCCTGTAAAATGGTATCATAAAGTTGACCAGCAACTTCACTTTCAGTTGTTTCTTCATTAAAAGAAGTAATACTTTTGGCGCCTAGTTTAATTAACGCTTGAGAACATAAAGTGATAGCGGTATTGCTCATTTTTCTCTCCTTTGAAAATTAAAAAACCGGTCTTGTTCAGACCGGTTTTGTCATATAAATTTTTATGCGGATGGGGCAATATCCAAACATTCCATTTTAACAACGCCTTTGGCATCAATCAAGCAAGCCCCTTGACTCATCATATTGTTCACATAATGGGCGGCATAATCACCATGCCATGTAATGTCGGTGGTGATGTCTTGACCGGCGGCCAAACCGATAGCGGATTTATGATAGATAAAGCACGTTGTTTTGGCGGATGCACCACTTCCTGATGTGGGTAATCCTGTATGCATAATCCAATTGATCCCCATCCACTTACGGGATTCAGAGCCACTTAATAGTGGATGTTCATCACCCACATAATTGGCGTTAGAAAATTCATCCAAACTCAACAACTGGTTCCATTGGGCCGGTCCTACTAAGGCATAACGTTCGCCATCATCTGGAACATCATTGGTATTCAATGTCTTAAAGGCGGCCAAAATGCGATCCTTTGTTAAGGCTTCAGAACTAGTCCCGGCTGTTTGTGTAGCATTACCTAAGGCCGCAATAATTAAAGCATCTGTTTTGCGACCTAGTGCATAAGCGCCCGCGGTAGCCAAAACTTTGCGTTCATCATGTCCGACCTTCAATTCATCCAATTTGTCCACCCATTGACCAGCATACCAGTCAGCCAAAGTGCATTCTACAGGAGCATGTGTAACGGCGGCGGGTGTTAACTGGGCGTTGCGGGCCGATTTTTGATTGGCGCTTTGGGCGCCGATTACTTGAAAGGTGGTGCTGGAACCTGTGATACCGCCTTTAAAGCGGACGGTATTGCGCAATTTTGAACCTTGTTGTTGATAGGCAGTGTGTACATCGGCTTCAAAATGTTTAATGAATGAAGCGTCAATAGCAGTAGATGTCATATTATTTTCTCCATGTTATAAGTTAAAAAAATCCTTATAAAAGGTTGTGAAGAAAATCTTCGCCCTTTATTCAGGCTGATTTAAGTGCGGGGCAATCAAGCTTATCCGCAAAAAAGGTTTTAGCCGTAGAGACGTTTAAAACCTTTTTCAATACGTCCGACTAATTCAGGATCTTGATCTTTCCAATATTTAGGGTCCTGCATCAATCGGCGTAAAGTTTTTTCATCGTCCATAGCAGATGGGCGACTTTTACCCGTTAAAACGGGCATTTCTTGTTTTTCTTGCATCAAACGATAAAGCGTTAAAATGCCATCTTTACTGGATGATAAAAGTTCCAAAACTTTGGAATCTAAGTTTTTTTCACCCCAAGCGGACAATTCTCGTGCAACATTATTAAATTGTTCTGGTCCTCCAAATTCATCCTCTAAGGCTTTTAATTCTTTGTCCGCGCCCACTTCGTTGGCAAAAGTTTCCAATTGTGGCAAAATAAAATCAGCTGCAATATCGTAAACGCCTTGCACTTGTTCATTGGTGAGTCCCAAAGCAAATAGGCGTTTGTTGATTTCATTATCCGAAACTAATAATGGATTTTTGGGTGTGATTTTATATTCTTCGGCTTTATTAGGAATTGTTCCTTGCGGTGTTTGGCGAGGGGCACTCATCTTTTTTTCCAAGGCTAAATACGATTTTAATAGGTCATTGGTGTTTAATTTTCCCTCTTTATCCAAAAATTTTTCAGGGATAACGGGTGTTTCTTCGGATGTTTTTTCAGGAATTTTTTCTTCAAGCATTTTTTCTCCTTATGGTTGTTTTCCTTGTTGAATCAAATGGTTTAAGGTGGCAATTAAAGCGCGTTGGCCCTCTAAATACCATAGCTCTTGATTGGTGGCATTGGGGGCCAAAACACGATTTGTTATTTTTTGGTTTAAGTAATCCAACACGATTTTACCATCAGCTAAATTGGATAATCTTACCAAAGATCTCGCAACTTGAATCATGCGATACTTTCATCTGACTTTTGAATAAAATTGGCGGGTAATCCCATTTTTTCTGTCAGCCATTTTAAAACTTCTGGAACATTCATTTTATTGAGTGCCTCTTGTCCTATACTGCCCACGGCGGTCAACCACGCTAAAGCATTTTGTGCTTCCTTTTTGGCTTGGTTCTCAGCTCTGGGTGATTTATAGGTAATATTTAATAGTCGTCCATCCAAAAAGATTTCATGAATTTCACCGCGTTTGCGCAAAATATTTACAGCCCGTTCAATCAGTGGTGTCAATAATTCAGATTGCAATCTGCCATAGGTGGCACCTAATACACGAATCATTTCTTCGGTGCGCTCCAATACTTCGGTGGCGGTCATCTTCATTTCATCACAAACTGTTCCCAGTTTATCACCCAATAAAGCATGACGAATCCGTTCGCGCAAATCTTTGATAACCAATTGCGATACATCAAACTTGCCGGGGGATTCCAAAGGTGTAAGACCTTTGGAACCGACGGCTTTGGGAATAATGGCGCCCGGGGTCAAATTGATGTTGGCGGGGTTGAGGACACCATCATCTTCGGCCAGCCAGATACCTGTCACGGCAATCGTGGCGTTTTTCAAGATCAATTCCACGACTTTGTTGGCGGTTTTTATATCGGGCAGGGCTTTCATGACAGGGGAACGGCCGTAAGTTTCCCCCGGGGCTTTCAGCCAGCGAAAAGCGATGAAGGGCGAAGTGGTGTAATATGTTTCCCTCAGGAGGAAAGGTGACTCCTGTGTGTCATCGCTTGGGATAGACTGGCTATTGGGATCTAAAAAGGCAATGTAATCATAACCGCCTTTGGCGCGTGGAATAAGCGCTTCTATGACGTGCAAGGGGCTGTGATCATCCGAATCTCGTTTTGGTAATTTTTGAATGCCAAATTTGGCAATAAAACTGGTTTCATCCATTTGAAATGTCCGAAAAACCTTATCCAAGCGGCCATTGGGACCTTCTGCCAAACAGATTTCATTGAGTGGAACTGCTGTAAATTTAAATGCACTATTGGAACCAATTGGGGCTTCTTCAAATAATAGACAAGCAGTACCAACTGTTACTAAATCTAAATAGCATTGATGAATTTCAGTTGAAAAATTGCTGCGATCCAAATGCATTTGAAGCGTTTTGGAAATTTTATTCAAACTGGGGGCAATTTGGATTTTTTCGCCATCGGATAGTTCAGTACCTGCTGTTAAATGAAACCATTCCACCCATGGTGGCGTTAATTCGGATAACATCAGTGCTGCCAAATGATCGGTAGCATCCATGGCAGTGGCATCATAAAGGCTTGAGATTTTATTGCTACTGGGTGCAAAAGTTGTTTCACGTGTCGGCAAAGCATAGGTATAACATTCTTGCCAAACAGATTCCCAATTGCTTCTTTCAGCAAGGGCTTGTTGATATGATTGATAAAGCGATTGAATATTGGCCATTTTTTCTCCTTTGTAAAATACAACTAAAAATAGAAAAAGAACCTTTCAATTTCTTGAAAAGTTCTTTGGATACAGTTCTATCTTTTAACTGATTTGTATTATAGCACAAAATTTTTCATTTGTCAAGGAAAATTTTCCTTTTTTGCGATTTTAGGTATAAAAAAAGCTGATATGGGGTCCAAATTTTTGGATTTATGATGCCCAAAAAACGTTTGATTGTTTCAACGCAGGTGAGGGGTCTTAAAAAAAATTTAATCTCTTTAGGGACAACGGGGGTTGTTCGAACTAAGCGATATCCTTTTGCTGTTAAAATTTGGGGCGCATTTCTTCGGCGTATGAGAATTAAATCTGTATAATGAGCTACAGGATCGATTAGCAACCATTCAAATCCGTTGCCGACTAAAAGAGCACAATGATAAAATCCTTTTTTTAAGAATCTAGTCCACCAACGGGTTGTATTTCCTCCAAAAGCAACATAAGCGTATGGGTAACGATAAGCATGAATAAAAGGTGTATAAATCATATGAAACTCCAAAAACTATGTGGCATAAATAATTCCTTTTTGTTTGAGTAATTGGCCTAAAAATTTTAATCCCTCTTGCCAAAGTCGACAAATGCGTGGTGTATCCCCAAAATGTTCATGTGGTGGTATTTGGGCGTAGCCGTATTTGGCTAAAACCTTTAAATGCTCAGGTTGTAATATGCCATTGCGTAATAATCTTTTGACGGCGATGGCAATATCTGATGATTCACAGGGGCGTGCAATTTTTGGCGAATCGTTATGGCTGCGCTCATGCCCTAAGCTTTCACATAAACAATACCAAAACCACGCTTCTTCTGACGATTCGAACGGTGTAGTTGGACGGGTATCTACTGGGGATAAGTATTTATTCTTCATTTCTTCCTCCTCTGGTTATAAAAAAAGAGAACAAAATAAGAACTAACATAATTTTTTATGATTGTCAAGATAAAAATAAGAAAAAATTCCTATTGACTTTTTTAAAAAAGTATGTTAAGGTTATTTACAACTAATAAGTGAAAGGATAATAAATGCAATTGTCATATAATGAAATTTGGAAGGGGTTGGAAAAGTTAGCTGAATCAAAGGGGCTTTCCTTGTCCGCCTTAGCACAAAAAGCGGGTTTGGATCCAACCAGTTTTAATAAATCCAAACGAATAGGTAGTGATGGTCGCAAACGTTGGCCATCAACCGAAAGCATGAATAAAGTTTTAAAGGCTACCAATACGACTGTTTTTGAATTTATGGAATTGGCAGGGGAACATTATCAAAGCCCGCAAAATATGATTCCTCTGTTGGGGTTGGCTAAAGCGGGGCGTGATGGCTATTTTGATTCTGCAGGATGGCCAATATTGACAGGTGATTGGGATGCGGTGGAATTTCCCTTTACTTTGGATAAAAAAGTGTATGCGTTGGAAGTATCCGGTAACAGTATGGAGCCTGTTTATCGGGATGGTGATAAGTTAATTGTAGCGCCCGATTCGGAAATTCGCAAAGGCGACCGTGTTATTACTAAGACAATATCTGGCGAAGTAATGGTGAAAGAATTTCAACGTCGTTCCTTGAATCAAGTGGAATTAAAATCACTCAATCCTACCTGTGATGATGTTATTTTAGCACCTAGTGATATTGTTTGGATGGCTCGTGTTATTTGGGTGAGTCAATAATAAAAAAATCCTTGCAAAAATAAAAAAACTATGCTACAAATCCCTTACTTGCAAGGAGATTTTATGAAGAAACTTTTGTCGTTTTTGGGTGTAGCATTGTTTGTTAAGCAAACTTGGGCTCAGGCTTGTACGACTTTGTGTCCTGTGATTTTGGGGGCGAGCTTGACATTGGCTCAATATTTTGGTGTCAAGAATGAAGTTGTTGGTGTGTTGGCTGGTGCTTTAATGAGTATTGTGGGCTATATCCTTATTCGCATTTTTGATAAACGTGGTTGGCATTTTTCGGGTCGTGATTTTTTGCTGATGGCAATCGCATTGGGATCCATTGGATTTATTTATATGGGGCGTTTGGAATATAAGCCAGCGTTGCATTGGAAATTGTTGTATATCGATTCGTTTTTATTGGCTGCTATTTGTGGGGCAGCAGCGCATATCTTGGGTGTAAATCTGTATGCTTGGATGAAGGCCAAGAATGGTGGACATGCGCATTTTCCATTTGAAAAGGTGTTGGTTCCATTGGTATTGGACGGGGTTGTTTTGTTTCTCTTTTGGGGTACAGACCTGTGTGAATGTCAAGAAGTTATGATTTTAAATTAGGAGGGATTATGGAAAAAGCCAAATCAGTTAAAGAATTTGTGGAACGCATTGATGCGACCAAGAAGAAAAATCCAAAAGATTTGTCGTCTGATCAAGATTTGACAATTGCGATTATGAATTTAATTTCCATTGAAGAACACTTGATTTTTTCGGGGGCAAAGACGGGAAAATCCAGTTTTTATGATTTAGTGCAGGAAGTACGCGAATTGCGTAAAAACTTAATGCTTCAAATTATCCCTTCTTATGAAGGAGAAGTGTGGTGTATTTCCAAACATTTGTTGGCCACCAGTATGCGATTGATGGAAGTGGGTACTAAACAACAATCTATGGGACACAAAGAAAAGGCTTACGCACTCTTTAATCAAGCCTACGATTTATACTGTTTATTCTGGGGGCTTAATATGAATTTGGTGGATACCAAAGATATTGCATGGAAGCCTGATGATTTAAAAGAAGTTGAAAAACAAGTTGCCGCTATTAAGGGTGCAAATAATGTTACACCTAAAGCTGTTGAAAACAATGGTGTTTTTGGTAAGTTGAAAGCCGTTGTGCGTAAGGCGGTGGATTGTTGTATTGAATAAGTTCGTGTGAGAGGGGGAGAAATCACATGAATACGCCGCAATTTTGCAAGGTCTTAGATAAAAAAGGTGGAGCTAAAAATATTCGTCTAAAGGATATTCATACAAAGTTGCGGCAGCCCATTTGGATTCATATTGATTATCGTGATGAAGATAAGTTAGAATGGCTTAAAAGTTTGAATTTTGATGAAACCATTTTGGAAAATTTGATTGATGTAGATACGAGTCCTCGTTGTTTTCGCCATAAGAACAGTTTGATGATGGTTATGCGAGGGGTGAATCCGCGCAAAGGTGAAGATGATGATATGATCGCTTTACACATTTGGATGACAGCGAATCGTTTATTGACAATATCTCATCGTCCTGTAACTGCGGTCAGCCGAATTGTGGAAAGTTTGCAACGCAAAAAAGGTCCCAAAACTTTAGGGGATTGCTTGGCGGCTTTAGGGTTTGAAATGACCAAACAAATAGAAGAATCATTTGTGTCCATCAATGAGGCTGTGGATGATTTGGAAGAACGTGTGATTGAAGAAAATGGTATTCGGCAAGATGAAGGTTTGCGTGAAATGTTAAGCCATGTACGGCATATGATTGTGGGGCTTAAACGGTATATTGTGCCTCAACGGGATATGATGCGTCAAATGGAAAAAACAAAATTACCTTTCTTTTCACCCAGTAATATGGCTCGTTTTCACGAAATAGATCGGGATTTAACCGCTGTGGTGGAAGGTTTGGAATTTGCTAAGGATCATACCAAAGTAACTCAAGAAGAATTGGATTCTCAAACCAATACAAACATCAGTCGAACAATGTATTTGATGAGTTTAATTATGGTTATCTTTACACCATTGTCTTTTATTACTGGTTTGTTGGGGGCGAATATTGGCGGTATTCCCTTTAATGAAGATCCACGCGGATTTTTAGTTATCTGCGTACTGTTGTTGGCAATAGTTATTTTTCAATTATGTTTGATCAAAAAAATGAAGTGGTTTTAATTTACCAATTTTTACATAAAGCGGTCGCTTTGGCATATGATTCAGGTGTGTCAATGGCGGCATTTTTTTCGGCAATTTTTTGATTGATATGTTGAATAAGGGGGGCAAGTTCTGTCATAATTTGGTTTAGTTGCTCTTGAATAATGGGGTCAATTTCTTTTTCAGAGCGAACAATTTTGGGATGCATTTTCCCAACAATTTGATGGATTTTCTTTTCAATATCTGGTTTAAAAAAGAGCATAGCCTGCTGTGCAACATCAACATGATACTTTTCATGCTCTCTGATAACCTCATATTCACAAGAGCCTGGTCTATATTTTTTATCAATGTAAACTTTTAAAGCTCCTTTTTCATATCCCATTTTGAAATTCAATATGCCTAGACTGACACAAATTTGCTTTCCTAATGTTTCCATATTTGCTTTGGCGCTGCCCGAAATGGATAAATTCGAAACAGTCAATCCTAAAGTATTGGGTGAAATGGGTTGTTTTGCATCTTTTAAAAATTCAGACCGCGATTTTGTAGTTATATATTGAACATTACCTTGATTTGTTATGACATTGACACGCGTATTTAATATATCACAAAAGGCACTTGCATTTTGCGATAAAAACAAGGATAATAAAGCAGCAAATAAAGTTTTTTTATTCATCATAGAAATGATACTAGCACAAAGGGGAAAAAAATGCAAAGAATAATTTCATGGAATGTTGCTTCGGTTCGTTCAAGGATGCCTGTACTGGAAAAATTTTTATTGAAATTTCAACCAGATATTTGTTTTTTGCAAGAAATAAAAGCCACCGAAGAAAACTTTCCTTTTATGGATTTTAAACGAATGGGATATAGTTCTGTGATTAGTGGGCAAAAAGCCTATAATGGTGTGGCTTTTTTGTCCAAAATTCCATTGACAGAAATTCTTTGTGATTTGCCTGAAGCACCACAATCTGATCCTACTCAGGCGCGTTTTATTCAGGCGCGGTTACCTAATCAAACAATTATTATTTGTGTGTATGTGCCCAATGGTGCTCCCCCCATGAATGATCCCACAGATATATCACGTTTGAAATTTAAAATTGAATGGTTAAATGCATTGACGAAGCATGTTCAAACTTTGCTTGCTCAAGGTGAAAAAATTATTTTAGGGGGAGATTTTAATGTGATTGAAAAAGATACGGATGTTTATAATGCGAAATCTTTTGAAGGCAGTAGTTTAATTGTTCCGCCAGTGCGAGAGGCATTTGAAAAACTAAATAAATTAGGGTTAAAAAATGTTATTCGTCTTTTTAATCCTCAAGAACATACTTATTCCTTTTGGGATTTTCAAATGGGAGCGTGGCCCAGAAATTTGGGCATTTTATTGGATTTCTTTTTTGTTTCCCCTGAGTTTTTGGAACGGGTTAAATCGGCCACAATCTATCGAGATGTGCGGGGGTGGAATAAAACATCAGATCACGCGCCTATCGGTATGGATTTATCAGATGTATAACTTTTTTTAAAAAAGTGTATTTTTTTCTTTTCTTTTTCTTTGATTTGCGCTAGTATAATCTCAGAGGAAGACAAAATGAGGGAACCAATTTTAAAAGCTGTCGCAGTACCATTTCGCCTTTTTTGGGCGCCAGCCGAGGTGGCAGGTGCCAATATGATTGTTCAATTTTCTTTGATGTTGATGTGGACAGGTATAACTGGGCGTTCAATTATGCCTTTTGTTGTTACGATTCCGCTGGCTCATGCAGTCATTGTGGCTTGGGGCAGTAAGGAGCCTCATTTATCAAATATGTTAATGTCTTGGGGGCGCTCTGGTGCGACATCAACGAAAAATATTTATCATTCAAAAGGGACAAAGTTTGCCCCTTGATCGTAAAGGAATTCAATGAATATAGATGCAGGAATTACTGATTTTATTATAACAGCAGCAAGTGCAAATTCAACCTTTATTGCTGTAATTGGTGTCTTGGCAGCGATTTTTTTGATTTTTGTTTTTATTACAAAGGTGGGAGAATGGATATTACCAAAACCGGTTGAAACACGTTTGGCAAACTTTTTACCTTTTGATTATTTAGATGAGGATGGGGCGACAATCCATTTACATAATGGTGGGTTAGCGCGTGTTTTTGAAGTCAAGGGAGCTGATACAACATTAATTATGCCAGAGGATCGTGAATCATTGATGGAGGCCCGTAAACGCTGGATTGACTCTATGGTGGAATTGGAAGTTGTCGCACGTGTGGTGACCATTCGTGAGAAAGTGGATTTAAAGGAACCCGAAGCCTATCAAGATAATAAATTGTTGAAGGCGGTAGCAGGTCTGTGGATGGAAAATTTGCACCGAATCTTTCATAATAAGCACTATATCATCCTATCCATTAACGATCGAAAAGATGCGATGAAAGATTTGGATCAGGCAACCAGTGCCCTAACCAGTATTTTGGATGTTTATGAACCTCGTTTGCTCAGTGAAAAAAATAATTTGAACAATCAGGATAAAAGTCCTTTTTGGGTTTTTGCTAAAATGGCCAGTCCCTTATCTAAGCCTAAACCAATGGTTCATGGTGAGAAAAAAGATCGTTTGAATGATTTATTGACGGCCGATTACGTGCATTTTACAAAGGATGATGGTTTAGTTCGGTATTTTAATGGTAATCGTGAAAAATTATCTATTACAATGGGAATTCGTAAGCCTGGTGATTTTATGGATGAGCAAATGGTTGCGGATTTTTTGAGTTTGGATATTGAATTGACTTTGTTGCACAATATTCGTGGTGAACCGAGTTTTAAGGCTACCCCTAAATTGATGCAACAAGAAAAAATGGCTTATTTTACGACCTTTTCTCAAAATGTTGTGCAACAATTTGAAGAAGCTAAGGAAGCGTTGGATGCGAATGATGCGAATGCGCAAACAATGAATTTATACGCGCTTAGTGTTATTATTTTCGGTGAAAGCGAGGAAGAATTAAAATTTGGACAAGAAGAAATTGAACGTATCTGTCGTTTATATAACATTACCCCTGTCCGTGATGGTTGGGCTGCACAGGCTGTATTTTTCAGCCAATTTCCCACTTTTGAAACCTATCCCAGAACTTATCACTATTTATCACGCGTGGTGGCGTGTGCTACAATTATTGATGCAGCACCAGCAGGACGTACAAAATCAGATTGGGGGCCTGTTCCACTTAGTTGGTTCAGGACAATTACAGGAACACCCTATGCCTTCCAATTTCATGTGTCCGAAGAACCTTATGCAGTGGCTCATACAGCTTTAATTGGTCCAACGGGGCAAGGTAAAACAACCTTCTTCAGTTTTATGGCAGGACAGGCAATGCGTATTCCAGATTTGCATACATACTTTTTTGATCGCAATAATGGTGCTAAGGTTTTTGCTATTATGAATGGTTCGCCCTATGTAAAATTTGATGGTGGGGAAGATTCTGTTTCATTGAACCCATTTGCAATTCCTGACACACCAGAAAATCGTGCATTTTTACGTACTTGGGTTCGTGATATTACAGGGGGAACGGATGCTGTCAGTGAAAGCGAAATTGCACGGGCGGTAACCACAGCATTTGAATATTTACCCCAAAGTGAACGATTGTTAAAGAATTTATATAAATCTTGTTTTGCGCCTAACAGTTTTATGCGTCGTGAACTGAATCGTTGGATTGATACAGATCAATATGGCCGTATTTTTAATTCACCCACGGATAATTTGGATTTGGATAGCCGTTATATGTGTTTTGATTTTACCACGATTTTCCAAGATCCTGTTTTGGCCCCGGCTGTGATTAGTTATGTGATGCATCGTATTCAAACACTATCTACATTAAAAGGTACACCATCATTGATTATGATTGATGAAACAGCGCCAATGCTAGAGCATCCCATGTTTAAGGATAGCTTTATTGTGGGGTTGCGCGAAGGGCGTAAGAAGCGTCAGGCTTATTTGTGTGCGTTCCAGCAACCCAAATTTTTGGATGACAACGGATTGGGTGATGTGATTCGTGGGCAGTGTCAAACCGTTATTTTCTTCCGAAATCCTCAAGCAAACGCTTCCGACTATGCGACATGGAACTTGACTCCCCGAGAAATGAACTTTATTTTGGGTAAAGAATTTGTGGATCGTAAGTATGCGATTTTGGTGTCGCGTCCCGCCATTCATGAATCCGTGATTTTGGATGTGGATTTGTCGGGATTAGGGCCTTATTTAAAGATTTATTCATCGGGTAATAAAAACGTTTTGTTGGCCGAAAAATTGCAACGTGAACTTTCCGATACGGATCAGATTGTTCAAGAGTATTTAAAGCGCGCTTAACCTGTTTTTTCTTCGTCTAATAAAATCACACCGCCTTGGGCAAAAGGAATCATTAATCGCCGCACAATTTTATTGCCCGGTAGATAAAGAAAAATTTCTTGTGTTTGGCTGAGTTCTGCGAACTGTTCGCGTTGCTGTTTTTTATATTGTGAAAAATCCATCACACGTGAGAGCAGTCCTTTTTCCTGAAGTGTATCCCAAAAGTTTTCATAATCAGGATTGGTATCCAACCACGCTTCATCCAAATGCCACATCTGGGCAAATGAAGGGCTACAAGCCAACAGTTGACCACTGGCACTGAACAAGCAAATAGCGCAAGATAATTCTTTACATAAACGTCTGTGTGAAGCGGTAATCTCTCGCACCAAGGATTGTACCTCTTCCTCGCTGCGTGTTTCTTGACCATAAGTTAGGGTATAGGTTATATCATCACTTTGAAAGGGGCGTGTTTGCCAATGACACTGATTTAAATCTTCTGTCTTGTTTTTCCCCATAGCTTGGTTTGCAAAGATAATGGAACCTTGAGCGGAGCGGATGAATGTTGGAAAAGGAAATTTTTCCCAAGCATTTTCTAATAGTTTTTTTTGTTGGTTCAAACGTTCGTAATTTTGCTGTAACTGCTTTAAATGTTCCTGTTGACGGGATAAATCACTCATCCAAAAGACAAAAGCACCATTCTCAAAGGGACGCGCTCGTAAGTGAAAAGTTTGTTTGCCATGATGGATAAAGCCATCAAAGGGAATCCTTTGCGTCTGCATAGTGTTATAATGAAGTGTCAAAAATTTTTTATCCTCTGGGGAAAGATGAGCAATCAATTGGGCGAATGTTTTTGGTTTTTTGGCTAAATCCCACATCAAACACCATGTTTTATTTAACAAAATTTTACCCTTATAATCATAGCATAAACCCACAGGAATGTTATGCAATAATTGTAATTGAATATGGTGTTGTCGACGCAAATATCGCGTATGAATTAATGCTCCCAATGCGACCAAGCAACCTCCCACAATTGTGGATGTCGCAGCAATAGAAAAAATTGGATCCCAATAAATCATGATTTCCTTTCGGGCAGGCGATAGGCCAAAGCCTCACTGATATGTTCGGGTAAAATTTCATCGGAAAAAGCCATATCGGCAATGGTACGAGACAGACGAATCATACGATGGAAACCACGTCCAGAAAGTTGAAATTTTTCGGCTGCTTGAATCAAAACCTTTCGGGCTGTGTCAGATAAATTGGCTGTTTGTTCTAATTGAGTACCATCTAGTTCGGCATTTAAAATATTTTGGCCGCGTTTTTGCTGGAAGTTTCGTGCTGCCAAGACCCGTTTTAATACTGTGGCAGAATCTTCACCTTCTTTGATTTGACCGAGTACCCAAGGCGAAAGTAATGGAACTTCAATTTGTAAATCTATACGATCTAATAATGGGCCTGAAATTTTGGATTGATATTCTTCGGCGCAACGTGGGGCGCGTGAACAAGTTTTTCCGGCTACCCCTAAATATCCACAACGACAAGGATTCATGGCTGAAATCAATTGAAAGCGTGCGGGATAAGATACATGGGAATTGGCTCTGGCAACGGATACGATACCAGTTTCCAATGGCTGACGCAAAGATTCCAAAGTTTGACGTGCAAATTCGGGCAGTTCATCCAAGAATAACACACCTCTGTGGGCTAAGGATATTTCACCTGGTTTTGCCTTTAATCCACCGCCCACCATAGCGGGTGTGGAAGCAGAATGGTGAGGTGCACGATAGGGTCTGTGTGTGACCAGCTGTCCATCTTTTAATAATCCTGCCACTGAATGAATCTTACTCACTTCCAAAATTTCTTGGGTAGTGAGTGGTGGTAAAATACTGGGCAATCGGCTGGCTAGCATTGATTTACCTGAGCCTGGGGGACCAATCATTAACATATTATGTCCACCAACGGCTGCAATTTCTAAGGCTCTTTTGGCATTTTCTTGCCCTTTGATATCGCGCAAATCCAAAGTATAGGCGAATTTATCTGATTGTGGCGCAGGTTCAGGGTAGGCAATTTCTTCCATCCCCTTATAATAGTTGATGAGTTGTAACAAATCCTTGACAGGGACGATATCTTTGTTGCCAGACCATGCAGCTTCTGCTCCCTGGACAGCGGGACATACAAAGCGCATTTGCTGGGCAACACTAGCGACACTGGCGGGTAAGACACCTGATACAGGGCGGATGGCGCCATCCAAACCCAACTCACCCATCATGATGGTGTTGAGCAATTTATCTGCCTCGATAACTTCCATGGCACCCAATAAAGCAACTGCAATAGGCAAATCAAAATGTGTACCTTCCTTGATGACATCAGCGGGGGCTAAATTGACGGTAATATGGTTGCCAGGCAAAGAAAGTCCTATAGAATGAAGTGCTGCCCGTACACGCTCACGACTTTCGGCAATGGCTTTATCGGCGAGTCCCACAATTGTAAAACTAGGCATGCCACTGGTGATTTGCACCTCTATTGTAATGCGCAAGACATCAATTCCATTAAAGGCAACCGAGTTTGTGGTAGCAAGCATTTTCAACCCTTTCTTTTGGCTGCCATTATACACAAATTACCCCCAAAATTCAAGTGGGAATTTAATCTTCTAATTTGACGCGGATTTTTTGTAAAACTTGTTGTTTGTCATAGGGCGCTGGTAATTGTTCCATTACCCAATCTAAGGCCTTTTCAATTTCCATGTTTGTTGCATTATCATACATCATTTTTAGTTCACGCACAAACGCTTCCCGCGATGCGGGTGTGGTTAAAAAATCATTTTCTGCTGGTTCTGCTTTTTGTTTTTGTGCCATAAAAGCGGCTGCTTCTTCAAATAAATTCATGTGGAACGCCTCCATAAAAACGGTAAGAATAAAACCAAAACAGTAATAAATTCCAATCGTCCCAATAACATTAAAAAGGCTAAAATAATTTTAGCAGCATCAGGTAATCCAGCAAAAGTACTATCTGGTCCTATAAAATTTCCCAATCCTGGTCCAACATTGGCCAAAGCTGTTAGGGCACCAGAAAAGCTGGTTAGCGTATCGATTCCAGTTAAACTTAAAGCCAATGACCCCAAGCAAATAACTGATAAATAGATTCCCAAAAAGAATAAAACAGCGGAAGATAAATCTTCACTGATAGCGCGATTGCCATATCTGGGGATAATGATAGCATGGGGTTGTATGGATGCTTTTAATCTGGCGGACATCTCGCGTCCCATAATTGCAAAACGGAACATTTTAATACCCCCTGATGTTGAACCTGCACAAGCTCCCACACTAAGTAGAAACAGAAAAAATAGTACTGAAAAACTACCCCAAACGTTATAATTTTCAACAACAAAGCCCGTAGTTGTAATTACGGATAATAACGAAAAAAGTGACGATCGTATGGCAGTTTGGGTTATTAATGTACCAAATAACCATCGACCCAATAGTAATAAAACTAATGCTATTAAGGTAAAAAGAATATAGGTTTTAATTTGGGCATTTTGTCGAATCAAAAACCATTGCCGGCGAAATAATTGTATCCACACCACCAAAGGTAACCCTGCCAGAAACATAAACACAGTAATTACCCATTCTATTTGAGCATTGTTATAAAAAGCAATACTTGCATCATGGGTTGAAAATCCACCCGTTGCAATAGTTGTCATTGCATGGGCTAGTGCATCAAACCAATTCATTCCTGCAATCTTTAAGAAAATAGTACAGATAGTAGTTAGGGTAACAAACACAGCCAAAATCAATCGCATCGTTTGAATAACTGTTGGACTTTGACGAATAGCATCACCCGAAAATTCTGTGGTAAAAAATTGCATGCCGCCGATACGTAATGTGGGTAAAATGGTTAAAGCAATTAAAATAACACCGATACCTCCTAGCCACTGCATCATGGCACGCCACATCAACACTCCCCGTGGCAGATAATCCAGCCCAGACAAAATGGTGGCACCCGTTGTTGTGAGTCCTGACATAGATTCAAAAAATGCGTCAGTAATCGACAAATTGGGTATAGATAAATAAATTGGTAAAGCCCCCCATAATGCATAAAATAGCCAAATAAGTGTTGTTGTTAAAAACATTTCTTTTGTACGCAGTGGTTGTTCTTCTTTAGGATGTAAGGCCCAATAAATGAGTGTAGACACAGAACAAATAAAGATGCTTGCACTTAGGAACAATAAAGCAGAATGCGTATTCTTAAAATATAAATCCACAGCAACAGGCCCCAATAAAGCCAAACCCAAAAAAATACTCATAAAAGCCACGATTGAAAAGATAAAACGAAAACGCATTTGTCCCCTTTGTTAAATCAAGGTTAGTTTTTTTTAAATTAAAAATCAATAATAAATTGCATTTTAACGCACTTTATGATACATTGCTCCCATGAATCAAAAGAAAAAAATGTTGTTGTTATTGGTACTTGGATGCTTATCAGCGTTTGCTTTTGCGCCTTGCTATATTGTGCCTTTGATGGTTTTGGGTGTCTTTACTTTAATCAAATTTTTAAACCAAAATGAAAAACACTTTACTGCGTTATTGATGGGCTTTTGTTATGGGGCAGGGTTGGGTGCTGTGGGGACTCATTGGATAAATCATGCTCTGATGATTGATGGGGGACAGTTTGCGCTTTTTATTCCCTTGACATGGATTGGATTTGGTATTTGGTTTGGTCTTTTTTGGGGACTATCAGCCCTTGGTGCTTCTTATTTTCAATCTGGTTGGCGCAGATTATTGGCCTTTGCGGGATTTTTTATTATTTTGGAATGGGTGCGCTCTTGGCTCTTCACAGGTTTTCCGTGGAATCCCATAGGTAATATATGGAATTTTTTCCTACCTTTGATGCAAAGCGTTTCAGTGATAGGTATTTATGGTTTAAGTGGCTTGACTATTTTGCTGTTTGGCGCATTGGCCTTAGGGTATAAAAGTAAATTTTGGTATTTGATTTTAACGATGTTTATTTTAATGATAGGATGTGGTGCTTTCAGACTTTATAGTTATGAAACAACTTATGTATGGGGGACACATTTAAGATTGGTACAGCCCAATATACCCCAAACACTGAAATGGGATCCCAAAGCGGATAAAGATAATTTGTCCAAGCTCATTCGCTTATCACGGGAAAAAAGCCATACACGTACCCATATATTATGGCCCGAAACGGCAGTCAGTTTTTTGATTAATTTACACCCAGAACAACGTTTACAGTTGATGTCTGCTATGCACCAAGGGGCTGTGTTGATCACAGGGGGAATGCGGGCAGTCAATTCAACCGAACGGACATTGGCAAACAGTATCTTTGTTTTGGATGATTTAACGGACATTCATGGTTTTTATGATAAATTTCATTTGGTGCCTTTTGGGGAATATATGCCTTTCAGAAAATGGTTACCTCTTGATAAGATTGTGCCAATTTTATCGGATATTTATGCGGGTGATGGTATCAAAACACTACCTGTTTTGAATACATTATCTGTGGGTATGTTGGTTTGTTATGAGGTTATATTTTCTGGTCAGGTTGTGGATAAAGCGCATCGTCCTGCTTGGATTTTTAATGCAACTAATGATGGATGGTATGGTATCAGTTTTGGTCCCTATCAGCATTTGGCAATGGCGCAAACACGAGCTATAGAGGAAGGTTTGCCTTTGGTGCGTGCAGCCAATACAGGCATCAGCGCTGTCATTGACCCTATGGGACGCATCTTAAAACAGTTAGATTTGGGCAAAGAAGGGGTAGTTGATCACGATTTACCAATGGCTATTCCTCCGACTTTTTATGCTTTGTTTGGTGTTAAGATTCCATTGATTTTGGCAGGCATACTTTTGTTTTTTGCCTTTAAGAAAAAATATTAGTTTTTATTGGTTATAAACGTTCCTGAGCCTGCATTACAGAAGAGTTTTTTTGTGACTTTATCAAACATACAAGGTTCGCCTGGGTATTGTGATGAGTCAGGCGAAAGAACGGGGATAAGATTATGGACTAATACGCCATTCCTCCATTGTTTATAGTATTTAATTGCTGTCGCACAAGCACCGTTATATCTATAAAATAATCTTAAACTACCAGCCCCTTGATTATAATTTTCTGTGTTTACAAGTGAAACCAAACCGTCATCTATTGTCAAAGTTAATCCTTTATAATACCAAGTATGAAATTTGTCATCTAAATATCGTGGTTGTGGATTATTTGTAGCACCTGGTTTATCATTATAGGACATAGTGAACGACTCAAAGCTATTAGTATTTCCAACTGCAAACATAAATCTTGAATTATTTGGCCTATTCCAAGGTATCATAACAACTAAACCATCATCGTGTGTTGGATTTATAAATCTTCCGTTTAGTTCTATTGTGTCGCCCTGAATGTATTGGATACCTGTATCAATATATTGTGTTCCGCTTGATTCCAAATACTCCACCCTTTCACAACCATTTTTGCACATGTTCGTTTTGATATCACAAACCATACATTCATTTTCTTGATTGCAATCGGTGTCCGTTTGGCAATGTTTAACAGGTTCTTCACATTCATTGGTACAAGTACCCACTTCTTCCCCTTCTGGAATGTCACATGTGGCACAAACACTTTTACAATCGTTGACTGTACGACAACTGCGTGGCGATTCCATCTTATCATAGGCGGTCATATCTTCATTATAGACAATCAAAAAAGTATTGGAATCTTCACAAGTGGTCAGAGGTGTTGTGGGAGTGCCTTCCAACGATAATCGGCGAATGGAGGTGGTATCGCCTATTGTACTCAATAAATTTTGACATACGACCTTATCCACATCCTTGACCTTAATCCCGAATTGTTTATGTAAGCCTTTATCCGTATAGTAAACTTGA
>DFFU01000029.1 GCA_002372315.1 Alphaproteobacteria bacterium UBA3768
TACTTCATGGATTGTTCCTACTCCTACTTTTGAAGAAGTGGAGGATGTGGCTTGAGGCGATGCCGGAGAAGAATTAGACCCACTAGTATTTGTTGCAGGAGTTTGGGGGGTTGAAGCCTCACCTTGAAGTTTAGCACCTTCTAGAATACCTGCAGCCCGCTCATAGTTACCATTACTTGCCTCACTAAATGCCGTCTCAGCAGCCATCTCAGAAACTCCATTTAGCGGGTCATCTGCCCGCAAAGCGTCCAACCTTGCCTGTGCTACAGTCTTTACTTCGGCTGTTGTAGGATCATATGTCAATAAATTGTTAGTCAAATCTTGAGGGGCAGATGTTGCAGACGCACTACTAGTTGGTGTTGTAGAAGTGGTACCAGAACCCTTTACCCTTGCAACATAACTATCTAAATCACTCAAAAAATTGGCACTCGTGTTCCCGCTTGCATCTTTAACAGTCGTCCATTTGTTCCCATCCCATACGAACGGACGTGTAGCACCCATCCCATCGGCAAAGCGTACATTCGCCACAGCCCCTATTTCTGCACCTGGATATGTGGGAGGCAAAACTGTATAAGTTTTATCATAAGCTACCCCCCAAAAAGAATCCTGAAGTTTTGCCGTATAACTTTCAGTACTGGCGCCTGCACGAGACATCGAGTTAAAGGGAATTCCTATCTCATCAAATCCCCCTGAAGGATCTTCCTGACCAAAAGCCACAGAAGTCATATTTATCAATGCTGTACTGACAAAACACAGATATAAGAATTTCTTCATAAATTCCCCCTTTTTTTTGAATTTTGGGTTCAGTTTAGTTGGAAAATTTGTCAATGTCAAGAAGTTTTTTTATGTTTTTTTGAAAAAAGTATGGACAACCGATCAGATCGGGTATGACAGACTTTTGTATCCAACATGAATATGACTGTGTGGGCAGGGCATGACAAAAAGGAATGACCCACCGGTTGCTTTTTACTTGCATTTTTTTGTAAAAGCTTTTAAAATCAAATCATGGAAAATCGTGAAGATATCAAAAAAGAATTACAAGAATTAGCGGATAAATTGGAACGCTATGATCGGGCTTATCATCAATTGGATGCGCCCGAAGTTTCAGATGCCGAATATGATGCTTTACGCCGACGTGCCGAACAATTGGAAGCATTGTATCCCGATTTAATTCCAGAAAATTCGCTGTCTAAACGGGTGGGGTTTTCTGTCGCCCAAGGCTTTCAAAAAATTACGCATGCCGTACCAATGTTATCTTTGGGGGATGTTTTTTCCGACGAAGAAGTTGTGGACTTTATGGATCGCGTACATAAGTTTTTGGGCCTGCCCAATGATGCCCCCATTGATATTGTCGCTGAGCCCAAAATTGACGGACTCGGCTATTCGGCCGTATATCGCGATGGTACTTTTATTCACGGGGCCACACGTGGGGATGGTACGGTGGGCGAAGACATTACAGAAAATTTAAAAACAATTCGTGAATTTCCACAAAAATTAGATAGTGATAGTTTATTCAACTTGCCCCCCAAATTATTGGATGTACGGGGTGAAGTCTATATGAAAAAGGTGGACTTTTTGGCTTTAAACGCCAAACAAAAAGAAAAAGGCGATAAAGTTTTTGCCAATCCCAGAAATGCCGCCGCCGGCAGTTTACGCCAATTAAATCCCACCATCACTGCCCAGCGTAATCTCAGTTTATTTGCCTATGCTTTGGGCGCGTATGAAGGAACACCCTTTAAAACGCACTGGGATTTTTTACAGGCTTTAAAAGGTTGGGGATTCCCCGTCAACCCACTCATCCGTATTTGTCATAATGTGAGTGAAATGTTGGATTTTTTCCGAGATATTGGGCAAATGCGCGCTGATTTACCCTATGATATTGATGGTGTCGTCTATAAGGTTAATGATTTTTCTTTACAAAAACGATTGGGCTTTATTGCACGTTCTCCACGTTGGGCAATTGCGCATAAATTCCCCGCGGAACAAGCTTTCACACGATTAAATAAAATCCGCATTCAAGTGGGACGTACAGGCGCCATGACACCTGTCGCTGATCTAGAACCCATCAATGTCGGGGGGGTGTTGGTCCAGCATGCCACCTTACATAATGCGGATGAAATTGTGCGCAAGGATATTCGTGAAGGCGATACTGTCGTCATTCAGCGCGCAGGAGATGTCATTCCACAAGTGGTACGTGTTGTCATGGAAAAGCGTTCCGCAGACAGCCAACCTTTTGAATTTCCAAAGATTTGTCCCGTTTGTGGTGCCCACGCCGCCCGTGAAGGCGCAGACGCCATTACTTTTTGCACAGGTGGACTGACCTGCCCTGCTCAAGCGCAGGAACGATTAAAACATTTTGTGTCCAAAGATGCCTTTGATATTCAAGGGCTCGGCAATAAAAATATAGAAGAATTTTTTGCGCTCGGTTGGATAAAAAATCCTGTAGATATCTTTAAACTCAAAGAAAACCACGAATTACAACTGCTGTCCTTGGATGGTTGGGGGCAAAAATCGGTCATCAATTTGTTAGATGCGATTGATAAAGCAAAAACCATTTCTTTGGCGCGATTTATTTATGCTTTAGGTATTCCCGAAATTGGTGAAGCCACCGCAAAATTATTGGCCGAACACTTTACTTCTTGGCAAGATTTCCAAGCAATTTCTACGGGCGAAAATGCCATAGAAAAACTCACAGAAATTGATGGAATTGGAACATCTATGGCCGAAGATATTCACGACTTTTTTGCCGAAGAACATAATCAAAAACTACTGTGTGAATTATTATCCATTTTAACAATTCAAGATTTTGTCTTTACCAATCAAAATCAACCTCTGAAAGGAAAAACATTCGTTTTTACCGGCACAATTTCTATGCCCCGTGATGAAGCCAAAGCGCGCGTTCAAGAATTGGGTGGAAAAGTGAGTTCTTCTGTCAGTACTAAAACAGCCTATGTTGTGGCGGGTTCCGATCCTGGCAGTAAATATGAAAATGCCCAAAAATTAAATATTCCTATTTTAAACGAAGAAAACTTTAAAAAATTACTTGACGAAGTGATAAAATAAAGTTATGATGTCCCCAAAGGGGAGTTGTTTAATGGATCCAAATCAAGCAAAACCACCGTTATCTATGCCAACAGGAGGTGTTAGGCAACCCGTTGGTGCGCCTGTAGCAGGCCCTCCAATGGCGGACGTTCCAATCTCCCAACCAAGACCAGTAAATCCAACACCCCAAGTGACAAACCCTGTACCAACTTCAACAGCGGCACCATCTAGTTCAACTGCCCCACAAGTGGCTAATCCAACAAATACAGGACATCCCGCACAATCTGATTTATATGCACAAATTACCGCAGAAGATGAAGAAATCATTGTTGCACCCAAGAAAAAATCAACACCTGTTGTTTCTTTTATGGCTATTTTTATGAAAGCTGCTTTTTGGTTGGATGAAACACGCCGTTCAAATGAGCGCACCTTTATATTTTTGCATGGTATATGGGCCACGATAATGAGCATCCTATACTTATCGGGAATCATCACATTTTTGTTATCTGCCTTTTCATTTCTGCGCCTACCCATCTATTTAGAAAAATATTTTTCCGATAAAGGTATTCAATATGATTCATTAAATATGGCGGATTATTCTTTTTCAAAAATCAATATCGTCAATCTCAGGGGTAAAGATAACTCTTATCAAATTCCAAATATTACCGTTCATTCTACTTTTGCGGATTTTTTACAAAACAGAATTCGTATGGTTGAAGCTAGTGATCTAAAAATTGATGTTTCTTCTGGTTCCCAAAAAACATTACAAGACTTTAATTTAGTCATCAAATTATTACAAGCATTCAGCGAACCCAGTCAAACGGGATTAAAATTGGATGTCAACACAATTCGTGTCAGCAATGCCGTTTTAAATTTACTGGGACAGGATCAAAAAATTCCCATTCCATTTTCTTTATCGGGCAATTACATGGGGGATAATCAGTTAATTGTTAAGTTTTCCATTGATGAAAGTTTCTTAAAAATGGATGGTTCTTTGGAAATAACAGGACCTGAAAACGCCAAACAAATTAAAATTAAAACAAATGCTCCTGGGGCATTGACTTTACCCCAACGTCCCACTGAAAAACTACAGGGTGAATTGACCATCCAAAAGGAAAATGATAAGATTAAAACAATCCAATTGGAAAGTACCTTAAATTATGCTTATTCTTTGAAAACGATACGTATAAATTTACAAAACAATGGGCAGGACGCGTTTGATGGAAGTATGCTGTTTACAGTGGGTGAATCATCCGATGGCATCCATTCTTCTAATTTAAGTACGGATATTACATTGAGCTTTAAAGAATTACATCTGGATTCTGATTCTAAAATAACAACTGATAAGCCTTTACAAGTCAATTTAAGGCGTTTAGCCTATAAAGACGTCTTAATAGAAGGTCTGTCTACAACATTAATGGGAAGGCTATATTGTGCCATCAATGACGCAGGTTGTTCGTATAATTTGAAAGAAAAAACGCTTTTACAAACACAGAATTTAAAATTTAATGTCAAAGAGGAACCAGTTCATTTTAAAAATTCTTCTATTGTTGTTTTACCAGCATCCCAAGAAAACATAAAACTTCAACTCAATAATCCTTATTTAAAAATGGTTTTGCCAATTGACAATTTGAAAATTTCCGGAACTATTGGGGAAAAGGCCGAAAATTTGTCATTAACAGCTTCTCGGTTAAATCTGCAAATGATCAATGGACAAAAAGAATCCGATAAGACCTTTAAGATTGTTATCCAGAAAGCGGATTATGAAACACCAAATCTTTCAATGTATAATGTAAATGCAGCCATTGATAATTATTTTGACCCAACATCAACTATTCAATTTTCTGCCTTTTCAGTAAATACAAATTCTCATTTACTTTTAAAACCATTTTCTTTGGAAATAACAAATGTCGATAAACAAACAACTATAAAAGCACACGTTTTGACAACAAATTTATATTTTAATGCATTGGGTGAATTTGATCCATTTAAATCAACTTTTTCTGGCCGTTTTGCAATCCCCACAATGGATTTGAGTGAACTACCTTATAAATTATCCGAAATTTCTTCTTTATTTCCAGAAGATATATCAAATATAAAAGGACAGTTTGCAGCTGTTTCCCAAGATTTAAAAATAAATGGTATCAGCAGTATAACAGGCCCCTTATATATCAGCATGAAAGATGTTGGTTTTGATTGGGGTGAAACAAATATTTCTGGCATGAATGGGGTGATAGGTTTTCGTTCATTAGAACCTTTAGTGACAGGCAATAATCAAAAATTATTTATTCAAAATATCAATTCAATTATTCCTATTTCAAATGTGTCAATCCAATTTTATATCAACAACCAATCCATACGCTTATCTAGTGTTTCAGGACAAATTGCCAATCAAGATGTCATTATGTCCAGCGCCCTTGTTTCCTTAAAAAATCCAAACGCTTCCCTGCCATTGAGAACAGCTGAAAATTTTGATCTATCCAATTTTGATTCCTATTTTCACTTACCTGGTGTTTCATTGAAAAGTGGTAAAGGTTCCATTAACATTCCCATTAACATTACAACAAATGGTATAAATTTGGGTGAATTGACAATAAAAATGCAAGATTCCTCTTGGCAAAAAGAGAATGAAAAATTAGATGGGTTTAATCTATTTAAATCACTTGATACAAATTTCAATGTCCGTTCTGCTCAATTAATTTTGAATAACAAAAAACAATTGCAGCTAGCAGTAGATGGATGGCATGTGCCTAGCAGACAAAAGGATTCCTATGGTCCTGTTATGATTGATTTGACAGAACCTTTACTGAAACAAAGCCCTCTGAGGGATGCTCCCGAAAGTATGCAAAAATTACAGGGAAAATTTGGGATGTAAAAATGAAAAATTTTGGTTTATTTTTTGCTTTTTTATTTATAGGGGCCTGCACAACAGATTACCCCATTCAAAATGAAATTTCCAGGTCACAAATTTACTATGGCCAATCATTGGCAGATTTGTATGAAAATTTCGGAGCTCCCAAAAAAGGTGAACGCTTTTCTTATGGTGTATCTATGTATATTTTTGAGCAACAAGAAATCATTTCAGAACGTGTTGAAAAAAGCATTTATGACTGTAGGTTGCGTGTTTTTGTTCAAGACGATCATGTTATTGATTGGGATTGGCAAGGAAATAATTGTCAATTCACAGAAAGTGGTCCCGATAGTCAAGTACGCAAAGATTTTGAAAATGGCGAATTATTTTAAGGCGCGTGGATGTGCTTTTTGATAAGTTCTTTCCATATCTTTTGCAGTAATTTCAGTATAACGTTGTGTTGCGGCCAAACTGCTGTGTCCTAATAGTTCTTGGATACTACGCAAATCGCCCCCATTTTGAAGCAGATGTGTCGCAAAACTATGCCGTAAAGCATGGGGTGTTACCGTTTCGGGCAATCCCATCAGTCCACGAATTTGACGCACCGTTCTTTGAACAACGCCAGGATTAATTCTATCCCCCTGAGCCCCCACAAATAAAGGGTACTCCATTAAGGGATGAGGATGGTGATGCAAATAAGTTTGTAACGTCCTTCTAACCGCAGGTAAAACAGGTACTAATCTTTCTTTATTTCCTTTTCCTTTAATACGTAAAATTTCAGGTACAGGTGATACATCTTTTACATCCAAAGATAAAGTTTCAGCTATACGCAAGCCACATCCATACATCAAAGTAAACAAAGCTTTATCACGCCAACCGGACCATTCTTTTTTATTTATCTTAAACGCCCAATCTAAAAATTCTTTGGCTTGGTCGGGCGTAATAGGATGCGGCAAGTGATGATGTGGTCTGGCCACACGCACAGACATAACAACTGAATTTTTTAAGATATCTTGACGCATAAGGTATTTAAAGAAATTTTTAAGTGCTGAAACGCCCCGTGCCACAGAGTTACGATCAATATTCTTTTGGCTACGCCATGATAAAAAAGCCCGAAAATCTGTAATAGTCAAGTCTTTTAATATTTTCTCATTCACAGGTTCTTGAAATGTTTGAAATAGAAAATCAAAAAAACCCTTCATATCTTCCATATAGGAACTTACTGTCTTGGGTGACAAACGCCTTTGGACAGATAAATAATTTCCCCAATCATTGAGCATTTGTTGTACGTTTGTGGTTGTTGTTGCATTTAAAGGGTTGAATTGTGTCGTCATTTTGTGTATCCTTAAGTAAAGTGTAAAGGAAAATGGAAAAAAATGCAACGCTTATCTGTCTTATTCCCTGTGGCTTTGGGGACATTTGATTATTTAAGTTTAGACAACTTAAAAGTGGGATCTTTTGTATCCGCACCATTGGGGGAAAAAAAATGTATGGGTGTTATATGGAATAGCCCCCCCGATGAATCCTACCCCGAAAATAAATTAAAACATATAGAATCTGCATTACCTGAACCACCCTTAAACTTGCAAACAATTCGCTTTATTAACTGGGTTGCAGGATACACACTGACACCTGTTGGTGCCGTGCTAAAAATGGCATTGAACTCCGAAATGGGAAAGGTAAGTAAAAAACCATTGATTTTTGACGAACCCAATCCCCACTTTACACAAATTGATTTTTCAGAGTCACAACAAAAAGTCGTCAAGGGCCTTGAACAAATGAAAGGTTTTCAAGTCGCTTTATTAGATGGTGTTACAGGTTCAGGCAAAACAGAAGTGTACTTTGAAAAAACGGCACAAATCTTAGAATCAACCCATCAACAAATTTTGGTTTTATTGCCTGAAATTATTTTAACAACTGCTTGGCTGGCACGTTTTGAAAAACGCTTTGGTGTCAAACCAGCACTTTGGCATTCATCACTTACCCCAAAGCAGCGTCGCGATACATGGGAAGCTGTCAGAAATGGAACAGCCCGTGTAATTGTAGGCGCGCGTTCGGCATTATTTTTACCCTTTCACGATTTAGGCCTTGTCATTGTAGATGAAGAACATGATGCCTCCTTTAAGCAAGAAGAAGGCGTTTTATACCACGCACGCGATATGGCCATTGTACGGGCAAAAATTGCCAATTGTCCCCTTATATTGGCCAGTGCAACCCCCAGTTTAGAAACCTATGTACACGCATACCAAGGGGATTACTTGCACTTTGTATTACCCGAACGCTACGCAGGCGCACATTTACCCGATATTCAAATGGTAGATATGCGTCAAAGGCAAAAAGGCCCCATCCAATTTATTTCCAAAGACCTTCAAGAGGCACTTGAAATACGCATTAATAAAAAAGAACAATCCTTACTCTTTTTAAATCGACGTGGGTATGCCCCATTGATGCTCTGTCGTCAATGTGGACATCGTTTGCAATGTCCACATTGTTCAGCCTGGTTGGTTACCCATAAAGGATCACACACCCTCCAGTGCCACCATTGTGGTTATACATTACCTGTGCCAAAGATATGTCCTGTGTGCAAAAGTGAAAATTTGGTAGCCTGTGGCCCCGGTGTGGAGCGCGTGGCCGAGGAAGCACAAAATCTTTTCCCCAGCGCACACATTGCCCAAATTACCTCAGAAACTCTCAAAAATCCCAAAGATTTTGCCCAAATCATTGAACAAATGGATAAGGGCAACATTGATATTTTAATCGGCACACAAATTTTGGCCAAAGGACACCATTTCAGCAATCTAACCTTAGTGGGCGTCATTGATGCGGATATGGGACTTTCTGGGGGAGATTTACGCGCGGGTGAACGCACCTTTCAACTGATACAACAAGTTATGGGACGTGCAGGGCGTGAAAGCAAAAAAGGCCTAGCGATTTTACAATCCTACAATCCTGAAAATCTGATTATCAAGGCCTTACAAAAAAATGATCGATCTGCTTTTTTAACTGAGGAAATGAATGCGCGCCGAATTTTAAAAATGCCCCCCTTTGGAAAACTGGCCAGCCTAATCATCAGTGGCAAAAATCAAACACTTACCTACCAAACTGTGCAAAAAATTGTGAAGCACGCTCCCGTTCAGCAAGGAGTAGAAGTTTTAGGGCCTGTTGTTGCTCCAATTTCTAAATTACGGGGAAAGTACCGCTATCGTCTGCTCGTTAAAGCAAATAAGAATATCAATATGCAAAATTATTTGCATTTATGGATGGATCATGCTATCATACCTGCATCCGTAGATGTGCGGATTGATATAGACCCTTACAGTTTTTTTTAAAGGATTTTGATGCATTTTTTAAAATTTTTAATTCTTCATTTTTACCGTTTCATAACTAGTATTTTTTCTCAATGGTTCTTCTTTTTGATATGGGGAGTTATTTTTGTTTGGAATCGCTTTATTTTGCCTGATAAGATTCATGTTTTTTTTGGGATAGAGGCATTGCAAACAAAAGTGGATTTAGCAACTAAGGCTACTGAACTTGTTAAACAAATGGCAGGCATCAGCAATCCAACTGCCTATTTAAATTATACAAATGCGTTGGTAAATCAATCTATTTTATCCAGTCGATTACATTTAATGCAAACCTTTTCAAATATCAGCCATTTCGTATTGACAGGCCTAATTAATATTGGTCTTTTTTGTTTGCTTATCTATATTGTAATTCGTGTGTTTCGCGCTTATCGACAAAAAATATATCAACATGAGAGTGTACGTTTGATCACAAAAGAACTCTTGCCTAAATTGGATAATTTAAATCAGGAGATTAAGACCTTGCGTACAGAATTGAAAGCTTTAAAAAATGACAAAAACGGTTTTAATGATTCGACTGTCACCCGGGGCTAAACGTTCTGGAGTTGAAGGATTATGGAATAACACACATTGGAAAATTGCAGTCAAAGAACGTGCAGTGGACGGACGTGCCAATCAAGCTTTAATTGATTTTTTATCCGAAGAATTAAATATCCCCAAAAAAATGATTCAAATAACGGCAGGACACACCAACCGTTTAAAACGCGTGGAAATTGAAAAAGAAATTGTTATTCCATGGGAAAAAGTTAAATCTTCATAAAAAAAGATTGATTTTTAATTTTAAATTGTATATAATAGCTTTTGTGCCGACATAGCTCAGTTGGTAGAGCAACTGATTTGTAATCAGTAGGTCCTTGGTTCAAGTCCGAGTGTCGGCACCATTTTTATTGAAGGGGGGAAAATATGTTTATTTTAATCTTAGGTGTTATTTTGTGTTTCATCATTTTAAGTGGTTTTCGTGTTATTATGCAGTATGAACGTGGATTAGTATTTACTTTCGGTCATTATTCACATACGATGGGACCTGGATTGAATTGGTTACTTCCAGGTGTTCAAACACTTCAAAAAATTGATATGCGTATTGAAACAGTGGACATTCCCAAACAAGAAGTCATCACCAAAGATAATATCCCTGTGAATATCAATGCTGTTGTCTATTTTCATGTTAAATCGCCCGAAGATGCCGTGATTGAAATTTCTGATTATGTTTTTGCCGTGATTCAATTGACACAATCTGCCCTAAAGGATATCGTGGGTAATAATGATTTGGATACAATTTTATCCGAACGTAAGCGCTTGGGAGATGAAATTAAATCCATTGTAGATGAGGCTACAGATAAATGGGGAATTGATATTGATTCCATTAACGTTCAAGAAATTGAATTGCCCGAAGATATGAAGCGTGCTATGGCAAAACAAGCTGAGGCTGAAAGAAACCGTCGTGCTATGGTCATTGCGGCCAGTGGTGAAGTGGAATCCGCAAAAAAAATGTTAGAAGCCGCTACGACTTTGGCCAAAAATCCATATACAATGCAATTAAAAACTTTACAAACGATTAAAGATATCTCCGCCAACCCTTCACAGAAAGTTGTCTTATTTCCAATGGAGTTGACTAACCTATTTAAAAACGGCAAGAAATAAGTAGTTTTGTGTTTTTTTTCGCACACACTCCATTGTGTGTGCGTTTATTTTTGCTGTATTATGAATCCCTTAATTGACGGATAAAAAATCTGTGGTATAATATGAATGTGGGCAAAGGAGGAAAGATGGAACAAGCAAACAAATCAAAAGAGGTTAAACAACGCTTTAAAGATGAACTAAAAGAAAAATTCAATGAGCAAAAATTTGATGACGATATAAAATCGGGTAAAGTTATCTCCTATGACAACCTTAATGAGTACAAAAGGCAAGATGATGATATCCCTCCCAAAATCCCCAAAGCAAATGATGATGTCCTCAGCAACGGGCAAGGGCTATCCTTTAGGGCAAAATTTAAAAATGGTCAGTGGGCTGCCATTGGATCAAATGGACACATTATCCAAAGTAAAAACATTGATGACTTTCACAGAAAATTAGCTCAAGTTTTTAAGTTGGACGCCTTAAAAAAAGGAAAAGAGGCTTGTTGCTGTTTAATAAGTGGTAAAAATGCACAAAACAAAAAACTGGTAACAGAATCTTTTGCACGAAACTTTATCAATGCGGGGATTGTAGTACAGGGTGATTTACCCCAAACGCCTGAGTTTTGGAAAAAACTTAAATCCGAATACTTGGCACAAGAAGGAAATGACTTGAAAACTTGGAATAGATTGACACGGTTTGTCCCCAAAGAATATATGCAAGAAAAAACAAAAAATACTTCCCAACATATATCCAAAGCAATTTTGCCTATAATCACACGCGCTGCTCTTGGGCGACAAGGACGATAAAAAAATCCCCCAATAAGGGGGATAATTTTTATAAAACAAAAAACTACTCTGCTTTTGCAGCCTTGGCAGAAGCAATACGTTCACGCAATTTTTTGGAATCTGGGGACAATTTAGAAACAGGTGTATTCAACAAATACAAATCCAAACCACCATTTTTTTCAATTGTACGTAAACCATTAGATGTAATACGAACATCCACAGGGCATCCCAAAACTTCACTGTAAATTGCCACCGTCTGCAAATTAGGCATAAAACGACGACGTGTTTTACGTTTAGAATAACTGTTGTTATTTCCTGCTAAAACACCTTTTTCTGTAATCATACATTTTTTTGTCATGGCTCAAAATCCTTTCTTTTGAAATTTTGGCATTATTTTTACACTATTTTTGAATAAAAGTCAAGTCTTTTTTCATTTAAAAACATAAAAATCAGGAATGGGTTTCTTTTTTCCTTTTTTCTGACGTGCTTTAGAATGCAAAACAAACCATAGAATTCCCCCTACAAGAGTAAAGAAAACCATGCCTATTCCTAATCCCAAAAAAATACCAGACCAAAAATGATCTTCAACGGGGTGAGGAGCTGCTATATTTTGCACCTGATGGACAGGAATTGCTGGTTCTAAAACAGCTGGTACTACCTCACTGGGCATGACTTTTAAGGGATAGGCTTCAATTGTTGCTATTTCTTTATGCTGTGTTTTTGTATTAAACCAAGGCACTTGAATTTCGGGAATTTCCATCATCCCATCTTTCAAAGGCACCACAGAAAATTTCGTTTTAACGATACCTTTAACATGTCCATTAGAGGTCATTTGTGTGGTTCGTTCTTCTGGTTCAGGATAAATTCTAAAATCAGCCTTTGATGGCACTTTGACAACAGGCATATCATTCGCATCCACATCCATAGCTGTTAAAGTCAATTCGCCCTGCACAGCATCTCCAACCTTTAAATCATCGGGCTGTTGATAGGATACATTCAGCTGAACATCCGTGCTTGGCAACCACCAACCCATCCAATCTTTGGGTTGTGGCTTTACCTTTAATTCAACAGGGTTACTGACAATTTGAATGGGACGTGTCGTTGCCATAAAATCTTGGAAAAAATCATCTCCACTGAGAAAACCAAACAGAGGTTGATGCGTTTTCCTTTGGGGTCTTTGATAGGCTATTTCCCCATTAAAAATAGCTGGTTCTATTTTTAAATTTCCCGCCTCTTGGGGCACCAAGCGATAAGTGCGTTCAATCAAGCGCACTTTTTTGCCATTTTGAATGGACATTTTTTCTTTGTCTTGCCCCACCGGTGTTATATGAATTTTATCATTTTGTCCTGGAATCACTTCACCCGCCATAACTCCCACACCATCCGCCAGTTGCACAGTATAAAACAGACTCTGTCCCACATAGGGTGTATCGTCCGACAAGCGTGCCTGTAATTGAATTGCAGGTGCTTCAGCCATTGTTGTATTTGTACCTTGCGCTTTTTGAGCACTGACAGTCAATGTCAGAGGTTGAGTCTCTTCATTCCCCACTTTTAAGGCTGGAATTTGAATTTCTCCTATTCGTGTTGGAAACAAAACAACACCCAATTCATAGGTAGTTGAACCCACCCCATTGATAAAACGTGAAGATTGCCCCCGCTGTTGTCCTCCTAACATAAAATCTTTGGAAAGAGGCGCTAAATCTACTTGACCTATCGGTTTAGAATCCGTAATACGCAAAGATAAACTATCCCCTTGAAAAACTTCATCGGCTGATAAACTTACCTCAACAGCCAGTACTGAACAGGCATAAAATAACGCACAAATAAAGCTGAGTCTTTTCATTGTTGATTCCTTTGATGTTGTAAATTAAGACGATACCGTAAAACCCGACTAGGATCCAAATTCAAACGATTAAGAATTTGTTGTTCTTTTTGATTAAAAGGTTCTTCTGATGATTGCTCCATTAAAGCTTGTTCTAATTCGCGCACAGTTTCATCTTGTGTGGGTTCAGCATTTTGGGGTTCAGTGCTTTGTTTTTCATCTGATTGGCTATTTTGTTCTTGATGAGTTTCATCGGATGAATTTTGTTCATCTGGTTGAGATTGTTGATCCTGATTTTCTTGAGATTCTGAATCATTTTTTTGGGACTCATCTTGATTTTGTTCCTGATTATTTTGATCAGATTTTTTCTCTTGATTGGAATCTTGGTTTTGTTGTTGCTGATTTTGTTTTTGATTTTCATCAGGTGGAGGCAACTGTTTTTCCAAATATTCTTTGTTAAATTTTGCATCTTCGTTTTTGGGATTTTCTTTTAAGGCTTGTTCATAAGCCTTTATAGCTTCTTCAATTTTTCCCTGATACGCCAAAGCATTTCCTTTATTATAATATCCTTGAAACAATTCTTGGGCTTTTACATAATCGCCTTGACGATAGGCCTCCACAGCCTGTTTTTCAATCTGATAGGCATCTTGATCGGGACGCGTGAAAAAGCCGGCCTCAACAGAGGAAACAACAAAAATTAAAAATAAAAACAACACATTTTTGCGAAAACATAAAAGCATTAGAGGCAACGACATTAACACCAGCCATATCCCCATATCTACCCAAGATTCTGCCTGAGTATCGGATAAATTTAAAAGCGCATCTTTGGCTTTTATTTTGTCCCACAGGAGGGCTAAATTTGTTTTTGGTCCCAACATATAAAGCGGATAATCCGCCGATAATTTCTGTTCTGTATCAGGGGTTAAAAATAAAATTTGACCGCTTTGTCCTGTCTGTTTTAATAATTTTTCAGCCTGATGAATCCCTACTGTTGGATTAGTGGATGGTTGGGGCACAACTTTGGGCGTTAAATCGGGAATCAATTGTTGTATCAAAGCCCGATCTGGCGTCAATGGCATAGCAGTATAGCCCTCATTTCCCCCATAAAGTACCAATGCCACCCGATGACCTTTCAATAAATTCAAAACATCATATAGGCGCATTTGTATTTTCTTTAAAGTTTCTGCCGACATTTCTGGATTCAAATCCATCATCAAAATAGTATTGGGCTGACTCACACGTGCAGGCATTGGTAACTTATACCAAGCAGGTCCTGACAAAGCCACCGTCCATATCAGCCATAATAATAAGATTAAATAATTTCTCTTTTGAGCCGATTTTTTTTGATGTGCCTTAACTTTTAACGCTTCCCACAATTCTTTATCCATAAATTTTTTCCACGGACTTTGATGGGATGTGCGCCGCTGATACCATAACCAAAAAAGTGGCACCAATAACATCAAAAAAGCCCAAGGACGCAAGAAAATCATTTTTGCCCCCTTCGTGCAAAAGCAAATAAAATCATACATAACAACAATGGGATAAAGAATAAATCTTTACGGGGACGAATAAATTCCGTTTCACGTTCTACAGGTTCCAATTGATTGATAGTCGCATAAATGTCAGCCAATTCTTGGGTGGATTTCGCACGAAAATAACGTCCCCCTGTTTTTGTGGCAATTTCTTGCAATGTTTTTTCATCCAAATTCTGACTGGGATTTATTTGAACCAGACCAAAAAAATCTTGAATCATCTGCGCGTCAGATCCAATCCCTACCGTATAAACTTTGATACCTTGACCAGTGGCCAATTTTATGGCTTCATCCACACTCACACGCCCTGCATTGGACATTCCGTCTGACATCAAAATCACAATTTGACTTTCTGTGGGAACACTAGCCACACCTTGTACAGCCAACGCCAAAGCCTCCCCAATGGCTGTTTGCGTACCAGCAATTCCTATACCAATTTCCCCCAGCAATTCTCGCAATGTTTGAATATCAGGTGATAGTGGTGCATAGGTATAGGCCTCTGATCCAAAAATAACGATACCCAAGTTATCCCCAGCGCGTGATTTTACAAATTCATCCGATACTGCTTTTAAAATTTGTAAACGTGTTGCCGGCCGACGATTTAAATCAAAATCCTGTTCTTCCATTGACCCTGATACATCCAACGCCAACATAATATTGTGGGATGATTGCTGATTGGGAATAGGTTCACCCCACCATATGGGACGCATAACAGCCAATACAAAAAAAATCCAAGCCAACCAACATAACCATTGAGAGAATCTAGATGCTTGTGTTGTTATTTTGGCAGATTTGATTACATTTAGCCTATCCCAAAAAGGCACACGGATAGCCCCACTTGCTGGATGGGTTGAATCGGCCGGCTTCAATAAACGTCGTACTCCCCATGCCAACGGCAAGATAATCACCAACCATGGCCACATAAACGATAACATAACTTAGAATATAAACCGATTTTGCAAAAAAAGCAATATAGTTCAACAAAAAAACAGCCCCAAATCAGGGGCTGTTCTATTTAAAATTCGGTTATTAGCCGAGGGCCTTTTTGGCAGCTGCGACCAATGCGGCAAAAGACTTTTCATCTTCCACAGCCACTTTGGCCAACATTTTACGATCCATAACGATCCCCGCTTTTTTCAAACCGTTCATAAAGGTTGAATAGACCATGCCATTAGCGCGAACTGCCGCATTAATACGAGCAATCCACAATTGACGCATTTCGGTCTTTTTGGCTTTACGATCACGATAAGCGTACTGTAAACCTTTTTCAACCTTTTCTTTAGCTATTCTGAAAACCTTGGAATTACGACCACGATAACCTTTGGCCATTTTCAAAATTTTCTTATGCTTGACATGGGCAGTTGTGCCACGTTTGACTCTTGCCATGGCTTACACTCCTTTCCCGTGAATAAAGAATTTCAAAATCTTGCTAACCGTTGTGCTGGCCGTTTGTGTACGACGCGCCTGACGATTACGCTTATGTGGGTGATTCATCAACAAGTGACGTTTATTCACATGTCCAACTTTTACTTTTCCATTCTTTGTCAATTTGCAGCGTTTTTTCACGCAGCTTTTAGATTTTAACTTTGGCATTTTCTTTCCTTTTTTTAATTGTTAATCACGCCTGAGGGCAGCCAAATTTTATTCAGCCCTTTCGGCAAACAGGTGTATTATACCAGAAAACCAAAAAAAAGTCAATCCATAAAGATATGCCTTGACAAATGGGGAAAAATCAGCTAACCTCTTACACGAAAACAACAGGTCATCCTCGGGTGGCTTTTTTTAATGCAAAGAAAGGAATAATATGCGTAAACCGAAAGTCTTTTTATCGGATAATGATGGAACTCTAACGGTGGCCAGAAAGCCCATTCGTGGCGAAATGGCCAAAACGATGGTGGAATTTGCCAATACTTTTAAATTTGCTATTGTAACAGGCTCCCCCTATAAAGATATGGTGGAACAAATGCCTCCAGAATTGCTCAACAACCCCAATATCGATTATTGGTGCTGTATGGGAAATATCCTTTACAATAATGGCAAGGAATTACATAATTCCCATAACACAATTGACTTTGATAAGTTTGCCCCAATTATGCAGGACATTTTAAAAAATTGCCCCCTACAATATCATAAATCTTTCCCAAGGCATCATGAAATAAATGCCAACTGCGCCATCAATTTTACTATGTTAGGACGCCCCGAGGTGGGTGAACCTTCCATGGAAGATCGTGCCGAATATGTGGCTTGGGATAATGAAAAGGGTCAGCGTAAATGGATTATTGACAATTTGGTAAGTCAGCATCCCGAATACAACTTTACCTATGGTGGCCAAATTTCGGTTGATATTGTCAAAAAAGGATGCGACAAAGCACAAGTTGTGCAATACTATAAAGATAAATATCATATTGTTTACTTTGGTGATCGCATTTATCGTCGTGGTAATGATAATTCTATTGCGCATGAAGTGGTGGATTGTGGGGGCAGTATTTATTCTGTTTCTGGTCCCGAGGAAACGATGCATATCATGCAACGTTTGATTCAAGAAGAAAAAGACAAAACTTGACAAAAACACTTTATTATGATATACTTTCCCTGTTAAAGGGAAGGCTATTATGTATTTGACGGATTACCAAGCAAAAGATAAAGACATCATCAGCTATTTGGCGGGTCAAGTTATTTCAGAACCCATTGTCGATATAAAAAAATTACCAGGAACAATGGCCTATAATTATAAAATTAATCATAAACACATTTTTAAATTACCCAATGAATATACCACTACAGATGATTGGTTGCATCAATCTCAATGTGCCCCTATATTGCAAAGACATTTTTCCTTTCAAATTCCACAACCACAACTGAAAACAGTTTATACACCAAATAACCAATCTTTATTGTCTTCATCTTATCCGCAGATAGAGGGTGTTTGTTTAACAGATGATGCATTTGCTGTCAAAAAAAAGCCTTTTAAACAGAAATTTTTTGAACAATTATCAGATGCTGCAGCACAAATTCACGCAGTTTCCCCAAAAGAATTACCCTTTAAATTGCCCACAAAAATAGATTATCTGGAACAATGTTTTTTTAAAAATTTTAATGGGGATGCATATTTACCCAAAAAATTATTTCGAAAACTGATGCATAACTCTATTTTGGGATTGGGTCAAAGTGGACTGAAAACAGAACTTTTGGCGCATACCGATTTACATTCGGGAAATGTTGTATTGAATGATAAGGATGAAATTATTGGCATATTGGATTTTGATATGATGGTGCGTGGTGATCGTTTTTTGGAATTTCGTCCAAGATTATATGACGATTTATTTGATATGCATTTGTTTCGTAAAACATATCAGGAGCGTACAGGGATAAAAATTGATTCTAATGATCTTTATCAACAAGAAATGACCAAACAAACTTTATCATGGTTTTGTGCTTTATGTAATCTTTATCAATGCTTGCCTTTATCTGAAAGAAATAAGAAGATGAAACAAGATTTCAAAAGAAAAATATCTTCAGAAAGGTTATAAAAAATGTATTTAAGTCAAGCCCAAGCCCGAGACGAAAAATTGATTTGTTATTTGGCTGAACAAGCCATTTCAGAGCCAATTTCCAGTATTCTCCCGTTATCCCAAGGCCTGACTTCGCATAATTTTGAAATTAATAAGCATATTATTTTTAAAGTACCTGGTCAGACAACACCCATAAATCAATGGCATAAGCAAAGTCAATGTGCCCCCATTTTACAAAAACATTTATCTTGTCAAATACCCCAACCCAAAATAAAAACTGTTTTTTTAAATTCAACTTCAAATGAAGCTTTACTATCCTCTCATTATGAAAAAATTTCAGGTCGCACAATTAGACATTCTAAAACTTTTAATAAACAAGATAAAAAAACAAAAATTTATATTTTTGAACAGCTTGCAGATATTGTTCAACAGTTGCATTCTATTTCCCCCAACTCTCTTCCCGTTCAACTTCCAACAACTGAAACATTTTTAATGAATATGTTTTCTCAAATCGTTGGTAAATTATCCCCCAAACAAGAAAAAATTATCCATCAACTTGTCCATTCTCCATGGATTGGATTTAAAAAAGATTTTAAATTTGATTCTTTATGTCATTGTGATTTAAGATCTGCCAATATTTGTTTAGATGATGAACAGAAAATTACAGGAATATTAGATTTTGATTCACTCTCTTTGGGGCAACCCTTTTTTGAATTTCGACCATTTTTATATGGTTCCTATAATCATGAAGCAGATACAAAACTGTTTTACCATATTTATGGTCAAAGAACCGGTTATCAAACAGATCCTAAAAATCTTAAAAAAATGCGAAGGCTTTTTTGGGGATTATGCGCCTTAGGCGTTTTATATAAACTCCATAATTCCAAAAACAAAAAAAATACCTGCGCATTCCTTAAGAAAATTTCCCAAACATTAGGAAAATTATAAATATTTTTTCATCTCTTTTTTTATCCACTTTTGTGTGAATTGAACGGCTTCATCCACGGGACTCATCCCACGTTCGCCTGTTGCACGAACTTTGTATTCAATCATGCCTTGTGCTAACGCCTTAGGTGCCACAATTAAACGCAAAGGAAGGCCTGTTAAATCAGCCTCAGCAAATTGAACACCGGCGGATAAATTACGATCATCATACAAAACCTCCACCCCAGCCTTTTGCAATTCATCATAAAGTTTTTCGGCGGTTTTTTTGATGTCATCTTTATCCAAACCCATCGCGTTGATTTGGACTTGCCATGGTGCAATAGAAAGTGGCCAAATGGGGCCATATTCATCATGATGCGCTTCAATGACGGAGGCTAGAGAACGCCCTACTCCAATCCCATAGCACCCCATAATCGGCGTTTTTTCTGTGCCATCTTCGGCGGTATAAGTCATGTGCATAGATTCAGTGTATTTTGTACCGAGCTTAAAGATATTTCCGACTTCAATACCACGTGTCAGATGCAGTTTAGCACCACATTTGGGGCAAATATCTCCTTCTACCACAGTCGCGATATCCACGATTTCTGCCTTTGGCAAATCGCGCAATACGTTGAAGTTTTTATAGTGTGTACCTTCTTTATTTGCACCGCATACTAAGTTATAAGCATTTGCCACAGATTTATCCACATAGACGGGACAGGTTAAATTCATTCCTGTGGCAAAACCAGGCACACCCCCAATTTTGACAATTTCTGCATCTGTTGCAAAGTTAAACAAACATTTCACCACTTTTGCAAATTTGATTTCATTGACCTCTAAATCCCCGCGAATCATAACGGCCACTGTTTGCCCTTTTTCAGTGGTATAAAATACAATCTTAGCCATTTTGGTGGCAGGAATATTCAAAAACTTGGTTAAATCCTCAATTGTTTTCGTGTTCGGTGTTGCCACTTCTTCCAAAGGCAAAAGCTCTTCTTTTTCATAAGAGTAAGTGGTATTGGCAACCTCGGAATTCCAATAAGATTTACATTTATCACACATCACAATTTTATCTTCCCCCGAATCTGTTACCAACTGATATTCATGGGCAATTTTGCCCCCCATCATCCCTGTATCCGATTGAATGGCAACAACTTCAGGAATCCCAATACGACGATAGATCGTATGATAGGCCTGTGCTACCCGATCATAATATGCGTCCAAATCTGCCTCACTTGTGTGGAAAGAATAGGCATCTTTCATGGTAAATTCACGCACACGAATGAGTCCCCCACGAGAACGCGCCTCATCACGATACTTTGTTTGAATTTGATAAAGCATAAAGGGGTAATCACGATAACTGGTGGCTTCAGTACGTGCCAAAGCGGTGCAAGCCTCTTCATGCGTCATCCCCAACAACATATCATGACCAGTGCGATCTTTAAAACGGAGCAATTCTGATCCCACACTGTCCCAGCGCCCTGATTCATCCCACAGTTCGCGTGGCATCACGACGGGCATCATGACCTCTTGCCCATCTACTTTGTTCATTTCTTCACGAATGATGGCTTCAATTTTTTGTTGAATACGCTTACCTGGGGGAAGCAAAGAGTATATCCCATTGGCAATTGGGCGCATATAGCCCCCACGCAGTAAAAAAATATGGCTGGCCAAAGTAGCTTCTGCTGGTTTTTCTTTATGTTTTTTGGAAATAAGTTTTGATTGGCGCATGGGGTGATCCTTTCCGTTTGTTGCGTTTGAATAGGTATATTATACCCCAAAACTACCTAGAATGCAACCGATTTTTAACAAGAGTCCCCCATGTAATACGATGCATCCGCTCTTGTTCATTTATTTCATAAGGCCGATGATTTTGTTGATAACGATAAAAAATTTTACTCAGTTCTATTTTTTCTTTGGGACTGGATTGTGTATTGGTCAGCATTACATTTTGATCTAAGCGCACAACTTGTTCAGGGCGAAAAACAACGAAAGCACGATTATCAAAATCTTTAATTTTTCCTGACCGATAAGCATCCACAGATTCTTTCATATAATCATACTGAACTCCATCATAGCCCAGCTTTTCCAAAAATAAAATCAATCGTTGGGCCGTTAAATGATAACGATTTTCTTCTTCGTTTAAAGATATTGGATACAAGTGGCCCATTGCCAGTTCTTTTTGGACTTGTTCATGGGAACATTTTTGGCTATCCTTGAAAATAAAATCACCATAAACATCAGCATCCTTCACAGTATCCAACCAATTTTTTTGCATGTGGTGCGACAGATACCAAACCAATCCAATCAATCCTTCATCTAAATGAAACCCCCAACTGGAAAGTTGTAAAGGATTTTTCATTTTTAAATGGACTGGAATAATTTTAAAATTTGGATGTTTTTCTCGCTTTTGCGAAATAACTTTATTGGATAAAACTTTTGATAAGGTGGTTGTCAACTCTTGCAAAGCGTCATTGAGCCATTCTTCATCTGAAATAAATTTTCTGTGTACATATCGTTGTCTTTGATAAAATGCCGCACTATCTGAAATATGTCTATCAACCGCAAAATAAGAAAGTGGATGAAACACATCAAAGTCAGCACAAGTTCCATGCCAACAAACCATATCTGATCCGTCCGAATTTTTAAAAAAGCTCATAGGGGTGTATTATACCCCAAAAACGAATTTTTGTCAATTATTTACACTTGACTTTGACATAACCATTGGACGATTGACGCGTTGTACAATTTATCTTTTTGGGATTCTTACCTGTCAGTTGAGCCACCCGCATTCTTTCTGCATCAATGCGTTCTTGCAATCGCGCATCATCATTGGCCTCTTTTTGACCATCAGCGATAGAACGTGTCAGCATTTCTTGTTTTTCTTGTAATTCCTTTTGGTGCTCTGCTTCATCAATTACTTTATTTCCCAATTGTTGGACACAATTCCACAAATTAGTCCCTGAAATACCCGAAGTTCCCCAATAACGGGCACATTGGTTATTTAACGCATTGATATGATTTTGAATGTTCTGTGCATTTGAAAAACTCATAGAGGTAATGTTGTATCCTGCCGCAGGCAAATACGCATCATAATACATTCGGCAATTCATGTAACTTTGCGTCCCAACAGTAAAACCCAAAGTGTGTTCACATTGATTGCGCATCGTTTGTTCATAACGATACATTGATTCGCGCTGTTCTTGTTCCGACACACATGCCGTTAAAGCCAAACACGTAAGCAATAAAAACATCTTTTTCATTTTATATTTTCCTTTCATTTATTTTTCTAGTTGACTACAGTCCAAAGATACTTTCTTTATAGGCCCCATTTCTTTTAACCAAGATTTAATGCAAGCCTTTAGCTCATCTTCTTTTTGCCGCAATTGATCTACAAAATTCTTGTTTTTTTGGTAAGAGTGATCACCCCGTGCATAGATAGCCAATGCGATTGCATCCAATGGATTATAAGCACGACCTTTGGATAAATTTTCAAAATAAAGTTGATCAAAATCATTCACACATCGCAGTTGCCATTTCACGGGATTTCCGGGTTGATTATAACGTCCCACTTGCCCCGTCCATGAGGTAAAGAATGCTTGGATTCTCTTTGCGGGACAAGCCAATAATTCTGCCCATTGCATACGCGCTAATTGTTCAGTGGATTTAAGAGAATCATTATAATTAAAACGCAAAGAGTTCGCTAAATTTTGGGCGTGCGCAGTGCGTGTTGCATCATCTAAACTATCAAAAAACATAAAAATAGATGGCGCATCATGTGTATCCAATGTGGCAATATCTCGTTCATTGGCATGCATTAATTGATACATGTGATTGGGGTTTTGAGGCTCTTTAAATTCGGCCACCAAAAGCCGACCCAACCCAAAGCGCACCATAACACCATCTAATTGTTCTGGACGTGCACCGATATCTTCAGGGTATAAATCCTTTAATGTCAATCCAGACTCCTTTAAAACAGGCAAGACAATCGTTTGAAAAATCTTACCAAAATCTTTTTTATCTTTCCACGCAAACTGCCCTAAAATTGGATGATCATAGGATGAATAAAGTCGCCCATTAGGGATATTCGGATCCGATGAAATCACATAAGGATTCACAAACCCAATAAAATGGTCTATACGCAATCCACCTCTGGCACCGGCAATGGCCTGACGTAAAATATCCTGCCACAATTTTCCTCCTTTTCCCAATCCATTCTTATCCCAAAGATATTTAGGATTTAAAACAGGAAATCCCCAATTGCGTGGCTTTTCGGAAAAAGCGTCCGGTGGTGAACCCAAAGTAAAATTCGGCAAGAATAATTCTGGATTTTTATCAACAATTGATTTTGGAATTTGTACCTGCAGATCAGCAATATAAGGATGTTTATTTTGACTAGCATACAATAGAGCTTCTTCATCCATAAAGGCATTCAAGGACTTTTGGGATCTAGATGTTTTATACGCTTTTTGAATCAATGCATTAAATGTTTTTTCCACTTGTTCAAAATCAATATGCCCAGCCTGTTTTTGTAAGCAATAAAAAGCTGATAAATCTTCATCCGAAAGCCATCTTTTTTCCACCCATTTTTCAACTGGAATAAAAAATGGATTCGGTCTGATATCCGATACATAGGGGGAATGTTTGCTTTCCCGACAGGTCCGCCCATTAGGTCCCAATAAAATTTTATGAATAGATTTACCCCAAAAATCCCAAACACGATTCGCACCTGCACCATAGGGCGAACCTATCCCAATATCGTGATTGTCATCAACAGATGGCATACAAGGCCCAGGCAATCCCATTGTTACTTCTTTATCCAAAATATGATAACCTTTTTGAATTAAATTCTGTGCGGATTTCCAACATTGAATCAATGATATCCAGCTATCATATAATTTTTCACTTTTACGCGTTCCCAAAAAAGCCCTGTGATTATCATTTCCCCCTGTCAGAATTTTAAAACTTTCTTGCACCCGATGCAGAATGATATTTATCCATCCTTGTGCATCATCTTGAATTTTTTTATGATACCAAACATCATCAAAAGCTTGTTGCAGATGAGAATCCAAGTGTCCATAGTATAATTCAGCCCCATCCACACCATTTTGACTTAATGCATTGAACAGATGTTGCATGAAGCTATCTGCCACTTCTGAATGATGACACTTAAAATCATCATTGATACGGTCATTCAGCTGGATGCGATAAGGATGCGCAACCGCTGTCAATCCATATTTTTGCGCTTTAATGTCCTTCATCAAATCAGGAACAAAACGCCAAAGGGCGCGCGCTTTATCTGCGCCAGCTGTCATCAAATATTCAAAAATAGCTTGAGTATCAAAATTTTGTGGGGCTTTAGATTTTGCATAATTCGTAATATCGTATAGCCAATTACACCCTAATCCTTTTTGCATATTGGCGCCATAAAAATCAGATTTTTTATAATCTTCATAAGAAATCATCAATTCAGGGAAACACTTTTTCAATTCTTTAATTAAAATGGGCAGTTGTTGAATACGCACACGTGCTTGATTCTCTAAACTTAAAACGTAATTCTTATCAAAAGGATTTAGAGCATAATGAAGTATTTCAAAATCTACAGGTTGGCGTGTTGTTTCATCCATAAACGCAACAGAGCGTTCGCACCCCAATACAATTTTTAGCCCTTTATATTTTTTGGGATTTTGAATTAATTTTTTAAGTACAGAAATCAATCCATCCACAGTGTCATGATCCGTCAAAGCAATCACAAATTTTTTCAAATTATGTTCTTTTTTCCATTCCAATGCATTTTCTAACCAAGCCTGTGGCAATTGAGTCCCATCTGAAGCCCCCGAATGTGTGTGTAAATTGATCCAAGCATTTTGCCCCGTATAATCTTCCATGGATGCTTTTTGAACTAACTTTTTCAACTCAGCCGGCCCCATCACATTATCCAACTTGGACAAATCTTTTATTTTGAGTCCATCGGCCAGCGCTTGAATATAACCCCTGTCCTGTAAATACATCTAATCCTCCATACTCATGACACCAAAATGTGTTAAATAATCTTGTCCTGATAAATTTCCAAAAGTAAAAGTCAGTCCAGGAATCCCTTGTGTCATAGGGTTAGCAAAACTGGCATGGCCTATATCAATCACTTTTAAAATGCCCTTTGGAGATACAATAAAATTTGCCAAAGATACATCATTAATATAAATTCCCAACCGATTCATATCTTTCAATAATTTTGTATTCAAATCATAAAAATCCCATTTTTTATGAGGACTGATAAAAGGAATTCCTTTTTCTTCCTTATATAAAACAGCTTCATATTCACTGGTATAATATTGAATGTCGCATACATGAGGACACTTATTAAGTTTTAAATAAAATTCCATCAAAGCATTGGAATAAGGTGAATCAGCCCTTATCGCTTGATTTTCGGCCTCTTTTCTTTGTTCATCAGTTAAAATTTTCAGCACAGGATTAACTGCCATTTTTAAAATAAATTTCTTATCTGCTGTTTGTACTTCAAAAACCATTTTACATGAAAAAGGATTACATAAAAAGCGAATTTCATATTTATGATGTGCATTTTGAAGCATAAAAGTTTTAGCAGTCACTTGGTGCAATAATTTAGATAAAAAACGTGTTTTTTCATCCATGTTATACCAATCAATTTTTTTGATTTCAGGATAGGCAGAAGCAAATTTTTTAAAATTATTTTCCAGCGCCTTAATGCGTTTATATTCTTGAACAACTTTACAGGTGCGAATTTTTTCCAATAATTCATTGAAATCTTTTTCCATCCCAAACTCTTTTGGTACCTGTCCTAAATGAATAACACCAAAGCGATCTTTTAAGGCCCAAGGGGAAAAGTTAGGGACAATCCGTAAAACATCCTCCACACATTTAGCTTTGTTCCATTTTTGGTGAATATAATCATTATAAGCATCTGAGTACTTTTTATACCATGTACGCCATTGAGAGGGAGAAATTGTCCAAGACAAAAACCGATATATTGACTTATTTAAACGCGGATTTTTAATTACAAAATCAACAAAATCTTTGGATAACTTTGAATCCTCAAAAATGCGTTCAAAAAATGCTTTTTGCGTTTCTCTTTTTTTGATTTTTTTTTGCACCCATTTGGACAATTCTGGCGGCATTTTTCTCATTATGATTCCCCCTTACAAATCATTTTAAGGAAATAAGCCTCATAAGTCAATAATTTTTTTACTTGAGTTAAACTACAGTTGAAAGCATTTTCAAAACATATAAAAAAGTCTTGTAATATTTTCATGTATTGTGTAGAATACCCTAGCTGATAGTAATTGAGGAGGAACAATGACGACGCTAAAAACATCTGTTTTGGGAATTCAGTTTGAAAATCCATTTTTATTGGCTTCTGCACCACCAACCGCCAACATTGAAAGTATTGATTTGGCCTTTGAAAAAGGTTGGGGTGGCGCTGTCTTAAAAACAATTACACCAGATAACTTAGAAATGATTGAGGCAAGCCCTACTTATGCCGCTTTTAAAGATCATCAAAAAGTTTATGGTTTTGAAAATATAGAACTGCTCAGTCATTTGACGATTAAAGACTGGTTAAAAGGTATCCAATTTTTAAAAAAGAAGCATCTCACGAAAATAATTATTGCCAGCATGATGGCCCCCGTTCAAAAACAGCAATGGCAAAATTTAATTAAGACATTTAACAAATCCCGCTGTGACGCGTTTGAGCTCAATTTTTCTTGTCCACATGGTATGCCCGAAAAGGGCATCGGTATGGCGATTGGAACAGACCCTGAACTTTCTGCACAAATTACACGCTGGGTAACAGAGGTGAGCAAAAAACCTGTTTTTGTGAAATTATCCCCTAATGTGACAAATATTGTGGAAATTGCAAAAGCAGTAGAAAAAGCAGGAGCAAATGGAATAGCAACCATCAACACCGTTCAATCAATGATGGGGGTAAATTTGGATACTTTCGTGCCCTGCCCGTCTGTCAACGGAAAATCAACCTTTGGTGGATATTCGGGACGAGCTATAAAGCCAATAGGTTTGAGGTGTGTCGCACAAATTCGTCAGGCAAGCAAATTACCTATCTTAGGGATGGGAGGAATTTCCACTTGGCAAGATGCTGCTGAATATATCACCCTCGGGGCGGATGCGGTCCAAATTTGCACTGAAGTCATGATAAATGGTTACGGCATTATTGATTCATTAAAAAAGGGGTTATTGGATTACCTAAAATCCAAAAAATTTAAAAGCCCAAAGGATTTGAAAAATAAAGCTATTCCACAATTATCATCACACGAACAATTGCTCAAAAAGAAAAAGGTTCACCCCACTATTGATAATACACTTTGTTGTAAATGCGGAAAGTGCATCAAAATTTGCCATGAATCCAAAAATAGTTGTTTAGCTTTTGTAAAGGATCGTATTAAATTGGATAAAAAGTACTGTGCCGGCTGTGCTCTATGCTCTATTGTTTGCCCTCAAAACGCTATCAAAATGCAATAAATTACTGCAAGTATAACTCATTCTGTTTCAACAATATTAACAAATTATCGACACTAGATACGATTGGCTGAAAACAGCTAAATACACATAAAAAATATTCAAAACTTCACATTCAATATATCACAGACTTTTTCCTAAAAACAACATTTTAAAATACTTGACTTTTTTTATAAAAGTAAGTAATATTAAAGCATGATAGATATCACAATAAAAGGGGATAAAATTACCATTTTTATGGAAGGCGTTTTAGATGATATAAAACGTATCAACCTGCCTGCGCAGGATTTAAAAGGAAAAAAAATTCATTTATTGGCTGACCAGATTGATTCATGGAACACACCCTTTGTCGCTGAGTTATATGGAATTTTAAAGAATACGCCAAAAGAAAATATTACTTTTGAATCCTTACCAAATGGAATGGAAAGACTGTTGAAATTAGCATTTCAAACTGGAAACACGCCTCATACAAATACAAACAAGCGATTAGGATTTTTGGAACGTGTCGGTGAAAAAGGAATCATTTTTTGCAGATCCGTTAAAAAGGGATGTATCTTTATTCATCAATGTTTGATTTCATGGAAACGTCAATTGATGGGTAAAGCTGTATACCGTAGTAAAGATTTTTGGCTTGTTTTGGCTGATTGTGGACCAAAAGCAATACTGATAGTTGCTCTCATCAGTTTTATGGTGGGATTGATATTGGCTTTTGTGGGGGCATTGCAATTAAAGACATTTGGGGCACAAATCTATGTAGCCAGTTTGGTGACTATAGGGATGACGCGTATTATGGGTGCCATTATGACAGGAATTATCATGGCCGGCAGAACGGGAGCGTCCTATGCAGCCAGTATCGGCACAATGCAGGTCAATGAAGAATTAGATGCTTTGCAAACCATGGGGATTTCCAAAACAGACTTTTTGGTTTTACCCCGAATGAATGCCCTTTTATTATCTATGCCTATTTTAATTTTATTATCAGACATCATGGGCATTCTGGGGGGCTGCTTTGTCTGCGTTCTTTTTTGGGATATTCCTTTGGCTGAGTATGTAAAATATGCGATTAATTCATTTGATATGACAAATTTTTTAGTGGGTGTATTTCATGGAATGGTTTTTGGTTTAGTGATTGCCTTTTGTGGATGCTATTTTGGGGTCAATTGCGGAAGAAATGCTGACAGTGTTGGAACTGCTACGACAAAGGCAGTTGTTTATGGCATTGTCTGGATGATTGTGATGACAGGACTGATTACTTTAGCCTGTGAAATGGTTGGTATCTAATGAATCAAAATCCAATCATTCACGTGGAAGATTTGGCTATTGGGTATGATGATAACACCATCATGAAAAATTTGACATTTGATGTTCAAAAAGGAGATATCTTTATTATTATGGGGGGATCAGGTTGTGGCAAAAGTACGTTGCTGCGCACTTTGACAGGATTGATACCCCCACAAAATGGACAGATTTATATTCAAGGTGTTGAAATGGGAGAGGCAACCAATTCACAAAGACTGGAAATAATGAAGCACATGGGGATTTTATATCAAAGTGGTGCCTTATTTAGCTCTATGACTTTGGGGGAAAATGTAGCTTTACCATTACAACAATATACAAAATATACCCAAAACAAAATTCGTGATATTGTTGCCTTTAAACTGGCCTTAGTGGGATTGGCAGGATTTGAAAATTACTATCCCTCAGAAATCAGTGGGGGTATGCGTAAACGTGCAGGGCTTGCCAGAGCTTTGGCATTAGATCCTGAAATCGTCTATTTTGATGAGCCATCAGCGGGGTTGGATCCCATCAGTTCCAAAAATCTGGATGATTTGATTTTACAAATCAACAAAAGCTTGGGAACAACCATTATTGTTGTGACACATGAATTACCTTCGCTTTTTGCGATTGGAAAGAACAGTATCTTTTTGGATAAAACCATTCAAACCATATCCGCAAAAGGAAACCCAAAAGAACTACTTAAAAATCCACCCAATAAACAAGTTTATGAATTTTTAACCAGAGGAGCATCTCATGAAAAAAGAACCAAATAAAAAAGCGATAGGATTGTTTTTGGTCATCGGTTTTGCCTTATTTTTGGGATTGCTTGGACAATCCGTATGGCAAAAGATGCGTGCAGACTCAGAGGGAGTTTATGTTATGTATTTTCGCGAATCTATTCAAGGGCTATCAGAAGGTTCCCCCGTTATATTTCAAGGGGTAGAGGTGGGTAAAGTGATCCGCATTCGTTTGGTGGCAGATCCAAAAGATTTGCAATTTCAAATACCCGTTTATATTCGGATGAATCCCTTCGAAGATGAAGAGGAAGCTTCTATGTGGGAAAAAATATGGCAAAAGGATGAGGATTTGTTAAATGCTTTAATTAAGCGAGGATTGCGTGCTAGATTAGCAACACAAAGTTTGTTAACAGGACAATTAGGAATTGAATTGGTTATGTTGCCAGATACTGAAATCAATGAAGTTCAGGGACAAGATGAAGAAAAGTTCTTACAGGTTCCCACTGTTTTATCCAAATCAGAAGAACTTTCTAAAGGATTGGATAAATTACAGTTTGCTGAAACTGTTGTGCAAATTAATCAGATAACAGAATTGTTGGGAAAAGAATTGCCCATTTTATTGCCAGCTTTGACCAAGAGTGCCCAAAATATGGACAAGACACTGGCGAAGGTGGTTGGTAGTAGCGATCAAACAATTTCAAACCTCAATAAAACATTGCAAGATGTATCTGATGCAGCAAAATCTTTACAAAATTTAACAGACTATTTGGAACGCCACCCAGAGGCACTGATAAAAGGTAAAAAAGGAGAATAAAATGCAATTTTTAAAAATTTTAACACTTTGCTTTCTTTTAAGTGCTTGCGTCTTTGGAACCAGCCAGATATCCAAGTTTTATACTTTGACAAGCGAGTCTAGCCCAAGTATTTCAAATTCATATAAATCCTTTGTGGGAGTTATGCGCGTTCAATTACCCAAATATATAGATCGTCCACAAATTGTAACACAAAATAAAAATTCACCTGAAATAGTAATTTCCGAATATAATCGCTGGATAGAAAATCCGTCTGTTTTGACAACACGTGTCTTAGTAGAAAATTTAAGTACTCTCTTGCCTTCTGCCCAAATCAAAATAAATCAGTATGGTTTAGAACAATTTGACCGGATTATCTCTGTAGAAGTTATCAAAATGAACGCTGTATTAGGTGAAAAAATAACATTGGAAGCATGGTATACCATTAAAAATAAGGCGGGGCATTTGCTTACACGACAAAAATTTGATGATTCTGTTCAAATAGGGAAATCCTATGATGATATGGCAAGTGGATACAGTCAACTATGGAAAAAACTATCTCAACAAATCTCCAACAGTATGATAAAATCAAATGGTGCACGATAAATGTTACTTGTATCCTTTCAAAAATAAGGTATGATGTATTCAAATTTTAAGTTAAAGCTGATATTTTTTAGTAGTTAATCTAAAACAGTTAAATTTCTAAATTTAACAACATTACTGTAATAGATATAAATAATATATCAGGTTTGATTTTTTAAAATAAAAATACTTGACAAACAAATATTCCTTGTGGTAAAATACTCCCATCAACAACAGGAATGAAGCTATGGCAACAGAAACAGATTTACCACAAAAAGAAGAATTGATTGCCGCTTTGGCTGAAAACCCCTTAGGAAATGGTTCGGAGGCACGGGTTTACAAAATTCATACAAGTCCACAATTTACGTTAAGAGTAAGTGATAGTTTAACCCAAAAAGATTTATCACAAAAGATTTTAAAGGCAACCATTGTGGAACAGGAAGATATCTTTTCGGGGCGACTTTTTGGTCAAACAGTAGCTTACTTAAACCACCCAGACCTTCTGGATTCTTATTCAAAAGATCCACTTATTACTATTAATTATTACAGTCGTGGTCACGATTACACAATCGTTAAAAATTCAAAAGAAAACCCAACTGAGCAGGAAACATTGAGCCGAACAATTGCTGTCACAAAAATGCTGATTGACCCAGAAATTTTCCCAGATAAAGCTTATGATGCCCTATTTGATAAATTGAAATTTTTATCTTCAAAGCAATATACAATTGATGTCGGAAACGATTTATTTTGCAATACAGGCAATATTTTACCTTCTGTTCAAGACCATAAATTTTTTATCATTGATGTTATGCCGTTTGTACCTGCTGATCAATTGCGTTTAGCTGCTCGTCCCCACTTGAATCCACAGCATACCAAGGGATGTAATTCACCTTTTTTCTTAACACGTGGGTTAATGTATGGCTACTTACCACATCAGCCGTTCCACAGTAAAAATCAAGAATTGACGGTTTTAAGAACAAAATTGCTGCACCGTATTGTTGACGCAGCAACTAGAGCTCAGCTGAGTGACCGTGATACATATATGTTTAATCCAACCATAGCTTGGAAAAGACAACTCTCACACTTAAATATTTCACCAACAGAACAAACCACATTGATGAAAAAGATAAGTAATATTGAAGATTCCCAACCCTATCGTGTTTGTAAAAAGATGCCAAATTTGGCACGCATTGGTGGATGGTACGTCAATCAACAGTAAAGTAGTTTCATATACTGGCTTATAAATATTTCATTCTTTTAGGAAAGAGTTTTATAGGAATAAAAGATTTTTGGAAAAAAAGTTCAGTTTAAAAACTGGCATAAACCCTATTAAAGACCTCTGTTTCCTAATTTAATACTTCATAATAGGGTCTAAACATTTTATATGGAGACTCCGCCTTCATATCCCATAAAATATTCCCTTTTTCATCAATCATCCGAGCAGTACATTCATCTGAACTCCCACAGCCAATAAACCACTTGCCATCATCCAATTTTTGTACTGATCCCATGTAAGGAGACCAAAAATTTAATGGGTATTTTTTGAAAGATTTAACCACTTTAAAAATTAAACTTCTTGTCAAATAAAAATATCCAACAACAAAAAGCATACCAATTAAAAATATACCCATAATTTTTTCATATATTCTCTTTAATAAAAATAAAATTTACTTGTTCTATTTTTGAAAAATGGTCAACTTCTTTCGTTGTAGTCAAAACAATAACATTGTGCCCTTGTTCATTCAAAAGCATTGAAAGTGCACATATTGCATTGATATCAGCGGTTACTTTTTCTTTCAATTTTTCTATATCTAAAATAATGGGGGCAAGATTGAAGGATTTTGCAAACGTTGTTGCATGTTGTCTTGCTGAAGTGATTTTTTCAGCGGAAAGAACATAAATTTTTGTTTTAGGCTCAGAATATTGATCATTTACTTTATTCCCTTTAAAAACACAGCATCCCAAAGTCTTTTTAGTAACAACATCAATAAATATTCCGAAACCATTTTGTTTTAAATCATCTAAATTATTAAAAATTAAAGGACTATCTAATTCCAATATTTTTTCTGAATAGTGAACAACATGAACGACACGGGTTCCATGTTTAAATAGCATACTTTCTGTGGGAGAATCAAACCAAATCGTCTGCTGTTGAATCTGATTTGAAATAATGAGAGGACAGTTAGAAATACAATCTCCCATAGAAACATCTACATCTTCGGCAATTTGGAAACATCCATGAGATACTGATTTTGTCACAGTGACAGGTATTTTATTTGGCCAAAGGGTATAGGTGCCTTTGAGATCTGGTTCTAAACTATTTACTTCACGTGCATAATAATAACGCTTTCCTTGATGTAATTTAGCAGCGAGTATATGAAAAATCCGTTGTCTGATAGACTTGTTTTCTTGATATGATTTTTGCGCATATTCATAGATTTGACATAACACCTTGTCCACATTATATCCTGTGACGGCAGATACAGGGATAATTGTATAATTAAAAGAATATTTGCTCATTAATACAGATATTTCTTTTTTTAATTTCGAAATATGCTCTTTATCTGGTTCATTATCTTTATTCAAAATCAAATCACATTTGGTTAAGCAAACACAAATATTTTCAAGCCCAAATAATGAACAAATCTGAATGTGTTTTTCTGTTTGTTCTTGGATTCCTTTTGTAATATCTATTACAACAATAGCCGTATCAACTTCAGCAGCGGCAATCGCCATATTTTTGGTATATTGCTTATGGCCTGGACAATCCAAAATATGGAAACGAATATCACGATAATCAAAGTATCGATGTGCAATATCAATTGTAATTTGTTGTTCTCGTTCTGACAAAAGCCCATCCAATAACATAGCTAATTCAATTTCGTCAGAGCCATTTTTATGAGAAGCCTTTTTGGCATCTTCCAACTGATCTTTTTTTATATTTCCTGTATCTAACAGCATACGCCCAATAAGTGTTGATTTGCCATCATCAACATTGCCACAACATATAAATTTAAAGATTTGTTTCATTAAAAATATCCATCCTTTTTCTTTTTTTCCATAGAACCTTCTGTATCATAATCAATAACACGAGTGATACGTTCAGTATATTGCGTTGTTTTTAATTCTTTAATCACTTCATCAATTGTTTCCGCCTCAGATTCTACCGCACCTGTTAAAGGGTAACAACCCAACGTTCTGAATCGTACTTTTTTCAGTTCTCCTGTTTCATTTTCTGTGGCGATATACATACCGGATGGCATTTGCTGCACACGTCTTTCTTTTGCAAAATAAAGTGGCACAATGGGAATACTTTCCTCTTTTATATACTCCCAAATATCCAATTCTGTCCAATTTGAAAGTGGGAAAACACGCAAACTGGTCTTATCGGTATAATAAGTATTGTACAAAGGAACAATCTCTGGATTTTGATTACGTGGATCCCATTTTTGATATTCATTTCTGACAGACACCATACGTTCTTTTGCTCTACTTTTTTCTTCATCTCGACGCGCTCCACCAAAAGCAATTTTAAAATCATAAAGGGCTAAAGCCTGTTTTAGAGCTTCTGTTTTCATAACATCTGTATAGCGTGTACCATCCGTAAAAGGGTTTAAATTCGCTGGATTTTTATAAACAAGTAAATTAATCTTTTTGGCAATTTCATCCCGAAATTGATACATTTCCTTAAATTTCCAACCAGTATCTATGTGCAAAAAACGAATGGGAATTGGAAATGGAGAAAATGCTTTTTCAAACAATCTTAACATACAGGAAGAATCTTTTCCAATACTGTAAAAACAAACAATTTTTTCAAAATCGTTTGTACAACAAACCTCTCGGATCAAATCAATTGCTTCATTTTCAAGTTGCTTTAAATGTGTTATCATAATTTCTCCCACCAATTATAAAGAGTATAAAGATTTGTAAAGATAATCAATATCCCAACCATTAACATAAGTACCTTTTGATTGACTTTTTTACATAAATAAGCAGATATCGGGGCCGCTATAACACCCCCAATAATCAAGCCCAAGATAATTTTCCAATTTCCCATCCCTATCAAACTGATAAAAGTCAACGATTGAGCCAATGTTACAAAAAATTCAGCACTATTAACAGTTCCAATTGCTGTATTAGGGGCATTTCCTTTTACAATCAAAGAACTCGTTACAATGGGACCCCATCCCCCACCACCAATTGCATCAAAAAAGCCGCCTATAAATCCCAAAGGGATGAGATGCCTTTTGACGTTTTTAAATATAAATTTTTTACGTACTTTTAATAAAATTCTAACTCCTAATAAAAGTAAATAAATAGAAACAAAAGGCTTTAATTTTTCGCCATTCAAAGAACTCAAAATATACGCACCTAGTATTCCGCCTAAAACTCCAGATAAAGTCAATTTTTTAAACATTACTCCATCTATATTTTTAAATTTCCAATGTGCGATTCCTGAAGTAAATGTCGTAAAAATCTCCGAAAAATGAATACTAGAACTTGCAAAAACCAAAGGAATTCCTTGAAGCATCAAAAATGTTGTCAAAGAGACACCATAGGCCATCCCCAAACATCCATCAATCAATTGTGCACAAAATCCCAAAAATATGAATGAAATCATTCTTTCTCTTTCGGATAAAATTCAAATTCATCATTTCGATAATTATATAGATCACCTCCACGATACACAATGGCTGAAAACAAAAGTTTTTGCGTATCAAAATCATACCTTTCCAATTTGCCATAAGAATGTCCTTTTTGATTTGGATCTGAAATGGAAGATGAATAAACAACAACTTCTTTTTCTGCTGGATAATATAGAACGGATGATCCTGCATTAGAATAAACATCTAGAGCCTTTCGCCACAGTTGTTGAATGGTCTTATTTGTTTCATCAATTTTATATATGGATGCATTGGAATAATTCGTTGTATAAACATCTTTATCATAAATTTCACCCGAATTATCATAAAGGGTTATAATGTGATTTGGGTAAAGCTTGACATTGTGATTTTTCGTAGGCCATTTAAAAGAGGTATTTGATTTTTTTCCCTGTTGAATTTGAGCATTAAAAGGAATATTTTTTTCATCTACAGCGGTCAAAACCTTATGACTGATATCAGGTCCACTTGCCATGCGTCCAGACACATTAAAGCCTTTGTTTGGGGTGATGATCCACACCAATTCTTTTGTTTTTTCATTGACCTTAATAACACCAGAATGACGACAAGAAACAATAACACTAGAATCACTTGAATCATAATCTACCCCATTGATATGACACCAATCATTTAAACCATAATCAATATGGTTTGGTGGTACAATAACAGCTCTATGCGGATTCATAATTTCTGCCAAATCTATTTTATTAACCATTTGACCTGTTTTATAATCAAGTTCTATAACAAAATCACGATGGGTCGGTACATTTTCTCCATTAATTGAAATGGTTGTGTTTTCAAAACTACCTATCACCAAAAAATTACCATTGGGTTTTTGACCAATTCCGTGAGTAAAAGAAGTAAATCCATGTGGGTAGGAATATTTTTGTTTTTCTTCCCCGATCAATGAGTATCTAATCAATCCCGCAACACGGTTTTCTAAGATAATTTCACCATTTAAAGAATAAATAATATTTCCTCGAGCATCAAAAGCAAATCGCAAATAGCCATTTTCATCAAACACTAGACCATCAGATAAAAAATAATATCGTGTTTTTCGATCGTTTTTTTGTAAAATCGCAAAAGAAGTGTCTTGAGAAATTTTTCCAATGGAAATAGATAATTCTCGTATATTTTCTTTTTTGTTTTCATAAATTACCTTTAAAACAACTTTATTAGAATATTCAGAATACAACCCCAAAACGGGAATCTTATGATCCTTTTCATATTTAGGGAAAACATGTTGAATATCTTTTGCACCATCCCTACCTTTAACAATCAATTGAATTTGTGCTGGTTGATGCGTTGAAAAAGTAATAAGTGCCGAAAGAGGATTTTTTTGAAAAGGATCTACTTTTATGTCTAAAGTACTAGAAAACTTCTCCGTTGTGTTCAAAGAGAACCAAAGGATTCCTAAAATTACACAAATAGCAAAAAATAATTTTTTCATTTTTTATCCTTTATACAAAGAACCTGATTAGACTTAATGTTATCCTGTGCCACACTATATACAACTCCATCATTCAAATCTGCATAATATGCCTCATTTGTCCCAACCTTTGCATCCAACCAGAAAAATCCCCTCATACCAAATATGCCCTGCATTGCCAAGATTAATTCTTTATCCAAACAGGAAGCCCCTTGTGAGGCACAATGAAAATCTTTACGAGCTATTGGACGAAAATTACTCCCTAAGGAAGAACAAAAAGCCCCTGCATTTTGATAAGAAATCAACCCATCTGATAGAGCATATATAGCTTCTGGTAAATCTAAAATGTTCCGAACTTGATTTTTTAAACATCTTCCTTTTTCTTGATACCAAACACAAAAAGATTTTTGAGGACAATCAAGGTTTGATTGACACTCATTAAGTAAAGGATCAGAGCAATACTTGCCCCCCCATTGATTTGGAATATCACATACACAAGAACCAGCCCAACGGCTAGCATAACCATTTTTACATAAAGTTGGATTAAACCCATGATCAATGCTGAATTCCGCCCAAACATTTATTGAACAAATCAACGTATAAATATAAAAAAGAATCATAGAAATTTTCATAAATAACTCATCCCCCAACCAATACAAGCAGATAAAAATAACAAAATTGTGAAAGGGAATTTTTTTGCCATACAAATTGTCATAATTACAATACCAATTTCAAAAGGATATATTTTTAGTTTTTCTATCCCTTTTGAAATGTCAATAATAGAAACTTTAGCAAATAGAATAATAGCAGACAAAATCATCATAAATGCAGCCCATTTTATTCCTTTAAAGAATCCAATTACCCATGACTTATTTTTATAAAAATTCAAAAAAGAAAGAACTGTACTGCACAAAATAAATGTAGGCATGCACAAACCAATAGTGGCAGCAACAGCGCCCCAAAAACCATCTTGCATAAAACCAACATAAGTGGCCGTATTCACGCTGACTGCACCTGGCGTCAATTGTGAAACCGCCAACAAATTACCATAACCTTCTGATGTAAAAAGAGAAGCATTTTCAACTAAGTCTGTATAAAGAAGTGGGATAATCATGTATCCCCCACCAAAACACAACAAACCATATTTCATAAACTGCAAAAATAAAGTCAAAATGAGCATTTTTTTGCCCCCTGACGACCAAAAGTTTCGTAAAGTCCACCTAAAACACAAGCTAACAAAATAATCACAACCACATTTGATACGCAAAATAAACAGCACAATAAAACCATTAAAAGCGGAATATCTCTGATAGATTTTATTAAATTTTTTCCAACCCGATAAGCCAGTAATAAAAACATTCCTAAAACGCAAGCACGCACACATTGAAAGGCTTCTAGTAAATGAAAATTAGATAAGTTTTCCAATGGGAAAAGAGCCGCAATAATCATAATAATCAGCATAGAGGGTAATATAACACCAATTGTGGCAATAAAACTTCCCTTCCATCCAGCCAACTTATGCCCTACGTAAACGGCAGAATTTATGGCAATCAAGCCTGGCACAAACTGAGTAATTCCAATCATATACGTAATATCTGATTCCTTCAATAACTTATGTTTTGTAACAAAAGTATTTTCAATAACTGGAATCATCGCTAAGCCTCCACCAATGGTAAACAAAGCAATTTTAAAAAATTCCATAAATAATAACCATAAAATTCGCATACTTTATTTATATACCAATATATTTTTATTCTCAACAAAAAAATTATGTTTTTCTGAAAAGATTGGACTCTATAAAAATTTGTGAATAAGCTAATTTGTTTTATTACACAAGTAGCCTATATAAAATCTTACAAAAAAATATCCTTGACTTTTTTATTGTTCTATGTTTTTCTCATAAAAAGGTTATTTAAAATTAGGAGGTTGATTGTTTGAAGCATTTAAAAAACCCTTTAAGAGATTAAAATGGTATCTAAAAAAACGCAAAGAGCCCAGCCTTTTTGATTTAAATTATTCGTCAAACGAGGATCCTTTGGGCAGACCTTTCGCAACACCGAAAAGAATTTTAGAATACATTAATTTGGGCGCTAAACTTAATGAAACGCGTCCAATGAACAAAGCGGGTGTTGATGAAACACCTATTCTTCTTGCAAATTCAAGCAAAAACTATGAAGCCATGAAGGTTCTTTTAAAAATTAAGTGGCCCGATATTGTCAGGCTGGAGGACTTAGAAACCTTATCGAAAAATTGTTCAAATAAGGAGGTTCATCAAGAGATTCAAAAACAGCTTTTGCGTGGAAAAAAGATAATCTCAGATACAGAAGAAAGAAGTAAAAGACTAACTGAGGAGCAAAAAAAACAAGAAATGAGAGTTGCATTGTTAAAATTGAATTACTCTACTGCAACAAAAGAGGATATAGATCAACTGATTAAAGCAGGAGCCGATGTAAACGCAAACATTGAAGGCACAAAAAATAAAAAAGGGAAAACAACACCATTGTGTTTGGCAATCCAATCAGGTAATTATGATGCTTTTTATCAGTTGCTTTTGAGGGGAGCTAATTTGACAGCAGAAGGACAAATAGAACTTTCTATGCCTTCTGGGCAAAAGGTTTATACAACCATGTATCCAAGAGCAATTGCTGAGTATTATTTCAATCTTAACAAATCAAAACATGAAAAAACAAATCATGATAGGATATATAAATGGTTTCATGATCATGCAAATTTTGTTCGTGATATCGAATGGGAAAAAGGTTCTCTTGTTTGGAAAGAAACAAATCATGACTTTATTTTAGATGTAGGGAACGACGAAGATAATCCGATTCCGATAAAACAAAATAGTTCTCCCTTAAAAAACAAAACGTTAACAGACAGTCAAAATTATGTTGGTAAGTTTAGAACCTATCATTTTGGCGATTACTATAAACAGGAAAAACAACAATCAAATCTTGTTTCTTTATTAGGGGATTTGACTGAAAAATCATCAAAAAAAGAAGGGGGTACAGATAAAAAGAAAGGACGATTCATCCCTAAAGGAAATGGAATTGACAGATAAAGTTCTAAATGATTTTTAGGTACAATAAAAAGGAGGAAAAGTGAAAAAACAATTTTTGACATTAACTATCGGAGCTTTATTAACAGCTTGCACAACAAACCCTTACACAGGTGAATCCCAAGTTGCAAAAACTGTATGGACAACAGGAATTGGTACCGCTGTTGGGGCTGGAGCGGGCGCTTTAATTGGTGGTAAAAAAGGGGCCTTGATTGGTGCTGGAGCGGGTGCCGCTGTTGGGGCTGGTACTGGGGCTTATATGGACATTCAAGCTGCCAAATTGCGTGAAGAATTAGTATCCACAGGTGTTCAAGTGCAGCAAATAGATAATAAAATTATACTGATTATGCCAGGAAATGTTACGTTTGGTACAAATCAGGCAACTATTGAAAAACAGTTTGAACCGGTATTGGCTTCTGTAGCAAAAGTCATTAAAGAATATGATAAAACAAAAGTACAAATCATTGGTTATACAGACAACACTGGCTCAGTGGCAACAAATAACACTTTATCCTTGCGTCGTGCGAATGCTGTATCTAATTTCTTGCGTTTAAGGGGCGTGGATATCAACCGTATTATTGTTGATGGACTGGGGCCACAAAACCCAATTGCATCCAATAAAACAGCACAAGGTCGACAACAAAATCGCCGTGTTGAAATTACTCTGATTAATATGCAGTAACAGTAAAAAAGGAAAAACACCTTTTGAGAAATCAAGGGGTGTTTTTTAAATTTTGAGTTCGAACTTGCATAAGCGCTTGATTTTAAAAGAAAAAAGAGCCTTTTTAGGCTCTTTGTACTCTATGGCAGGCAATTCTGTGCAGAGCGAGAAACAAAATATTGACAAAAGACTTTTTTCCTGATACACTCTTAACTATCAATAGCGTAATGGAGGCGTAAGATGCAAAAAGAACAAACACCGGCCCAAAAAGCATTAAAAGAAATTCAAGATACACAGGATAAATTAAAGTCCTTGGAACCAAAAATCCGGTGGATTGAAACGATTAAAAAAGATCCCTTAAAATCGGCCAATTTATATTTTGATCTTTTTGATCATTTGGTTGAATTTCCTGGCGGGAATAATCAAGATTGGGAACGAATTTCTCTTTTGGTACATTTTGGAATTTTTCCTTTTTCGGTCAAAAATGAAGAGGGGCTTACTCCTTTTGAATCTTTTTATAAAAAAAATCGTGAAAAGCGTCTTTCTTTACACAACCTTTCTAAAGCATATAACTTTGCACAGCACCAAAACGAAAGGAGCTTGATTTATGTAGCGAACAATTTATACAACACCTTTAGGGAACACGCTACTGATGAACAACAATTGTCCCCCCTTTTGAAATCCCGCGAGCTATGGTATAGTTATGAGCGACTGATGTACAAACAGAGCAATACTCGTCGTGTTGCTTTTGCCCGCCTGTTAAAAACGATTGTAGCCCATCCAGAAGACGCAGTCAGTGCGGATGAATTCAAGCGGCAGGTCAATATCCGATTGAAACAAGAGAGAAAAGAAGAAAAACAGGCTTGGAAAGAATGGAAAGACTGGGATAAACGGGATTATCGAGCTCAGTTTTCCCGACCAACCATAGGCCATGCTCGGGGCTACTCACCGTTTGTCATAAGGGGGTATGGGGAGTTTACAGATGCCTATTTTTTAAATCAGCCCTTACCTGCCTCCGCTCAAAAAGCGCTGGATGATTTTTTAGTCAGTCTAAAAGACGAAGATGCAGAAAGAACAAAAGACTTAGCACTTGAACGTGTTTTACCTGAAAAGCGAATTCTGGCTTATAAACGCGCCTTGAATCCCCCAAAATCTTTTAAAAGAACAAGATAATTGTTTTTTTGATAAAAAAAAGTTTGAGTTTCAGACTGTCCTTCCAAATAGCATTAAAAATGTGAAATACAATAAAGTCAAGCGCTCATCGCATTACTGATTCGATTGTTGGACAATGTATGTGCTTTTTATTTTAAGTCCAATCGAATCGGCTTAAACCATTAAAAACAAAGAAAAAAGTCGTCATTTCTGACGACTTGTTCACTTTGGCGGTGTGTATAGTCTATTGCTAGAGCCAATTTTATCAGTTTTCAGCTGAATTTTCGCCCCATCCCAACCTAAAGTCATACTTATAGTAGACGCTATTCTTAAAAAGTTAATTAAAAATTTTATATTCTTTCTTTAAAAAAGGAATAATATGATTTAGTACTTTTTCCATTTTCTTAAATTCGTAAGAACTAAATTTGTTATAATCACTGAGTCCCCAATCTGTTGCTGTATGTAAATGGACTTTATTTCTTAACTCATTTAATTCAGTAATATCTTCTTTTTCAATAATCTTTCCAGTGCGCCACGGATAATCGCAAGCAGGTGAAGGATTACCATTAACTGAAAATTCTTTAGATTAGCAAATGTGGTCACCTGAAGGAATTTAAAACAATATGTTTTGAATATCCATCGAAGAAGGACAGCACAGATGAAACAAGAAGAACACAAAAGAGAAAATTCCCGCTAAATAAATACTTTTTGGATATTTATTGTAAATCAGGTATCCCATTGCCATAACCAAATTATCACCAATCAACCTGTTTCCCCAATGTTCAATTCCTGCAAACCAATCTTGGATTTTTGATCCTAATAATCCTTCTTCTAAATAGTGTTCCGAACATTCCCAAAAGCCAGAGATTAACAACAGCAACAAAATTAAATTTACTTTTTTATTCGGGAAAGTTTTGTTTAATATAAAAGTTAAAATAATACCGACCATCAGGTGTTCAATGGACCATATATCAAAAAAAGCAACTGTTTTATCACCGATTAGCATTATTTTTCCCATAAAAGAAATCATTAAAGGCTGGCTCTGATTTTTTCAATTCTTCTGAAAACTTTTCTATTGAGCCAAATTTTTCAACCATGGTGGGTTCATCGGACCAAAGCGATACCCCTAATCCCAAACGCCGGGGTGATAATTGGAATCCTGCGCTTTCCAGCATTGTTGGTGCCCAATCTATTTGAGTAAACGGTTTATGGATAATTTTGGCCTCATTTGTGCTGCCATCCAATACCACATTATAAGTTTCGGCTGGATCATGCGCCTTCACTTTTTTAAAATCCAACCATTTCATGTGTTGCAGGGCCAATCGCCAAATAGGGTGATCCCCAATCAGGAAAATAACGGTATCTTTATAAAAAGGTTGCGCTTGTATCCATCGGACGAATTCCACTACTTTTTGATCCATGCACTTAAAGCAGTCACGGACATCATTATATTTGCGCTCACAATCAGGTTCAATATAGGTAAAACCCGGTCCATGCGTATTGGCAGTAACAATGGAAATAAAGAAAGGTTTATCCTCTTTGGACAAACGAGATATTTTTTCTTTCGCATAATCCAAAACGATAGCATCTGGGGTAATGTCATTACTTTTAGTGATAACTTGTTCTTTGCTGGCATAGCCTTTTGATAAGAATTTTTCACGGCTCATAACAGTTGTAAAAGGATGAGCTTTTGTGAATAAATCCACACGTTCATCTTGAATATGCCCCCCCATTATAAAAGTGGTATCATAACCTTTCTTTTTTAAGATATCTGTCATACATACGGCAAGAGGATAGCTGGCCGCTGTTTGTGGAAATCGGAAGTTAGGTCCAATGACACTGGTATTACGTGGGATGCCACAATCTGTGGATACATAGGATGGAAAGGTGGGATCCATTCCAATGGCAAATTGCCATCCCCGAATAACCGTTCCTTCATTTTGTAGTTGCGTTAGTTTTGGAATAACGTTTTCTCCCCCAGTCACATCAGGATAGGTCCATAGTTTTTCGGCACTTTCCAAAGAAATCCAAATAATATTTTTGGGATTTTTAGGGGAAATAAGCCGAGGAATAGTATAAAATTGGTGGTAGAGTGAGCTTTGGTCGTTGGCTTTGTAAAAGTTGATTTCGGGTATAATAAAGTATCCCAACATAATCAATAACAGGGGGATTCCAACCATTTTCCGCTTGTAAATGCAGATGGATAGGAAAAATGTAATCATTCCCCCAAAAACAACAGCCCACCAATACGCCCCGAAATCAGCGGTTTTAATCAGTTGGGCATGCTGAAGTATCAATGCCAAATCCACATCCCCATAAAAATACCGCACCCCAAAGATGACGGATACAATCCCGACGCCCATCAGAATCAAGGAAAATACTCCTAATTTCAAAAAATTTTTAAACAACTTCATTAAAATCATTCAAAGGGGGGGTGCGAACGCCCCCCTCTGCCTCCTTAACAATTCGGGAAGTCCTTTGAATCATCGGTACACCAACAATCTCCACTGGAACACTCACATGTTCCTGCGTTTATACAGGCGGGCGCTGAAGTCAAACAATTCGGATACTCTCCCCCATATTCTGTGGTACACCAACACTCTCCGCTGGAACACGCACACGTTCCTGCGCTGATACAAGCGGGCGCTGAAGTCAAACAATTCGGATACTCTCCCCCATATTCTGTGGTACACCAACAACGTTCGTACTCACATCTACACGTTCCCGCGTCTACACAGGCTGGTGCTGGATCACAGTTTGGATATGATCCACCAGAGATACAATAACAACCTCCGCTGGAACACTCACACGTTCCTGCGCTGACACAAGCGGGTGCTGGATCACAGTTTGGATATGATCCACCAGAGATACAATAACAACCTCCGCTGTAACACTCACACGTTCCTGCGCTGATACAAGCGGGCGCTGAAGTCAAACAATTCGGATACTCTCCCCCATATTCTGTGGTACAATAACAATTTTCGCTGTAACACTCACACGTTCCTGCGCTGACACAGGCAGGTACTGAATCACAGTTTGGATATGATCCACCAGAGGTACAATAACAATCTCCGTCGCGACACTCACACGTTCCTTCACTGACACAGGCAGGTATTGGATCACAATCTGGGATCGATCCACCAGAGATACAATAACAATCCCCTCTGGAACACTCACACGTTCCTGCGCTTACACAGGCAGGTATTGGATCACAGTTTGGATATGATCCACCAGAGGTACAATAACAAACTCCGCTGGAACACTCACACGCTCCTGCTACTATACAAGCGGGCGCTGAAGTCAAACAATTCGGATACTCCCCCCCATATTCTGTGGTACAATAACAATTTCCGCTGGAACAACTACACGTTCCTGCGTTTATACAGGCTTGAGCGACATCGCAGTCTGGATAGGGGCCATCGTTGGTACAATAACAACCTCTGCTGGAACACTCACACGTTCCTGCGCTGACACAGGCAGGTACTGGATCACAGTTTGGATATGATCCACCAGAGGTACAATAACAAACTCCGCTGGAACACTCACACGCTCCTGCGTCTATACAAGCGGGCGCTGAAGTCAAACAATTGGGGTAATTTCCACCGTATTCAGTGGTACACCAACAACGTCCGTTGAAACACTCACACGTTCCTGCGCTGACACAGGCTGGTGCTGTACAATCTGGGAACGATCCACCATAGGTACACCCACAACGTCCGTTCTTACAACTACACGTTCCTGCGTTTATACAGGCAGGTTCGTCATCCGTACAATATGGATATGACCCATATTCAGTGTTACAATAACAATTTCCGCTGTAACACTCACACGCTCCTGTGCTGATACAAGCGGGCGCTGAAGTTAAACAATTGGGATAATTTCCACTGTATTCAGTGGTACAATAACAATCTCCGCTGACACACTCACACGTTTCTGCGCTGATACAAGCGGGCGCTGAAGTCAAACAATTGGGGTAATTTCCACCGTATTCAGTGATACAATCACAATATCCGCCGAAACACTCACACGTTCCTGCGTCTATACAAGCTTGATAAATATCAATGTCGGGTGTTTCCCCCAACGAGAGAGTCAATACAAACGGATTGGCGGAACAATTCCCTGTGGTCACTTTATCACCCAGTTTTGTTTTTAGCAAATAACAATCATCTTGATCGTCAATTGTCAAGTTGATTAGTTTATTATTATAAGTTATCGTGGAACATCCTTTGGGCAAATCGCCTATGGCTGTTGTAAAATCTAAATTCCCAGAGCCATCGCCCCCATTTTGTAAAACGCCCAACGTATATAACATATTGGCACTATTGATAATCTCATTGGTTCTATGTGAGCGCATAGCGGAAGTATACCCTGCAATTCCACCCACACTCAAAACACCAATGATTGCCAAAACGCCCAGCATCTCTATCATACTGCGACCCGTTTCTTGTTGATTTTTCATTACTGCCCCCTAAGATTAAACTTATCCGAAAGCGTAACACAAATCACCGATTAAATCAACATATTTTTTGATTTTTTAACTTTTATTTTTAATATAGATTTAGGCCTGATTTTACTGGGATGATATAGGTTTTTAGTATGGTTCTTTTTCTGATTTTTGTTCGCCTATTACACAAACGGTCAATTAAAATGACAGAAAAAAAGGGGATATATTCTTTTAAAATCAACAAAAATGAAAGGATACAAAATGACAATCTATGCCTATATTAGAGTGAGTTCAAACATTCAAATGCTGGAACATCAGGAATTTGAAATCAAAAAATTTGCCAAAGCCCAAAATATAAAAATCGATAAATGGGTGGAAGAAAAAATATCCTCCCGTAAACCTCTTAATAAAAGAAAACTAGGGGAATTGTTGTATAAATTAAAAGAGGGGGATATCTTGATTACTTCGGAAATATCTCGGCTTGGCAGATCTTTATTGGAAGTCATGCATATTTTGGAAACTTGCCTGAATAAAAACTGCCAAGTGTGGACCATAAAGGAAAACTATCGTCTTGGGAACGATATTCAAAGTAAAGTCATGGCATTTGCTTTTGGAATCAGCGCGGAAATAGAACGACAACTGATTTCTGAACGCACAAAAGCAGCACTTGAAAATGTGAAAGCCAGCGGCAAAAAACTCGGGCGCCCATTTTCTGCTCAATCAAAAAAATTAAAACTCTCTAAAAATACAAAACGCATAAGGGATTTACTGGACAGGGGTGTTTCAAAATACAAAATATCCCGCATTATGGACGTTCAACCGGTTACCGTCAACCGTTTTATCCACCGTATGGGCTGGGAATAAAAAATTCCAATTCTAATAAATATGAGTACAGGAGCTATTTCTTTTAACGAACAAAATTTTGAATATTGTACGCCAAAATACATTGTTGATATGTTTGGTCCATTTGATTATGATCCAGCAACAACCAAAGATCAGGCAAAAGTTCTGGGAATCGAAAATTATAGCACTATTGAAACAAACGGATTAAAGCAAGATTGGACCCAATTTGAAAAGATATGGGTTAATCCACCTTCCTATCAAACATATGAATTTCTTGAAAAAGCGGTAAAAACATATAAGGCGGTTAAAAATGATATTTACTTCCTTTCGCCTATCAGTTTTTTAACAGCAAAAAAATTCCATAAGATTACAGATAGCCTTGGAGTTAAACTTTTTATTCCCAGTGGTAGAATCAGTTTTTTCAATCAACTTCATCACAATAATCAACCCCCAGAATTTGGTTGCATTATTTTAAAAATTCAAACAGCAAACGAAATGGTCTTTTTTAATCTGGGATACATTAAATACTGGGATATACAAACGGACTACAAATTAATTCAAAATCAAGCAAAAGCTTTACAGTACTAAAAGCTACTCAGATTCTGGGAAGAACGCTGGGACATGTAGAGGATTCCAACTCTTACAACTCATTGAAAAATAATAAAAATCACAATAGCTGATTCGAACTTCAAAAAAATACAGCAATTTTGACGATTTGAGTTCGAACCAGTATAAATGATTGATTTTAAAAGAAAAAAGAGCCCAAAAAGGCTCTTTGTACTCTATGGCGGAGTGTGGAGTCTATTGCTAGAGCCAATTCCATCACTTTTTAGCTTGATTTTTTGAGCCATCTCACTATACCTTGGGGGAATAATATTTTTATGTAAATCTTTCGATAAGCACAGGCCTTGATCATATACATGACCACACGCTATACAAAGGTCTTGAGAAATATTTGTTTTAAAATGCCCCATTTCTTCACAAGTAATACAACTCCCGTTTTTATCTCTAACAGAATTATTCGGACACTGTTTCAAAATGCTAAAATATGAATCCCCATATTTCTCTATCATGCGATTTGGACAAGATGTATCGTCTTCTACCAAAGGAAGGATGAAGTGCATTTTATTACATGATTCACATCCATTGTTGGAAATAGCAATTTTTCCTTTTGGACAACTTTTCAGTATGCATTGATATTTCTCTTCTAAATATAACCTCTGTGAACATTTTTGACACTCCTCTTTGGTTGCCACTTGCCATTTATCATCCGCATCACAAGTAACACAATTTCCACTTAAATTTGCATATTCACCTTCTGAACAGTTTACTTTCGCCACGCAAAAACCATCTTTATAATCACGATTTGGACACAAAGCGCAATTTTCAGGTGTTGTTTCCACAGCTTCTTTCTGAGAGCAAGGTAAAAATGTTACTGTATCACGACATCCTCCCCATGGACCATAACATACAGTACCACGTCGAATTAAAGGCTTTTCTGGATCTGGAGAATGCCGAAATTGGCATTTTTTCCCATCAAAATAGCGGTACTTAGGACATTTAGCACAATCAGCTTCAGAAACATCTAAAAAACCATCTTTACACGAAATACATTCACCTACATCACCCGCAATTATAACTAATGGCTTATTCGGTGGACATTCTGTTGCCCAAATAGGAAGTGAAAAACACAGCAATAAAAAGAATAATTTTTTCATAAATACTCCCCACAAAATTTTAAACTGTTTTTAGTATAAAATAAATACATAAAAATTGCAATAAGAAACATCAATTTCTGTGAGAGAGTCTGGGAAGGGTAGAGGATTTGAACTATCATAAGTTATTGAAAAACAAAGGATTTAAAATTCATTGGTTCGAACTGATTGGTTTTTGATTCGTTTTTGTAAATTTGAGTTCGAACCAGTACAAGTGCTTGATTTTAAAAGAAAAAAGAGCCTTTTCAGGCTCTCTGTACTCTATGGCGGAGCGTAGAGTCTATTGCTAGAGTCAATTTCGTCAGTTTTTAAGTTGAATTTTATCCTCGCTCAACTTTATTCCCGAAGGAATAAGGTACTATTTAATTGCATTCTTCAAAGGACATTTGCCGTCCTCGTATTTTCGATTAGAGCATTTATTACATTCTTCTAATGAACTTCCTGGAATTATTCCCAACGGACTCCTTATAGGACTGCCGCCACTTGTTCCTTTTACTATTCGAACTTTTTCACCACTATGAATTTTTCCAACGAAACCAAGTTCTTCCTCTTTTGGAGTAGATTCTGGCTGTTCAACGTATACTGATTCACATTTTATACAATACCCTTCATTATCTCTAAATTCATCCTCTGTGCATTTTTTTACACAAAATCCATTCAAATATTCCCTATTTGAGCACTTATTGCATTCTTGCAAAGACGCTTCTAAATTTTGTCTTTTTAAGGAGAATCTAAAATCAGTTGGCTTCCCGCTAATTATCCACGTTGGACCAAACTCATAATAATATTCTTCTATCCAACCTCCATTAACATCACAAGATACACATTTTTTATCATTATTTCTGAAAGTGCCCTCATTACATTTTTTATAACATCTTCCGTCGATATATTCTGAATCAGAGCACCGATTACACTCTTGTTCGGTTGTATAAATTCCATAAACAGGTATTGAATTACAAAATGCACAATAACCTTCTGGGGAACCTTTTTGGTCATATCTTCTAAATTCGTTTTCTCCACATTTTTTAAAACATTTACCACCGATAAATTCTCGATTGGGACATTTGATACATTCTTTTTTATTCACATCATCATACTCTAGTAAAGAATCACAAGAACGGCATGTGCCCTCTTCATTTCTAACAGGTTCACTTATGGGACATTCCTTTAATATGCATATACCGTCTTTATATTTTCGGTTGGGACATTGAGTACAATTTTCTTCTTCTGTTTCAATTCCATCCTTTATAGAACACTGTTCACAGCTTCCTCTTTTTGTTCTAAAATATTCCTCAGGACACTCTTTTAAAATACAGCTTCTGTTTCGATAATCCCATTCTCTATTGGCACAACTATTACAATTTTCTTCTTTTGATTCAACCGTATATAAGAAAGAACACTCCTTACAGTTACCATCAATATCTGAGAAGAACCCTTCTGGACATTGTTTTAAGGCGCAATAATTACCGTATTCAGGTTTATACCTATTTCCCATCTCTCTGTTAGGGCATCGTATGCACTCTTCTTTATTAGTTTTGTAAGCGTTTTTTTCAGAACATAAAACACATCCAGTATAGGTTGCAAAAAATCGATTAGAACATTGGGAACAATTTTCGGGTGTCGTTTTAAAAATCTCTGGATAATCACATGAAACAAAGTCGGTCTTTTGGCTTAGCACCTTACCTCCGCCACCAGCATAATAAAGTTCCTCTGCTACAAAAGATCTAAATAAAAGTCTGTCGGGATATGGAGATTTTGTAAATATACAAAACCCATTTTCAAACTTACGAAATTCTGGACACTTATCGCATTCTTCTTTAGAAAATAAATTTTCACTTTCAGTACATGGATAACATTCATCGTTTTTTTCCATAGGCTTATCAGCTGGGCAGTCTATGGCTAAAACGGGCAATGAAAAGCCAAATAATAATGCTAATAATAATTTTTTCATAATATCTCCCCTTATTTTTAAATTATTCATATTGTAAAGTAATGGTGGGTAAATTGCAATAACAAATTCATTTCTGGGAGAAAGTCTGGGATGGGTAGAGGATTTGAACCCTTATAAGTTATTGATAAACAAAGAATTTAAAATTCATTGGTTCGAACTGATTGGTTTTTAATGTGTTTTTTAATTTTTGAGTTCGAACCCATACAAGTGCTTGTTTTTAAAAGAAAAAAAGAGCCTTTTCAGGCTCTCTGTACTCTATGGCGGAGCGTAGAATCTGAAGTTAGAGCCAATTTCATCACTTTTTAGCTTAATTTTTTAACCCGTCCCACATTATTCCCGAAAGAATAAAGTGAAAAATTAGCCATCATTTTGTCTTTTTGCAGAAACTACTCTTGCTTTTTTAACTTCTGCAACTTTGGCGGATATTTTACTTTTTTCTAAGATTTCTCTCATCGTATTTTGGGCAGTTGAGGCCGTCATAATTTTTTCAAGGTATTCATCAGGCAAATGAACCTGTCCTCGCCCGATACCTAATTCAGATCCATAGTGTTCACCTTTTCCGTGAAAATCCGATCCTCCACTTTTCAATAATCCCAAGGTATCAGCTATTTTATGATATTCTTTTATTTCATCCGCTGACATATGAGAATGTTCCACTTCTATTCCTTGAAGACCACATTTTTGCAATCGGGCAATTTCATTAAACAAGTCTTGGCCTTTTAATTTTATCAAACAGGGGTGAGCCAAAATTGATACAGCCCCTGTTTGACGAATAAAATCAATTGTGTCTTCTGGTGAAGGGGACTTTGCTTCCACATAAGCGGGGCCTCCTTCTGCTAATAGTTGCTTATAGGCAAATTCCTTATCATTTATTTGGCCAGATTTCACTAAAAATTTAACAATATGAGGTTTAGCAAGCATTTTCCTTGGTTGGTTATTTTTATCAAAAGCTACATCTTCCCAAGTAATATGATATCCCAATTTATGAAGTTTTTCTATGCGCTCACGACATGCATCTTCTCTACTTTTGACCAAAATGTTTTGGCGTTCAATGTACGGGGCTAAATTTTTAATATTCAACGCAATAATTTCCATCGTCGCCGGATGATCAACCCCAAATTCACACCCATTAATCGCCAATAAATCGGGGTATTTTTTAGCAGCCCGCTGTAATTCAGGACAACCGCTCACAACATCATGATCTGTTAAAGCAATGGCTGTTAAACCAATTTTATGAGCTTGTTCAATCAACTCTGTCGGCGTATCTTCTCCATCTGAAAATGTAGAATGCGTATGTAAATCAATCATTTTAACCTCCTATAAACAATTTTAGGATCTTCCGTCAGAGGAATTTTCCCCATTTAAATTAGCCGTTTTATTCATTTTTCTTTTTGCTATTTTAGAAGGAGACTTTCTTAAACTTCCCAATAAATCCGTCATATTACGGCTATTTTTCCTTTTTAATGGATGGACCAATGTTCGTTTTTGGGTATGTCTGTCAAAACCATTTTCACGTTCAAAAGCACCTGTCACATATTGATGAACTTTGTTTATATCAAAGTCAGGCAAAAATATATCCGGATGACGCTCATAAATTCTTTTAATCAGTTGTTCTGCATTTTTAAAACCGAACTCAGGTATTGTTTTGGCTTCTTCCGTAGGAGCGCCTGCTGGCCCATCCATTAAATTTAAATTCATATCCATATTATAGGCTCGCTGTATCATATCACGTACAACAGCACCTCCACCCATGGCAATCATCTCACCATTTTTGGATTTGACATGCGACAAAACAGGATCAGGCAAATCAAACCATGTTATTGCGGGATTTCCGTTTGCCTTATGCAAAAAAAGCGCATGAGTGATAGTGTCTTTTTCAATGACAGAATCTTTTAAATAGGCATCAAACTCTATTAAAGTTCCTATAGCCGCTAATTGATCTTTTTTTGAACTATTTTTTTGATGTATCAGCGTATATAATTCTTTTTCAACGCCCTGGTTCGCTCCACCTGTTAAAAGGTAGGCTTTACGGGGATCCAAAACGCGAACCAAAAGTTGCATTGTTCGTTTAATTTCTTCCTGATCTGGTTTTGAAATATTAAGCCAAGATCTGAAAGACGCCCCCGTAATCGCAATGGGTACTTTATTTGCCATAGCGGTCTTCACTATTTTGGGATCGCTTTCAATACCATTGTCCGATAGTTTGGATTTTATAGATTTTAATAATTCTTCTCTTTCTTTTTTATATCTGAGCCTTACATCATCATTAAATCTTGGCTGACCATCTGGCGTGTTATAGACAGGTTTGAAAACCTCGGCAAAAGAACGTTTTTTCCAATTTGGTGGTAATTTTTTATTTTTACGATCAAAATTTTCTTTTTCAATTGAAATAATCTTTTCTTCAGTTTTGCGCATTTTTTTCAAATCTACTAGAGTTGCACCAGCAGCACACGCAAGTAACATCTCTTGCTCAGCTGAAGTAGAATAAATTCCTCTTCCATCTGAGCCCAAAACGAAAGGAATACCACGTTTAATATATTCAGCAATAGGCACTTCTTGAATAAAATTGATATTATTTAATGCAAGATTAGAAGTCATGTTGAATTCTACAATAGCACCCGTTTTTTTGAACAAATCAAAAGTTTCTTCATCTATACCATAAAGGCCATGTCCGATACGGATCTGTGGCAATTTCACCTTTTCTGGATCTAAACCTTTACTTTGCGCATATTCTTGACGCGCCTGCAACATAAGTTTTAATGTATCCTTAACATTGTCCTTAAAAAGCGGGCTTTCCCCGGCATGAACACGAATACAAAAATTCGGATCATTTTCCATCGCCCAAAGAGCCATCTCCTTAATCTCTGAACCAAACTTTTGAGTCGAATTTCTTTCGTGACCCACGACGTCCATCCCAACAATATAAGGATTTTTAGCCACAGCTTTCAATTGATCAACTTCATCCTGATTCAATTCTTTGTAATCAAGTCGATACAACGCCGCCAAAAAACGCATCCGACATCCCGTTGCTTTTTCAACTTTAGGTAATTCCTCAGTTACAGTTTTCAATGTTGCCATATTATCAATAACTGAAGATAGTGATAATTCAGTGTATTTAATTCCCTTCTCTGCCAATTCCTTACCAATCAACATTAACATATCAGGCAACAATTCTGGATTTTTGGTAAACATTTTACGAGCCGCATAAATATCTTCCATCTTGCTAAATGTTTCTCGGGTTTCCTTTGGAATGCGCATTGCCTCTAATAGTTTTGTTTTAGCATCTAAATCATTACATAAAGATCTTAAATAGTATCCACTACCGTTTTCATACTTTACAAGTTTTTCTTTTGAAATTCCCAGGTTATCAACAACCTGTTCAGGAACAATTATGTTATGTTTTAAGCCAATCTCTAACAATCCCTCTGGGGTGGGAGAACCTGCAATGTGGTTATGTAAATCTGTAATTGGAGCCATGCTCTTAGGGATAGCTCTGGAAAAGGGAACACCCGCTATATTTCCTGGACGTGATAACGAACGCATTTCAAAAGCCGTCAGATGTTCCTGAGGCACTCTTTCATCCACCACATATCGCCCATTTTTTAAACAAAACCCAGCAAATCTTTCCTTTCCAAGAAAAAGTTCCACACCTTTTTTTGTTTGGTTAAGTGAAATCAATTGGGTAACATTCTTTTTGATATTTTCGCCAAGTCGCTTGTTTTGCCCCCTATACTCCAAATGAGGTTTTATATCTCCTTTTGCATTTTGGCTTAACTCAATAAACACTTGCTGATTATAATCCGCATTAAGAATTAATAACTTACCATTATCTACGGCATATTCTGAAACCATTTTGCCTCCTTTTACTTATCTTTTGTTATTTGATGCGGCAAATACTTTTGTATAATTGGCAAATATTCATCCTGATGATCTGGATAAAATTTCATCAACGTTTGATAGGCATTTAAAGGTTTATCGGGTTTGGTTTGTCTGGCACATTCCCAATCAATAACCGCATCCAATAAATCATCTTGTGATTTTGGCAAATTGTTTTCCACATGATGTCTGTTGTGTTTACGATGAATTTTTTGAATTTGATCTAAGGAAAGCCAAAAACAAAACAAATACAACAGCGGTTTTTCTGCATCATGCAAAAAACCACTTAAAGTATTTTTTCCGCGAAGCTGCTTTTCTACACGCAAGAACGCGAGTTTGTGTCGTAATGTATATAAAGTATAATCAAGTCGCTGTTTCATACTACCAGTTATACAATGCAAATTTCCGAAAGTCAAACAAAAAATACTACTTAAAAATTAATCCACATGTATCTACTTATTTTTACGTAAAGCATAGACACAAACTGGTAAAGCAAACAATGTAATCAAAGCCGAGATAGCATACATTAACCTATAGCTATTTGTTTCGGCCACCAAAAATCCAAGAACAGCTGGCCCAAAACCAAAGGCAATATCACAACTCATATAGTATGTAGAAACTGCATAACTTAACCGATGGGTTGGAACGGCTTTACAAGCAATCGCATTATTGGCCGACAAAATAGTTCCATATCCTAAGCCGCAACCAATGGCACATAAAATGACTGTAATTGTTGATGGATACAATGCCAATGCTGTCAATCCGATAATTTGAGCCCAAAGAGCCGGATAGCAAATAACTTTATTACCATATTTGTCTTGAATTTTACCGGCCAAAGGTCTAGAAAAAATCAAGATAAATGCATAAATCAAAAAGAAATACGCAAAAATATGCATTAAATTTTCGGATGTAGCAAACAAACGACCAAAGGTGATAATACCAACATATCCCAAACCGCATAAAGCTGAAACCGCGGAAATAGGCAATGCTTTAACTTCGATATAACGATTTATACCCTCAGGTGGATCTTGGCGAATTTCTTTGGCTTTGATTTTACCGCAAGTGGCAGGATCATATCGACGTACATCTACAAAATAAATAGCTATTAAAGACAAAAATCCCATAATCATAGCTGCCACAAAACAACCACCAGCACCGAACAAATTATAAACTTGCCCACCAATAAAGGGCCCCAAACCAACAGCCAATGTTGTTGCCAGCATCAAGTAGCCACAACCTTCAGCAAATCTGTCTTTGGGTAAAATGGATCGACCTATTGTTGAAACAGCATTTGAAGCAGCTCCAAAACTTAATCCATGTATAAAGCGCACTAACAATAACAAGCCAACACTATCAGCAAAAAAATATCCACCACACGCTAAACAATGTATTGCGGATGACCATACAGCTATTCTCTTCCATCCAAGCGTCTCCATGGCTCGTCCAGAACAAATCCGAGAACATAAGGAACCAAAAATATAAATCCCAGATATCAATCCTGCAATTGTTGCTGTAGCCCCCAAAGCTGTGGCGTGTTCAGAAATTGTCGTAATCAACAAATACATGACAATCGCTTGTGTCAACAACGACAAAAATGTCAGAATAAATTTTTGGGTAAAAATAGGTTCTTTCATAACTTATTTTACACGCCCTCTTTTAAATTTCAATGCGGTCTTTTGAGAAAATCTCACTGCATGAAATTTTTCGGCTTCTTTAACTGCTTTAGAGCGTCCAGTTTGACTCTTTTTCAAAGTGTCTTTTATGGTTGTTCCCTGACGTAATTCTTTCAGCTTTTCGGCTTGTCTGTCACGCAATTGACGATCTTCTGCTTTTGAAACTTCCGGAAGTGCCACACTGGCTGAAGAATACCCCCCCAAACGAACAGTAGCTTTACCATTTTCAACGCGTAAAATATCCTTTTTATCAATGTTGTCAAAGATATCCCGATAACTATCTGTCGGATGACGCACACATAGGGAACCTGTATTGGCGATTTCACCAACGCCTTTATCTAAATTGACAACGGCGACTTCACCATTCCAATACCAACCGACACCACCTGAATAATCAAAATTGGAGCGCCAGTTACGATCTTCATAAAGAGTCGCAATAGCCACATTTTCACCGCCCAACTCAACAATATCTTGCGATAAACAATCATTGCGGACGGTCATTTCATTTTTTCCCCACAGTGAAAGAATATGGGGACCTACTGTATCATTTGTATCACGCTTCCATGATGAATCATGTGTTTCGGTACGTTTATCAAAAACGTGATTCAATTTCAAAATTTCAATAGCATCATATTTACGACCCTTAGCCATTGCTTCATGGAATTTATCTTTCCAATCTTTTCCTGTTAAAGATTGAACCCGTGCTATTTCGGCCAATCGTTTTTCTTCTATTTTCTTGGCTTCTTTATAATCGGGATGCTTGGGAGCAACCCACTTTCCATCCACACATAAAAGATTTGTTTTTTTACGAATTAACTCTTCATCGTATTTACATTCTTTTAAATTCAACTCTTGCAATTTGGGCAATTTCAACAATTTTTCCAAATCCGCCTTCTTAATTTCCATATTATTAAAAGCAAGAGATTCCAAATTCTTCATGCTGGCAATCGTACTGAAAGCTTTGGAAGTCATACGGGGTTGATAGCCCACTCCCAAATGCTTTACCTTTTTAAATTTGGCAACCGCTTCAAATTGTGCATCCCCGATTTCATGTTCAAGCGTATAATGAAAATCTTTATGTTTATAGGGTTCAAATTCCGGTAAAGTTACTCTTTCAATATTGGGATAATTTTGATTTAACTTTTCCAAATAATCAGATGTCAAATGTCCTCCATCATAATCATGGAATCTGTCACCTCCAAAATGACCAGGAGCATAATGGGAATAACAAGAATATTCAAGATTTAAGCCTCTAACACCTTTTTTCAACTCATCCACTTTAGGTTGTAATTTAGGATTTTGCGAAAGAACAGCCCCAAATTTTTGAAGGGCATCACGTAAAGTAGAATCAGAAAAATTTCTCTCCCCATCCTTTAATCCCCGATAATCATCCAACAACCATTCGGCCTTAAACCCAGGACAATGGCGATAGACCATCTTTTTATCCGAATCTAACCTGCCAACTCTTTCCCAAAATTCCTTTGAAAAAATCCGTTTTTCATCATATTTGGGATTTTTAAGATTACGGATATCATTTAAGATCCTTCCTAAGGCTGATCCAGAATCTGTTCTGTATTGAGGAAAATAACGCGCCTCATAGTTTTCATATCTAAAATAATTACGCTCCGTCATCTCAGTAGACGAAAAGCAAAGAGCCATCATTTTTTGGAACGTTTCTGGATACCGAACTGCATAAAGCAGAGCACAATCATGATCCTTACTCGGCTGTTTCAATAAATCATCAACTGTCACACGACCCGACCCATAAACCCCCTTTAATGACCGATCACACGGACTATGTTGACCAAAATAATAACTGGACCTACCTAAGGCAATCGTCAAAGGCGTCCACCCACTATCTTCATCATAATAAGTCAAATCCATTCCTTTGATACATTCGTCAAAACTGTATTGACCACTCCAATCATAAGAACGTTTGTCATCTGAATAAGAAACATTTCTGATGAAACATTGCGCCAATTCTTGCGGTGTTGGATTCTTTTCCTTTTCTGCCATTTTTTCCTCCATAAATATTTATTATATTCTCTTTCTAGCATACTTTTTACACAAATGCAAACTTTTATAAAGAAATTCTTTTTTCAGGGAAGAACATTGGGATAGGTAGAGGATTTGAACTCTTGCAAGTGATTGATAAATAAAGAATTTAAAATTTATTGGTTCGAACTGATTGGTTTTTGATGTGTTTTTTGATTTTTGAGTTCGAAGCAGTATAAGTGCTTGACTTTAAAAGAAAAAAGATCCTTTTCAGGCTCTCTGTACTCTATGGCGGGCAATGCTGTGCATAATGGGAACTAAGTTTAAGTTTAGATTCCCATCTAGATGCCTTACTATCATTGTTTTTAATTAAATCAAAAAAATTGATAATTTATCAAATAAAATCAATATGTTATAAATATCTTATCTATTTATTTTTTATCTACTTGACTTTGCGATAAAAAAATGCTACCATCTAAACATATAAACAGAAAGGAGAGTTTAAATGACAGGAGAACTTTTAAAACTAGTCGGAACAAGGAATCTGCAAGATGCAAATCTTCCAGAAAGCGTACGAAAAGCAATGGAGATAAAAAAATTAGAAGGAATAGAAGAAAAAGTAATGGATGTAATAACCACAGAACTAAATGGCATTGGTAATTTGTCTGAAATTATTTTCTTCTTATGGAAAAAGTATCAAATTGAGGATAAAACACGTGCAAATATCACATCTACTATTTACCGTTTAATCAGAAAGCATTACCTCGTTAAATATCCACAAAAAAAGGGTATTTACATTCTGCCTCAACTGCTAGCAGAAGAACAAGGTAAAAATTCATAACTGAAGGGAGGGCAAAAAAATAAGAAAATTAAGAAAATAAAAAAGGGAATATAAACCCTAATTTATATCCCCTTACTAGAACGGTTTACATGAAACCAATCCTATCTACAGGGTCTTATTGTAAGCCATTTTAGAAATTATAGCAAGAAATTTTTACAATTTTTGTAAATTTTTTTAAATAAACAACTAAAAAGGAGTTAAAAATGGCTGATAATCAGTTGATAATTCCCGACGGTTATAAGGAAGTTTTCTGCCGTTACATACATAAAAAAGGTAGAATAATTTATCCTACAAAAGCGAAATTTTTTCGCTTCTTGGTACCCATCGGAAAATAAAGTAATGTGGGGAGCAATCCCCACATTCATTTTTGTCAGTTTTTATAGCATTTTAGTCAAGTAAAATAAGGCTTAATTATGAGAAACAATTCCCCAAATACACTACATTATTGTGTTGAAACTAAATCTCTACGAGAAGTTCCCGTAACAATCCCTTTATCTACAAAAACTACCGTTTCCCACCTATTTGTCTTCATATATCCACCACTTGTTGTTGTAAATGAGTTACCAAAACCAGTTTCATTCCAGCCGTAAGAATCCCATAAACCATTACTAAAAGAATATGATGATGTGTGCGAACTTATAGGAATATTCTGTCTTGTCTCACTTGTATAAATGAGGATAATAGATTTATCATTCACTTTATATTCTTTATCAGGAACACCATTCTTGACAACAAAATCTTCTTTTTTCATACCTAAAATACCCTCTTTAAGATTTTCAGATTTAAAATCATCCACAAGCTTATACCATTCAGTAGTATTTCTTTTTTCAAACATTTTTTCGGATTTAATTTTTGTTAACAATACATCCTTCCGAGAAACAGGCACTTGGTATATTTTTATTATTTTTTCTGAGTTTAAAGGATCAAGAGATATTTTGTTAAGAACATATGAATCGGTTACTGTTATTTTAAAATTCTTTTTACAAAACTGCGTTATTTGCGCATGTTCTGAATCCGATGTGGCATTCATTAAAATTTCTATACTCCTGCTGGTGACATCAACCCCTCGATCATAAAAACTTTTAATGATAGTTAATAATTTTTGGGTATCAAAATTTCGATCATTAGTATGGTGGACTTTAAAATAATTTTGCATAAATATAGCCAAAGCACATTCTCTTGAAATTGGTTCAGCGTCTAGCAGTGTAAGTATAACTTCTGGATCAGATGAATTAAAACATGCCTCTGTTAATGGATAACGATTTTTTTTGTTCTTTTCGTTCACATTTCCATCATTTTGTATGATGTGTAAAACATCTTCTTTGGTCATTTCTCTCCAATCTTCACTTGTTTTATATTTAAATGAAGATCCTGAGTATATTATTGAACATCCGCATAATGCTAATAAAGAACAATAAAGCAATTTTTTCATAATATATCCCTTTCCGTCTTATATATCATACAAAATTATTCTTTGTTATGCAATCAGAATAACATTTTTTGCTTAAAAAAGTTCGAATGTCGGTAAGGATTCCAAACAGCGTCAAAAATGTGAAATGTAATAAAATCAAGTATTTATCAAATCAAGAGTTCGAATGTTTGCAAAAATAAGTGCTTTTTGACTGAACAACATTCGAACCACCATAAGTCGTTGAAAATAAAAGAAAAAGTCGCCTTTTCAGACGACTTGTCCAATTTGGCGGAGCGTAGAGGATTTGAACCTCTGCATCCCTTTAACAGGA
>DFFU01000015.1 GCA_002372315.1 Alphaproteobacteria bacterium UBA3768
TTAACGATAATGTCATCAATAATTTTGTTTTCATAATTCCCCCTATGCACTTTAAATAGCAGTAGCATATCAACATTGCAATTCCGTGTCAAGGAAATTATTTCTTAAAAAGTTTGGCTTGTTTTTTGCATCAAAAAAAGGTATAATTATACCACTTTAAAAAGGATGGTTGATAATGGATTACATCAAAATTCGTGGGGCACGTCAGCATAATTTAAAAAATATTGATGTAGATATTCCCAAAAATCAATTGGTTGTGATTACAGGGGTATCTGGTAGCGGTAAATCTTCATTGGCGTTTGATACGATTTATGCCGAAGGTCAAAGGCGCTATGTGGAGAGTTTATCCACCTATGCACGTCAATTTTTGGATTTGCAAAATAAGCCTGATGTGGATTTGATAGAAGGGCTTTCGCCTGCCATTTCCATTGAACAAAAAACAACAGGCCATAATCCGCGTTCTACGGTGGCAACAACCACAGAAATTTATGATTACATGCGTCTTTTGTGGGCGCGGGCGGGGACACCCTATTCCCCAGCTACAGGGTTGCCAATTGAAGCTTTGGCGGTTTCCCAGATGACGGATATTGTTTGTGCTTATCCTGAAGGTCATAAGTTGATGTTAATGGCGCCTGTGGTACGGGCCCGCAAAGGTGAATATAAAAAAGAGTTAGCCAATTGGCAAAAACAAGGATATGTCCGTGTTCAAGTGGATGGTGAAATTTATCCGATAGAGGAAGTTCCTGTGCTGGATAAAAATAAAGCCCATGATATTTCGGTTGTTGTGGATCGTTTGATTGTCAAAAAGGACATGCAAGCACGGGTATCCGCAAGCATTGAAAAAGCGACTGCTTTGGCGGATGGCCTTTTAAAAATTGTGGATATGACAGAGGATAAAGAAAAATTATTATCATCTAAGTTTTCTTGTCCTGTGTCAGGTTTTACAATTTCCGATTTAGAGCCCCGTTTGTTTTCCTTTAATAATCCAGAGGGGGCTTGTCCTGTATGTGGTGGATTGGGGGTAAAATTGTCTGTGGATCCTGAATTGGTCATTCCACGTCCTGAACTATCCATCAATCAAGGGGCAATTGCCCCTTGGACACTGAAAAATGGGGATATAGGGCGCTGGTACGGATATGCTTTACAGCCATTGATACGTGGGTTGAATTTGAATCTAGATACACCTTGGGCATTGTTACCCCCCGAAACACAGCAAGCTGTTTTATATGGATTTCGTAAAAAAGGGTCCCATTTTGAAGGGATTATTCCCAATATGGAACGGCGTTATTTACAAACAGATTCAGATGAATCACGGTCAGAAATTGCACGCTTTATGATGAATACGCCCTGTAGTGAATGTCATGGTGCTCGTTTAAAACCAGAAGCTTTATGTGTCAAAATTGGTGGAAAGAATATATCAGAAATTACACATTTAGCGATATCAGATGCGCTCGCGTGGTTTCAAAAAGTGCCCCATCACTTAAATGCCGAAAAAAAAGTCATAGCGGAACGTATTTTAAAGGAAATTGTGGAACGCCTTACCTTTTTAAATAATGTAGGATTGGGGTACTTGCCTTTGGATCGAATTGCAGGAACTTTGTCGGGCGGAGAGGCACAACGCATTCGTTTGGCTAGTCAAATTGGTACAGGATTGACAGGTGTTTTATATGTTTTGGATGAACCCTCTATTGGATTGCATCAACGTGATAATGATAAGTTGCTAGCCACTTTATATCGTTTGCGCGATTTGGGTAATACAGTTGTTGTGGTGGAACATGATGAAGACACTATGCGGGCGGCGGATTATTTGTTGGATATTGGACCTGAAGCGGGGCGTCATGGTGGACATTTAGTGGCGCAAGGAACACCCCAACAGGTGCAGGATAATCCTTTTTCTGTGACGGGACAGTATTTATCCGGTATGCGCAAAATTTTGGTGCCCCCAAAACGGCGCTCAGGTAATGGGCATTTTTTGACGGTGGAAGGTGCCACTTTACATAACCTTAAAAAAGTCAATGTAGATATTCCATTGGGAACACTGACATGTGTGACGGGTGTTTCAGGGGGCGGAAAATCTTCTTTGGTCATTGAAACACTGTATAAGAATCTGCATAATTTACTGATGAAAACACGTGAAATTGCAGGGCCTTGTAAGGCGATACATGGTGCGCAGTATATTGATAAAATTATTGATATTGATCAAAGCCCGATTGGGCGGACACCAAGGTCTAATCCGGCAACCTATACGGGTATGTTTGCACCCATTCGTGAATGGTTTGCGGGCTTGCCTGAATCACGGGCCAGGGGCTATAAAGCGGGACGCTTTTCTTTTAATGTGGCAGGAGGGCGCTGTGAGGCCTGTGAAGGTGATGGCGTCAAACAAATTTCCATGAACTTTTTGCCGGATGTTTATGTTAAATGTGATGTATGTGGTGGGACGCGTTATAATCGGGAAACATTGGAAATTAAATTTAAAGATAAATCCATTGCGGATGTGTTGGAAATGACAGTGGATGAAGCAGCGGAATTTTTTGATGCTATGCCATCTATTCGTGATAAATGTCAATTATTGCAAAGAGTAGGTCTTGGCTATATGACCTTGGGCCAATCGGCAGTAACATTGTCTGGTGGAGAAGCACAACGCATTAAATTGGCTAAAGAATTGGCGCGCAAATCCACAGGAAAAACACTTTATATTTTGGATGAACCTACCACAGGACTTCATTTTGCAGATATTCAAAAGTTATTGGATGTGTTACAGGCTTTAGTAGATGCGGGTAATACAGTTGTGGTCATTGAACACAATTTGGATATTATTAAATCTGCTGATTATATTATTGATATGGGACCTGAAGGAGGTGCAGCTGGTGGTCAGGTTGTGGCAACGGGTACACCTGAGCAGGTGGCCAAAGTATCCGCCAGTTATACAGGACAATATTTAAAGAAAATGTTGAAATAAATTTCAAAAAATGGTAAAAGAAAATTGTTTTAACAAAGGAGAAAATATGCAAAAATTATTAGTAATATGCTGTGCATTGGCTTTGGCTGCATGTAGCCATACGGCAGAAACATCCAATGCGGATTTATCCAGCTGTTTAACTCAAAAGGCCTATGCGGCTTTAGCAGATGGTACCTTAGCCAACAGTGAAGTGATGCCATTGGCCAAAAAAATTGCAGGTCAATGTATTCAACAATTGGCTTTGGCAGGTATGGATGAAGAAGCTATTGATGCTTCAACCACTTTGTTGAAGGTATTAAAAGAAAACACAGTAGCAACGGAAAAATAAAGTTTTTGAATCTTAATATGACCTGTGGTTCAACGCCACAGGTTTTTGTTGGATAATGGATAAATATGAAAGGTATCTGATGACAATGTGGATTTTGATTATGTGGGTAATCATTGCGTTGTTGGCTGTTTCTTTGGGGTATTTGGGATTACGTATTCCAAAATTTTTTGCTCCAGAAACAGTGGTTCAATGGACAAAGGTAAAGCTATTTTTAATAGCGGGATGGTCTGTCATTGGTTTCATGGGATTGATGACTTTATGTATTGATTTTGTCAATGCAATTGTCTGTGCCCTTTATTTGGCAATGATTTGGGGGATAAGTGATTTATTTTTTTGGCTTGTACAGAAAATATTTCATATTTCTTTTCAACATTATTACGCGGGTTATATAGCTATTTTGATGACAGTTTTTGCTCTTTCTGTTGGGTGGTATTTAAACCACCATGTGTGGTGCACAACCTATCATTTGACGACATCTAAAAAAGTTTCTCCATTGAAGATTGCAATGTTTGCTGATTCCCATATGGGAACAACTTTTGATGCAAAGGGGTTTGAAAAGCATTTACAGGCAATACAGGCGCAAAATCCAGATTTGATTGTTGTAGTGGGTGACTATGTAGATGATGGTACAACAAAAGATGATATGATTCAAGCCACACAGGCGCTAGGAAAGGTGAAAACAAAATATGGTATTTTCTTTGTTTTTGGTAATCATGACAAAGGCTATTACGGGTCTGCCTATCGTGGTTTCAGCGCCCAAGAGTTGGTGGATGAATTACAAAAAAACAATATTGTTGTTATGCAGGATGAAGTAGTCCAAATTGCAGATTCTTATCACTTGATAGGGCGTCGTGATTTTTCTGTGGAAAAAGAACAAAAAGGGCGTCGCACATCCATGCAAGAATTTATCAAAAATTTGGATAAAAATAAGTATATGATTGTTTTGGATCATCAACCAGCAGATTATAAAAATCAAGCCAAATCAGGGGTGGATTTAGTCCTTTCGGGGCATACGCATGGGGGGCAACTGTTTCCCTTTAATCCTGTTGGCAAATGGATAGGCGCAAATGATTTTGTTTATGGTCATGAAAAACATCATAAGACAGATTTTATTGTGACCTCAGGCATTTCCGATTGGGCAATTCAATTTAAAACAGGTACAAAATCCGAATTTGTTATCATCCAAATTCATCCATAAAAAAAGCCCTGCCAGCGCAGGGCTTTTTCTTTTCTTCAGCATTAGAAGTTATACTTGGCTTTGATGGTACCTGTATGTGAGGTGAAATCCTTACGAATACCACCATTATAGTCCACCATAAGGTCCCAATCACCATAGGTTGCGCCAACACCGATACCGGCTTCAATACCAAAACGGTGCAAACGGTCACCTGTAATTTGATAATTACCACCACCAATAATATTCACATTAGCTTTGGAATTATCACTGATCATGTCATAGGTCGCCGCTAAGCGCAAGTTTGGCTTAAAGGTCCAATCTTTTGCTTTCATGTTTGTCGTGTACTTGACACCCACAACGCCTGTTAAGACATCATTTTTATCAGCACTGATGCGTTGGACACCATCAGAATAAGAATCTTGATCCGCCAAGATATAGCGTAAACCTAATTCAGGTGTGAAGCCAGATTCAAATTGATACCCAGTCATCACATTGACTGCATAGCTGTCCACATCATATTTAGATTTCAACTTATATCCTGCAGGAGCTTTTTCTTCTGTGTATTTGCTGAAACCATAGCTGAACATACCATTGATATACCAAGCATCGGGTTGATATTGTGCATAGGCAAAGAAGTTATTGCCATCTACATCTACTTTTTGGCCACCAGATTTGGATGTTGTATCAGTATAGCCATAACCGATACCGATAGTAATGGCTTCATTGATCTTGCCATCAATACCAAAGGCGATACCACGGGTATTGGCTCTGAAGCCATCTGTTCTGGCATTTTTGTCTTGTTTAGTATGGTTGTATAAGCCTTGAACCCAAGTAGAACCACCAATAAATGCATCACCGCCGGCTTTACCCAAAGCAGCCATACGCGCACCGGCCACATTGTTCAACAAAGTATTGACGCTTTGTGCAATTCCCATTACTTGTTGAGAAGTGGTTGGTGCTAAATCCTTTGCGGCTTTTGCTGCAGCGGTGGCATTTCCTGTTTGTAAAGCTTCTTTAATAGAAGCTACAACAGGATGTGTTGAATCAGCACCAGCCACAGCGGCAACTGTATTTGCTTCTTGTGCAGTTGCAGCACCGGCCATCACATCTTCTGCGATATCAGATGCTTCTCTTTCGTCCACAGTAAATTTACCTTTTTCATATGAGATATCATATAACAAGTTGTTATCAATGGCTGTTTTAATGGAATCTGACAAATTAAAGTCATCATCATCTGTGGTAGAAATATTGTCTCCATCAATAAAGTTACTTGTAGCAAATGTGTATGTACCGGCTTTGGAAACAACAAATGATGTAGAATCCAATGTTGCACCATTAGCTTTAATTGTACCACCAGAGATGATTGTTCCATTTAACAAATCAGCAACATTTAAAGTGCTTCCTTCCTTCATAGCAAGTGTACCAGTCAAATTCAATTTAGCACCTTCACCCAAGCTAATTGTGTCAAATTCATCGGCAACGCCACCAACATTTGCAGTTACATTGTTGATGTTCAAAGCGGTTGTTCCGGCAACATGATAGGCACGCAAATTACCACCAACATCAATGGTACCACCACCCAACATGTTTAGTGTAGCATTGCCAGTTACACTACCTTCATCTGTATCAGTGCCAGGCCTTCTGTCTCGACTGCCAATATGTATATCTGTTGCAATTCTAATTCTACCTGAGGTATTTAAATTAACCTCAGTACTTGCAATTCTAGCACCTTTACGATTTGCGCCAGCAAGAATCCAACCATTTTCCTCTCCCCCAAGAATATCAGATTCTTTTGTCGTGTACCCGATAACAGAATCACCCGTTACATTGATCACAACATTACCGGCAGACGCTGCTGAACCAGCAGACACAACCTCATCTTGGATGAGAGAATTATTGATATTCAGTTCAATGTCACCAACCTTTGCTTTTGGTTCGTTAGTATTAATATCTCGATAATTTGTTCCTCTAACACTTTTTGCGACATTCGAATTGTTAACTGTTACCGTTGTTTTTCCAGACACGCCAGCATTTGTAATTTCTGTATTAGCTGCATAAAAATTAACACCAATAACACTGTCTTCAATGGTTGAATTAGAAACTGTTACATTCACATTACCATTTACCAATTGCTGTATTGCTTTCGTCTTCGCATCAGTTGGCACTTCTACTCCCAAATCTCCCGCATGTAAGTAACCACCTGTACTGGGAATAAACAAGGAACCTATAACATTTGTTTCAGTAAAACTAGTAGCTCTTGGATTTACTTTTGAAACTTGAGTAACACCATCTAGGGTCAAATTAACATTACCATTGACTGTGTTTCGCACAGCAGTTCCTGTAATAAGATTGTAACTGCCTGTATTTAAGCTATAATTTACATCGTTATTTACTACTGTATATGATGCAATTTCTGGATGTGCCCACGTATCAACTGGACTGGCTGCCATAGATGGAGTTTCTACAACGACACTCATCAAAATCGCAGCATTTAAAAAAGCACACTTTTTTAAAATACTACTATACTTATGTGAAAGTTCCATAAGTGTTGTTTTTGAATATTTCATGATAAAACCTTTCGTTTTATTGTTTAATTTTGAACGTTTTTTGTGTTAAAACGTCCACTGTTGCTTACCCCCCCCCACACAGAATTTTCTTTATTTTCAATAACTTATAAAGACTCGTAGAGGGCGAAAGAAACCGTACCTGAAAATTATATGCGATTTTCATTTTTAATGTCAAGCAATTCTTTGAAATAAATACGATTTTATGTTATTGGATAAATAAATCTTCAGGATTCAAGCGAACACCATACCAGCTGAGCCCAAAATGCAAATGGGGACCTGTGGCACGCCCCGTCATTCCAACAGCGCCAATCATATCCCCTGATTTGACAAGTTGCCCTTCTTCAACATCTATTCGTGATAAATGGGCATAGCTAGTATAAACACCATAGCCGTGATCTAGCAAAATTGTGTTGCCTGTATAGAACATATCAGGATGCGTTAAAACAACCCTTCCATCTGCTGCCGCTAAAACAGGCGTACCTGTGTCGGCAGCGTAATCGGTACCGCTGTGCCCGTTTTGCTTGACAGAGCCATTTAAAATGCGACGCGATCCAAAAGGACTGGAAATACGTTTATAGGATGTTAAAGGCAGTTGCCATTTGCTTGGAAATTCTTTAAAATCAGATATTTGCCTTTTTTCACGCATGGCTTTAAATTCGGCCAAAATACGTTTTTGCTCACTGGCGGGTGGGCTGACCTTTTTGGGGGGAAGACCCGAAACATAATCTTCTTTCCATTGGCGATGAGGCACATCAAAAACGACATCTTTGAATTGTCCATTTTTTTTGATTTTTAAGGCGAGTTTTGTCCCGTCTTGGGGAATTCCCACCACAAAACGGCCATTTTTTGTCGGAATTTGAAAAAGACCTTCTGTTCCATTATTTTTAAATTCATTTTGAATGTAAACTTGTGCGTCAGGGGCTATTTTTCCATACATCAAGCGCCCGTCTGTTAAGTTGTTTTCCCATTGAATATCTTGGGAAGTACTCAGATTATTTGTGCATCCTGATAACAAAAAAATCAAAAACAAAAACTTTTTCATGTCTGCCTCTGGGAATGTTTATGTAAAAAAGGTTGTAACAGCATAAAAGAAATGACCATAGCTAAAGCGTCTGAAATTGGCATGGCCCATACAACGCCTTTTAAACCATAATAATGGTTGAACAAAAACATCAAGGGAATATCCAAACCACCCTTACGCAATATGGCCAAAAACATTGGCATAAATTTATAACCAGCAGCTTGAAAAATCGTGATGATAATCATTGTTATAGATACACAAGGACATGTTATGCACATTGCTTTTAAAAAGAATTGTCCAAAACGAACAGTTGGCAGGTCATCAATAAAAAATGTTGTGATGCTGGTGGCAAAAAAGAACAAATAAATCGTTGTGGCGGCTGACAGGATAAGGCTGTAAAATAAACTTGTTTTAATAGCCGCCTTCATGCGGTTAAAGTTTTTTGCTGCAAAATTATAGCCAATTAAAGGTAAAACGCCCTGCGCCATACCATTGGCGATGGAAAACGCCACAACATCTACACGCTTGGCAATGCCCATACCTGCCACTGCAGTATTTGAATAGCTGGCCATTAAAACGTTTAAAACAATAATGGAAAGAGTGGCTGTCCAATTGAAAATACAACTGGGAAAACCAACACCGAGTACTTCTTTGGCGATTCCCCGGATTTGATAATAGCGGGGATTTAAAGTAATAACTGATTTTTGACGATGGCGATATAGTATCCATAAAAAATAACATGTTGCGATAGATATAGAAATTAAAGTCGCTATGGCCGCTCCTTTAATTTTTAAATCAAATCCAAAAATGAATAAAGGGTCCAACAAGATATTCAAAATGGCACCTAAAGCCATACCAAAACTGGCCTGTGTGGCAAAACCTTCTGCACGAATCAAATTGGCGATAAGTGGGTTGATCATAATGGGAACAGCTCCCACGACAATTGTCCAAAATAAATAGTCCGAGCACAATTCAAATGTTTCTGAGTTTGTACCGACAAGTGGTAAAATTGTATCTCTAAATGTCCAAATGCTGATGCCATATAAAAAAGCCAAAGCGATGGATGTCCAAACGCAAAAAGCAGAACAGGAGCGAGCCTTTTCTAGTGCGCGCATCCCCAGACAACGAGAAATAAGGCTGGCGCCTCCGATGCCAAATAAATTAGATATGCTGATTGTGAGTATAAATAACGGTAAGGCCAGTGTTGCGGCTGCCATTTGATGTGGATCGTTTAAACGTCCAATGAAGAAAGCATCAGCCATATTATAAATAACACCCATTAATTGACTGAGAATTGTGGGAACCGTCAAAAAAAGCACCGCCTTTGAAACCTTGGTGCGCTCAAATAACTTTAAATTTTGAACTTGCATAAAGGGATTTTAAAGAAAATAACTGCTCTTGTCAATGGATCTATTTTAAATATTTATTTTCTGTCCAAAATTATTTTGTTTATATACAGTATATTATATCGTATAAAATTATTTAATAAAAAACACTTGACAAAAAAATAAAAAAATGCTATAATGACTCCCGTTTTATCAAAAAACAAATAAAAAGGGATGAAGAATATGATGAAATTTAATAAAAAACAAACCTTGGTGACGTTGGGAAGAACAGCGTTATTAGTGGCGGGTATGTTTTTGGCAAATTCTGCTGTTGCAGCCGATTGGGATTCGGATATTTTGGCTGAAACGAATATGCGTATTGCGCAAGATAATGCCTTGAACGATAAAATTGTGGGTGAAACCAACCGTGCCACTGTAAAAGAAAATGAATTGTCAGGCGATATTTTGGCTGAAACAAATATGCGTATTGCGCAGGATAACGCTTTAAACGATAAAATCGTGGGTGAAACCAACCGTGCCACTGTAAAAGAAAATGAATTGTCAGGCGATATTTTGGCTGAAACGAATATGCGTATTGCTCAAGATAATGCTTTGAACGACAAAATCGTGGCTGAAACCAATCGTGCAAAAGCATCTGAAGCAGATTTATCCAATGCTATCAGTACGTTGTCCACGACAGCGACAGCACAAATGAGCACGTTGGCGGATGCAATTACATCTGAGGAAAATCGTGCCAAAGCCAAGGAAGTTGAATTGTCAGGGGATATTTTGGCTGAAACGAATATGCGTATTGCTCAAGATAATGCATTGAATGACAAAATTGTGGGTGAAACTAACCGTGCAAAAACATCTGAAGCAGATTTATCCAATGCTATCAGTACGTTGTCCACGACAGCGACAGCACAAATGAGCACGTTGGCGGATGCAATTACATCTGAGGAAAATCGTGCCACTGCCAAAGAGAATGAATTATCAGGCGATATCTTGGCCGAAACGAATATGCGTATTGCTCAAGATAATGCATTGAACGATAAAATCGTGGCTGAAACCAATCGTGCCACTGTAAAAGAAAATGAATTGTCAGGCGATATCTTGGCTGAAACAAATATGCGTATTGCTCAAGATAACGCTTTGAATGACAAAATCGTGGCTGAAACTAACCGTGCAAAAGCCAAGGAAGTTGAATTGTCAGGCGATATCTTGGCTGAAACGAATATGCGTATTGCTCAAGATAATGCATTGAACGATAAAATCGTGGCTGAAACCAACCGTGCCAAAGCCAAGGAAGTTGAATTATCAGGCGATATTTTGGCTGAAACGAATATGCGTATTGCCCAAGATAATGCATTGAACGATAAAATTGTGGCTGAAACCAATCGTGCCACTGTAAAAGAAAATGAATTGTCAGACGATATTTTGGCTGAAACAAATATGCGTATTGCTCAAGATAACGCTTTAAACGATAAAATCGTGGCTGAAACTAACCGTGCAAAAGCCAAGGAAGTTGAATTGTCAGGGGATATTTTGGCCGAAACAAATATGCGTATTGCTCAAGATAACGCATTGAACGATAAAATCGTGGCTGAAACCACTCGTGCCAAAGCCAAGGAAGTTGAATTATCAGGGGATATTTTGGCTGAAACAAATATGCGTATTGCTCAAGACAACGCTTTAAACGATAAAATCGTGGCTGAAACCAATCGTGCCACTGCCAAAGAGAATGAATTATCAGGGGATATTTTGGCTGAAACGAATATGCGTATTGCGCAGGATAACGCTTTAAACGATAAAATCGTGGCTGAAACTAACCGTGCAAAAGCCAAGGAAGTTGAATTGGCTGGCGATATTTTGGCCGAAACGAATATGCGTATTGCTCAAGATAACGCTTTAAATGATAAAATCGTGGCTGAAACTAACCGTGCAAAATCCAAGGAAGTTGAATTGGCTGGTGATATTTTGGCCGAAACAAATATGCGTATTGCTCAAGATAATGCATTGAACGATAAGATCGTGGCTGAAACTAACCGTGCAAAAGGGGCTGAAAATGTTTTACGTTCATCTATTGGTGATCACAAAAATATTCACTCAGCGAATACAGCTATCAATGTTGCTGCGCAAAGTAGTCTGTCAGCGGGATTAGAAGCTGCAGGAAATGCCATTGGGAACATGAGCTTTGATAGAACGCGTTACATTTCAAAGAGTACAGATTTATCTGGTGCAGTTCGTACATTGGACGCCAATTTAAATAGAATTGAAAATAATTTTACAGCTAATCTGAATCGTTTGGAAAACAAATTGGATAAGCACCACCATGAGATGAAACGTGGATTTGCAAGCCTTGCCGCTATGACACGTTTGGTGCCAAACCCCCGTGGCTGTGGAGATACTCAAATTTCTATGGGTGTGGGCCATTATCATGGATCAACGGGTGTCGCAATTGGTGCCTTCCACTATATTGACAATAATACTTTGGTCAATGTTGGTATCGGTTATGCGGGTCATGATAGTGCAACATTTGGTGCGGGCATAACATTCGGATTTTAAAAAATCCTTGACAAAATATTAAAAGTATGCTACAATAAAAAAGTTTTTTAAACAAAATAAAAAAGAAAGGGAAGAAAAATGAAAAGTTTAAAAAAATTGGCTGTCATTGCTGCCTTATCAAGTGCGATGAATGCTGGTGCTAAAGAGGTTAATTATTCAGTTGATTATACACCAGATGTATTAAATGGTATTGAAAATTTTGAAATTAACGGTCTTGAATTAGTCAATGGTCAGTTAATGGTCAAATCAACAGGTAAAAATGACAATGATGCTTATATGTTTGTGGGAACAAATACACAACATTTTGCTGAAAATGCCTTTGCCAAAAAAGGTATGGATAATGTGACAATGATGGCACGTGATGGTAAAGATTTGTACATGATGGTTGATGGAAATGAAACCAATGTGTTTCATACAGTTGTCAATGAAAAGCCAACTTTAAACGGTATGACAAATCCAGTGGATGTTTTGACCAAAGATGATGCAAAAGCCGCAAAAATTATTGAAGCTTATGAAAATGGAAGTAAGTTGGTTATTTTCGATGGTGATGATAGATACGAAATTAAATCAGATGGTGTTTATAAAAATGGATCAGATTCTGCCTCATTTATGGGGGGATTAGGGTCTGAAGATATTCAAGAAGGAACAATTGAAGGATTAGCCCTCATAAAGAGTCAAGATGGTAAGAAGCAAGGTTGCATTTTAGCCACAGACAAAACCGATGGTAAGAAAAAGGTTTTCACTTCTTTCTTCGGAAAGAAAGAGGCTGATGAAATTTCAGCTAATTCCGATAATTCTGTCTTGTTTGTTCGTAAAGGTCAAGATGTCTATACTTATAATCCTGTGCAAGGTGGATGGCAGCAAGTTAAGAATAATTCAGAAAAGGCTGTTCAGTTGCCTGAAGGTACAAAAGCTTCTGTTAAAGTTGGGAATATGATTTACTATGCTACGGCTAAAAAATTGGGTTATAAAACATATTAATCCAGTTTTGGGATAGAATATCAAATGGGCGGGTAAATTCTCGCCCATTTTTTGTTGTCTCAGAGCCCGCAAATCAAAATTTTCTTGATTTTTTGCAACAATTTGCGTATAATAGAGCCACTTTTCGGAGGGTGGCTCAGCCTGGTAGAGCACTACGTTCGGGACGTAGGGGTCGTGGGTTCAAATCCCATCCCTCCGACCACTAAACATAAGTCGCCTAAAAAGGCGACTTTTTCTTTTGTTTTCAAGGTGTTGTGCGAGTTCGAATGTCCAACCGTCAAAAATGGCCATTTTCTTGAATTTACGAACTCTGGATCCAAAAAATCCTTTGTTTTCAATACCCATCCCTCGGGAGCCTAAAAACTCTATCCCAGAAAATAGACCTAAAAAACTTCTTGAAAAAATTATTTTATTTTTATAAAATTTGAAGAGGATATTGAGAAGAAAACCATGAAAAAAATACTATTACTTTTTATAACTACTTTTTCATTTTTAGCGCATGCTGATTTTTTAACAGGTGAAAAGTATTACAATGAGAGAAAATATCAAGATGCTTTCAATGAGTTATTACCTGTTGCAGAGACTGGAGATTTTCAAGCAAAATATTATGTAGGTCGTATGTATTTATATGGTTTGGGTATTGAACAGGATGAGAAAAAAGGGTTAGAACATATTCAATCTTCTGCAAATGATGGATATGGTGAAGCACAAGCTCTTTTGGGATATTTATATAATGAGGGTAAAATTGTACCACAAAATAAGAAAAAAGCGATTGAACTTTTTATGGCTGCAACTAATCAAAACAATTCATCTGCTTTAATTCAGTTGGGTGTTGCTTACTATAAAGGTGATGGAGTAGAAAAAGATAATAACAAAGCAATTGATTTGTTCAATCGTGTACCAATAGATAAAGAACATCCTTATGTTGGACGTTATTTGGGTGAAGCTTATATGAGCAGTAATATAGAAAATAAGCTGGAAAAAGCTAAAAAAGAATTTTTAAAAAGTGCTCAGATGGATGATGTTGAGTCGTTTTATAACTTAGGTCAAATTTATGAACAGGAAAATAATGTAGAAGAAGCTTTAAAATATTACGAGTATGCAGCATCTAAAGGTAGCAAAACAGCGCAATATCATTTAGGTGAAATGTATATCAAGGGTATAGGTGTTGGTAAAGATTTGATTAGAGGGTGTGCTTGGTGGAAGATGGCCGCTTTTTATGATTATAAACCAGCAAAAGAGGCATTATTAAAACAACGAAAAGAAATGACTGTTGGTCAATATCAAAAGGCAAAAAAAGAATTTGATCGATTGGCTGATGAAGTTATGGATAAAATTGATTCACCCTTGTTTAGGATATATGAGCACTACCATTCACATAATCATTCTTGGGGAGTTAAAAAACCTAGAAGATAAGATATTTAAGCTCGTAAATTGCGCATCCATTCCGACCATCGAGCAAAATAAAAAGTGTCCAGTGGACAGTTTTTATGCGCAAGACAATGAGACACAATGAATTTAAGCGGCAGCGCAAAATGAATTGATGTCGGAATTGAACAAAGCATCAGAAATGGTGCTTTTTCTTTATTTTTCAAGTATTTATAAGAGTTCACATGTCCAAGTGCTAAAATTGGCCATTTTCTTGAATTTACGAACTCTTAAGGCGAAATTTCCTTTAAAATCAATGTAGGTACCCTGGGACACTAAAATTACTATTCAAAGAAGTTCCTTAACCCTATTTTTTTCCAATTTTTCTTGTGCCAATCATATGCTTTAGCAACATGCCCTATGTCTAAAGCTTGATAACCATGTAAAGTCAAATCATACGCCAACACCGTAGCCGTTGGTCCCAAAATAATAATAATCAATTTATTTTTATCAACTTTTAATGCAGCATTCAATATTTTTTTATATTCTTTGAAAGCATTCCGGGCTGGAGCTTTTTGATAAGAAATCGTTCGTACATTATCAAAAATATCAAATTTGAAATCATCAAAAATACCTTCTCCATGAATCAAATGAATATCCTTATTTTCCCAAATCGATCTAACCTTTGAAAAATAATCGTCAAATGTTTTTTCATCTGTATAATGCATTGAATAGTGCGATATATTTGTAGGGCCATATACCTGATCTTTATTTAATACCTCCTTCAATAAGGGTTTAAATTTCACCCTGCAATTTGACCACCATTTTTTCTCTTTTTCCGTAAGTCCTTCCATAAACCAAAGTTCTGTTGGTATTCCAATAATAATATTTTTATGTGGTGAAGATAAAACTTCACGTAACCGATATGCTAATTCAGGGGAAGGATATTGAAATGTTTCGCCTTGTCCTAAGATTTGATCTAATTCTCCATCACCGAATCGAGCTATACTCGTTTTTGTATCGCGCAGCAGAGAAATTGTTGAATTTAAATCATAAAATTGGGGTGGAAAAGCGTAATAATCGTCCTCTGCCAAAGAAATACTTGAAAACATAAGAAAAACCAAACTAACAACCAAAACTCTAAATAAATTTTTCATCACTTGTCCCCTTCTTTTTTATTTTACATAATACAAGAATCTATGTCAACATAAATTGAGCTCGTGAATTGCGCATCCACTGCGACCATCGAGCAAAATAAAAATCGTCCAGTGAATGATTTTTATGCTTTAAGACAATGAGCCAAATGACAATGCAGGCGAATTGATGTCGGAATTGAACAAAGCATCAGAAATAGTGTTTTTTTCTTTTGTTTTCAAGTAGTTGTGCGAGTTCGAATGTCCAACTGTCAAAATTGGCTATTTTTGCAAATTTACGAACTTTTAAAGCGAAATTTCCTTTAAAATCAATGTAGGTGCTTTGGGAGCCTCAAACCACCATCCCAGAAAATACGAGATTTTTATTGCATTTTAAACTTGAATAAGATACACTGCACAGACATAGTTATATTAACTTAGACAGACGGAGTTTATATGGCAGATACCGGATTAAATGTTGGATTGGCTTGTTTTTCTGGGGCTTATTTGCTAGCTAATATGGCAAATCTTTATTGGTTAGTTTCCCAACAAAGAGCGCGTGTACGTGCAGAAGCCCAAAGAGAGGCTAAACGGGATCATTTTTACGATGAATACCAGAAAGTTATTGATTTAACTTCCTTGACATGCCTCATTCCAGAAGATGCAAAACTTGCTTTGTCGGATGATAAGTTTAAAACACCCATTTCTGAAAGAATACTAGAAGTTTTATCTCAAACGGATAGACCAGACTATCAAAAAGTATTTCTTGCCCGAAAAACACATAAAGCTTCTTATGATGATTTAAGGATGATTGAAGCTTCTTTAAAAGACAAAAATCTACCACATGTTATGATAAAACGCAGAAATCCTGTACGTTCTAAAGGGTATACCCACGAAGATGTAAAACGCCATATATTAGCTCGGAACAGTTCAGCTTTTGTACGACAATAGCTGGCTCGTAAATTGCGCATCCACTGCGACCATCGTATGAAATAAACTTGACTTTAAATAAAATTTATTTTACAATAATCCGTAAGCTATTTTAAGGAGGTTTAAGATGACTCAATTATCCCATGCGGAAAAAGTTGCTCAACTTAAAAAATTATCCGATTCAAATTTTTCAAATCGTACCATGTTTATGCTGACAGGAGCTGAAGATTTTCTGACCCAAGGAAGGTATAAAGATGATAGATATTGTATTGATATGATATACGATATAGCTATGCCTGAATTGACAAGGGAGCCTGAAAAACCTTCAAAAGCATTGACTGCTCTTGCTTTTAATGGGGCCCTCAGACCAGAAGACTATCAAAAATTAGTTGATGCAAGCAAGAAAGCTTCCGCAACTGAATTAAAAGAGTTTTTAACTCAAGAAGTAGATCATGAACCAAAAGAGAAGGTTGTTAGCTATCTTTCTTTTCCTATGCTGGCTATGATGACACAGCATTTAAAACCTTGGGAAGCAGCTGAAATTTTATTGATAGAACCAAGATTGATTAAGGATTGTTTTTCGAAGACGCGTTCAAAAACCTTTAACGAGCTTATGGCAGAAAACACTTATTTGATTTTACGACAAAAAGCACCCAAAGAATTACAAAAAGATTTAAAAATTGACGATAATAGCCTAACGAGTTGGGCTGTTCCTTTTTCTACACTAAAGAAAAATAGTGAATTTACATCTGCGCAACTTGATCGCAGAACGGTTCAAGCGGTTGCACGTTGGGCTGATATTAGAGAAGCTAGAACAGCAGCGCGCCAAACAGGTACTGCTTTGAAGATTCAACAATGGCTTCAAAAGAATAGAACTCATTCTTGATATTTTAGTGATCCTTAAATTGCGCATTCATTTGAATGAGCCTGTGAAAAAGAGAGTGTCTTTATCAACACTCTTTTTTGAAATATTCATTATCTAGAGTTACGCCTTTGGTCAGCCGCCCTTGTGACAGCATTTGTCTTGGATAAGTTCTGCTCGGCTTGTTCATAGGCATCCATAGCAAGGGCAACTTGTCCTTGTGCAGAAAGATCCATTCCATCTCTAACACCTCTGTCACGCAACATTTTGGCACCAGGAAGCCAATCGCGCCAACTTTTCTTGGAGTCTTGAGCCGTTTTCATAACCACCTTTTCTGTGTCACTAATTGTTTTTTGAGTTGTGATGACTTCTTGAACCTGTTCATCTGTGAGATTGTATTTTTCGCACACCTCAGCCATTCCTTTTGGGGTTGATACTTTCTGTTCAATCAGGTTAGCTGCACTTTTGTTCAGTTCAGCTTCTCTATTTAAAATATTACCTAACTTGTTATAGGATTTAGTGGCTAAAATACTCATGTAAACAATCAACCATGTTTTAGGATCAAAAGCACCTTTGATAAAAGTTTTTCCCCCTAATTTAAGGCCCTCTTTTGTTGCTTTTTTCAAAACTTCTTTAATTTTCATATGATTTTCTCCCTTTTGCCTACTAAGCTGCTTCTTTTTGACTATAATCCTTTGCATTTTTTAATGCAATTTTTTTTAATCCCAAATGGTGTGCCTTGACAGATTCTTTTTTTAAACTTTGCTCTTGAGGGGCACTTTCTTTTTGATGGATAGGAAGTTTAAGATTTTCACTGATTTGATGCATATACTCTTTTTCATTGCTTTTTTCATTTGTTTCTTGTGAGGGGCGACACTTTTGCTGTTCAAGGATTTTTTTTACCTTATTTTCCAACTTCTTTTCAAAGAAGTAGTTTTTCCATATTTTGTTGATGACTGTCGTAGCTCCATAGAGTATGCCTGTGCCCAATAAAACTTCGCCCAAAAGAGGGTGAATGGTTGCCAAACCAATATGCAACCAAGCAGTGAATTCGGGGAATGCTGCGAAAGAAACAAGCGGTAAATATGCATACGCAACCGCGCTTGCGGCAATGATGCCAATCGTCTTTAAAATCGCTTTTGTTTTTATTTTCATGATATTTCCTCCTAAGATTATCATTATATCATACAATCATTTTTTTGTCAATTTTTGCTTAAGAAGTTGACTTTTTGTTGTTGATGTGGTATAATAGAACGCAAGTCAAGGAGGTTATTATGACAAAATCTATTTTAATCACGGGTGGTGCTGGATTTATTGGGTCTAATTTTGTTCCGTACTTTGCCCAAAAATATCCTGAATACGATATAATCAATTTGGATAAATTGACCTATGCGGGTAATTTGGATAATCTGAACGGATGTGTGGACATGCCAAACTACTTATTTGTTCAAGGTGATATTTGTAACAGATCCTTGATTGAAAAATTATTTAAAGGTTTTGATATTCGGGGTGTTATTCACTTTGCGGCCGAAAGCCATGTAGATAATTCCATCAAAAATCCAGGGGCCTTTATCAAGTCCAACATAGAGGGAACATTTACCCTGCTTGATGTGGCTTTTCGCCATTGGATGGATGGTCCTGGTAAATTTAAAGAAGGCTATGAGGATTGTCGTTTCCACCATATTTCAACGGATGAAGTGTATGGTGCTTTGGGGGCAGAAGGATATTTTACTGAAAAAACCCCCTATGCACCCAATAGTCCTTATTCTGCATCTAAAGCCAGTTCTGATTTTATTGTACGCGCCTATCACCATACCTTTGGAATGAATGTGACAACATCCAATTGTTCCAACAACTATGGCCCAAAACAACATCGTGAAAAACTGATCCCAACAATTATTACAAATGCTTTGGCCGAAAAGCCTTTGCCTATTTATGGAAAAGGTGAAAATGTTCGTGATTGGTTGTATGTATTGGATCATTGTAAAGCCATTGATTTAATATTCCATAAAGGTAAATCAGGTGAAACCTATAATATCGGTGGACATAATGAACGTAATAATATCACAATTGTAAAGACAATTTGTGCGATTTTGGATGAAAAACGTCCCCGTGCGAATGGTCAAAAATATGAAGAATTAATTACTTTTGTTCAGGATCGTGCTGGGCATGATTTTCGTTATGCCATTGATGCCACGAAATTGGAAACAGAATTAGGGTGGAAAGCTGACGAAAACTTTGACAGTGGTATCGTCAAAACAGTGGAATGGTATTTAAAATAAATTAAAAATCATCATTTGGGATGATGGCTTTGGCAAATTTTTTGCCCCGTTTGACTTTTTTCAATTTTAAATCGGGAATGGCAGCCACAATAGAATCATGTAAAGGCTTTAATGCATTAGTATAAAAATGATCTACACCATCCAGCAGACGATAGTCAATGTTAATATTTTCGGTGCAATCTAATTGGTCTGCCAAATAGGCAACTGTCTTTTCATCCACAACGGTATCCGCACTACCTTGAACAATCACGCCAGAGGAAGGACAGGGGGATAAAAAGCTAAAATCATACAAATTGGTAGGGGGAGTTATAAAAACAAATCCTTGAATTTCAGGACGACGCATCAATACTTGAGCGGCTATCCATGCACCAAAAGAATAACCAGCAATCCAACATTTGTTTGAATCTATATCGTGGGATTGTAACCAGTCTAATGCTGCAATGGCATCCAATAATTCACCAGCTCCTGAGCCGTCCATACGTCCTTGTGAACGACCAACGCCTTGATAATTAATACGCAGGGCGGAAAATCCTAAATTGACAAAAGCTTGAAAAGTAGCATAGGTTACTTTATTGTTCATCGTGCCCCCTTGAATAGGATTGGGGGGCAAAACCAATACGAAGGGTGCCTTGGGGTTTTCAGATTCAAAAAAACGTCCTTCTAAACGACCAAAAGGACCTTGAAAAAACACTTCTGACATAAATGCCTCCTAAATCAAAGGGATGTAATAATATCCTTAAAATAACATATTTTTTGTCAAAAATCAAGTTTTTTTATTGACAAACGATGAATTTTAAGGTAAAATAAGCCCATCTTGGCGGAATAGCTCAGTTGGTAGAGCGGAGGAATCATAATCCTTGTGTCGGGGGTTCAAATCCCTCTTCCGCTACCAAAAAAGAAAAAAGGTCAACCAAAAGGTTGGCCTTTTTGTTGGTTATATGATAAACTGTTTTGGATATTGCTTTTACCCAAAAAATAGTATAGCATATATAAGCGTTCTTATAGAGAGGAAAAATGAATTACATACAATCAACACTGATTAAAGATGAAAAAATTGTTGTATTGCCCAAGATACATCCAATTGTTTATTGGAATCCTATCCTTTGCTCGGGCATATTAGTTTTTCTTTTGCTGACTACAGGAACAATAGTTGCCAGCCAAGAAATTTGGGATGTATTAAAGTTGACACTATTTTTTATTTTTATAGTCGCGATTTTTTGGTATGTTTTGAATAAACTATACTATAAAAACGTTGAAATGGCAGTGACAAATAAAAGGGTTGTTACGAAGACAGGAATTATTTCTGTTCATACTGAAGAATTACAATGGAATCGGATTGAATCAATCGAAGTACGTCAAGGTATTTTGGGGCGATTATTAAATTATGGGGATGTGTATTTTTCGGGAACAGGTAGCTCATCTGTGCTGTTTTGCTGTGTTGTAAATCCTTGGGATACAAAAGCAAAGTCTGCTGAGATTTTAAGTCGTTGATTTTTGTTTATAGCGATTGTGGATTATTTTTGCAACACGCAGAGCGATGGTGTGGCTTCGGCTAAGTTTTTCAGCATGATATTCATTGCGTGTATTTTGAATTTCTTGGCATAAGACATTTAGAGCAAATTCTTTGTCATAAGCATCATCTTGGAAAACGGCATCTAAAGTTTTTAAGCCAAAGGCTAAGTAGCAACCTGCTTTTTGTAGCCGCTGTTCGGCGGGAATGCCTTTTTTATTTTTGGGGGATGTGCTGGCCTGCTGGGCGGCAAAAGACAGTTCTTGGTAATCGTGAATAGCCTGTTGCGTTAAAGGAGAGGACCGAAAATACAAACCTATCGCATATAGTTTTAATAGGTTTTCCATATCCGCCCAGTTTTTACTAAACTTTTGTTTTTTGGGTTTATCCCACCCTTGTGTTAGTAAAGAAGGCAACAATGTTTCTTCGCAAACAGAGCTTTGGAGTTTTGTCTTTAAACCACTTAAGTACATATCACAAACGAATGCTTCGTGGTATAATTCTGGCTCAGAATCTTTTAAATCTTCTAAAAGGTCATCTGGAAAAGTTTGGCGAATAATTTGACGCCGTTCACGATAATCGGAAAAAGTTGGTATCATACTTGCCTCCAGTATTTATCCAAACAAAAGTGGACGACAAAAAGAGGGGGAGAAATCCACGACTTGTCCGACATGTTGAGGAGTATTACGTTTAACAAGCCTTCTTGCCGTCCAAATGAGATTATATCATGTCTTTAAAATTTTGTCAAGAGTTTTTATTTTTGAAGGCATTTTATGATTAGAAACCCCTTATAGATGCTAATTTTGATGATCCTTTGCTTGTTAGTGATATTTTACATCACTATTCAGGTATAATCTAGCGAAACTTGTTGTTTTTATTGACAAGTATGACATAAATAGGTAGAGTTTAATCCATCTTATATCAAATTTTGAAAAAGGGAAAATCTTTATGTTTTGTAAAAATATTTTTCAGAAAAATTTTATTCTTGCAAGCTTAACGTTCATGTGTGCAATTTTTTTTGCACTGACAACAATGATTACTGTTTACAGTATACCCAATACTCTTATTAGAAAGAATGTTCAGTATTCTTTAAAACTGTATCAGGTAGAAGGCAAATGGTATAAGTGGGCAGTGCCATATCATTCATCACAACTAGAGGGATTTGGAGATGCATATTTGCTATCAAAAGCATTGTTTCCCGTAAAAGATATCCTAAAAGATTCAATGCTTGGTCCTTACTATTTATCCGAAAAATCAGATCATCCAGTCGTCGCATTATTTGATTATTTTTCAACAGAAGAACAATCCAAAATTTTTCGCTTTAACTCTGCGAGATATTGGAGTGGATCCTTGATTTTACTTAAGCCCCTTTTAACAGTATTTAATTTATCTGAAATCAGGTTGATAAATATGGTTATTCAAATTTTCTTATTATGTCTATTGGTCATACAACTTTACCTGAGAGGGGGATATAAATTGTTAATACCTTTTCTTGTTGGAATTTTTATTTTAAATCCAATCAGTTGTGCTTTGTCCATCTCTTATACTTGTTTGTACTACATTACTTTAGTATCTTGTTTAATTCTACTGAAATATAAATTGTATGAATCAAAAAAATATTGGTATTTTTTCTTTATAATTGGGATAACGACAATATTTTTTGATCAATTTACTTTTACATTGATTTCATTGGGATTTCCATTAATTTTGTGGGTTCTGCTGAATAATGAAGCTGTACTTCCCAAATTAAAAAAAGTGATTATAGCTACTATCTGTTGGGGGATAGGTTTTTTGGGAATGTGGTTAGGAAAGTGGATTATAGCGTCATTGATTACGAAAGAAAATGTTTTTAAGGAGGTCCTTAACCAATCCAAAATGCGTATCGGGTCGGAAATTTGGGGATATCACATTTCTGCAGAGGATGTTATTCATTTAAATATGAAAAGTCTTTTTTATTGTTTGCCACCTTATTTTTATTTATTCTTGATTGGTGGGATAGTGATATATTTTATTTTATGTCATCATCATACTGCGTGCAGAATGAAATTAAAAAAATCACTGTTTTATCCGCTTATTTTAATCAGTGTGTACCCTTTTGTTTACTGCTTAATTTTAAAAAATGCGTCCTATGTCCATCACTGGATGTTTTATAGGATGTTTTCTTTAACTGTTGTTGCTTTTACCTATATAATTGTCTATGCGTTTGAGAAAGGGTCTTATAAAAATTCTACTAAATCCGTCCCTGATAATCTCAGGGAGAATAAGTAAAGCTTGTGATTTAAATTTTTAAAGATTTTTTCTATAATTATTATTTATTTCCTTCAAAGGATAATTGAAACTTATTTATTTTTTGAATTTTGCATTTGCATAAAGCTGCTGATGACATTTTCATTATAAACTGTCACTGATTTTGGTACTTTTAAAACAGTTGGTGTAAAATTCCATATAAAACGTACACCATATTTTACAGCATAATCTGTCACTTCTTGGGCAGCATATGGTGGAACAGTTAAAATGATATTTTTGATGTTTATTCTGGAAATCAGATTGGGTAATTTTTCCAAAGAAATAATTCTTTTACCTCCTTCTTCTTTTCCAATTTTGTTGGGATTATTATCAAATAAAGCCAAAATATCTATGCCATAATCTTTAAAGTCAGCATAATGAATTAAGGCTGTTCCCAAACGACCTGCCCCGATAATAAAAACTTCTTTGCGATCAGAAAAACCCAATTTTTGTTCAATACTTTTTTTTAATTCAGCAACAACGTATCCTTGCTTTTTATGCCCAAGGACACCGCATAACGCGATGTCCTTACGCACCAAAGAGTCATCTAAATCAAGTAAATCAGCAATTTTAGAACTAGCAATAAAGGAATTTCCCTTGCATGTGTATTTCAACAAACAATGATAGAGGGTTAACCTGTTTATCACCTTGTTTGAAATTGCTGTCATTGTTAATACTTTCCTTCAAAAGCATCCAAGTAAATTTGCTTGATATCGCTCATCAAAGGATAGACTGGATTGGCACCTGTGCATTGGTCATCATAGGCCAAACGTACCAACTTATCCAAGTTTTCTTTAAAGGTCTTTTCATCCACACCCCATTCGCGAATGGATTTAGGAATGCCAATGGTATCCTTTAATTCGGCCACTTTCTTGATTAACAATTCAACGCGTTCATCATCAGTGGATTTTTCATTTCCCAAATACAACACATGGGCCACTTGTGCATAGCGCTTTTTGGCTTCAGGAGCCTTGTATTGTGGGAAGATCGCCTGTTTTTTGGGGCAATCACTGGCATTAAAGCGAATGATTTGACAAATCAGCAAAGCATTTGCAACACCGTGCGGAATGTTATACATGGCGCCCAACTTATGCGCCATAGAATGGCATAATCCCAAAAAGGCATTTGCAAAGGCCATACCGGCAATGGTGGCGGCATTATGCATTTTTTCACGAGCTTTTGGATTTGCAGCCCCTTCGGTATAAGAAGCTGGCAAATAACGGAAGATTTGCTTAATGGCTTCCAAAGCCAGTGAGTTAGTATAGTTGGTGGCCATGCAGGACACATAGGCCTCTAAGGCATGCACCAAAGCATCAATACCACCAGCTGCGGTCAAACCTTTAGGCATTCCATCCACAAAATTGGCATCAATAATGGCCATTTTAGGTGTTAAAGCATAGTCCGCAATCGCATACTTCACATGTGTTTCATCATCTGTAATGATGGAAAATGGTGTAACCTCAGAACCTGTTCCTGAAGTTGTTGGAATACAGACCAAATCCGCCTTTTTTCCCAAATCGGGAATAGAACAAATACGCTTTCTGATATCCATAAACCGCATGGAAATATCTTCAAAGTTAGTTTCGGGTTGTTCGTACATCAACCAAATAATTTTACCGACATCCATGGGCGATCCTCCACCCAAAGCCACAATCAAATCAGGTTGATAGGTATTCACCATTGTCAGGGCTTGTCTGGCTGTGGACAAGGTGGGATCAGGCTTCACATCAAAGAAAATTTGATAATCAATATCCATTTCTTCAAAAGTATCTGTAATCGTTCTGACTGCACCTGAATCAAACAAGAATCTGTCTGTAATAATGAAAGCACGTTTTTTACCTTCAAATTCACGCAAGGCTAAATCTGTTGAACCGCGCTTAAAATAAATTTTTGGGGGAACTTTAAACCAAAGCATATTTTCTCTCCTTTCTGCAACTGTTTTGTAGTTTAATAAATGTTTAACGCCAACGTTCTCGCTGACGGAATTGCCGCCCCATGATCCGCAACCCAAGGTTAAGGATGGTTCCAAACGGAAATTATATAAATCACCAATACCGCCTTGAGAAGCAGGGCTGTTGATCAATATACGACCAGTCGGCATTTTTTGTGCATAAAAATCAATGCGATCTTGTACTCGTTCATCTGTGTAAAGAACTGAGGTATGACCCAAACCACCCAAAGCAATCAGAGCATGCGCAATATCAGTTGCTTCTTCAAAATTTTTGGCGCGATACATCGTTAAAATGGGGGACAACTTTTCATGTGCATAGGGATTGTCATTGGTATAATCTTTTTGTTCAGCCAATAAAATTTTGGCATCTTCTGGTACTTTAAATCCGGCCAATTCCGCAATCTTATATGCAGGCTGACCAACAATCGCCGCATTGACGCCCTTGGGTGTCAAAATAATCTTGGCAAGCTTTTCCATTTCATTTTTGTTGAGTATATACGCCCCACGATAAGCGAATTCTTTTTTAACTTCTTCATAAATACTGTCCACCACAATGACGGATTGTTCAGAAGCACAAATCATCCCGTTATCAAAAGTTTTGGACATTAAAATAGAAGATACCGCCATGCGAATATTGGCTGTTTCATCAATAATGGCTGGGGTATTTCCTGAACCAACCCCCAAAGCGGGTTTCCCGCTGGAATAAGCAGCCTTCACCATCCCTGGACCACCCGTTGCCAAAATACCTTGAATTTTGGGATGCGTCATTAAAGCATTGGATAGTTCAATTGTCGGTTCTTCAATCCAAGCAATAATATCCTTTGGAGCCCCTGCTTTAACGGCTGCATCCAACACTACTTTGGCTGCGGCGATTGTGGATTTTTTGGCCCGTGGGTGCGGTGAAAACACAATCCCATTGCGTGTTTTTAAGCAAATAAGGGACTTAAAAATAGCGGTTGAGGTTGGGTTTGTTGTGGGCACAATACCCGCTAAAATGCCCAAAGGTGCTGCCACAATTTTAATTCCGTTGGCCTTATCACGTTTAATAATACCGCACGTTTTAATACCTTTATGTTTATTGTAAATATATTCTGAAGCAAAATGGTTTTTGATGATTTTGTCTTCCAAAACACCCATGCCAGTTTCTGCGACAGCTAATTCTGCTAAGTCAATGCGCATTTTATTGGCTGCAGTTGCTGCTGCTTTAAAAATAGCATCCACCTTCTCTTCAGAAAATGTTGCAAATTGATTTTGTGCAATTTGGACACGTTCCAAAAGTTTATCTAAATCTTCCACTGTTTTTACATTAGTCATTTTTTTCTTTCCTTTCTGTTTGTAATGATTGACCTTTGTTTCCATAATCTGTTACTTTTTTAAAGGCATCTTTTAAAGAACCTAAACACGCATTTCCGGCAATACATCCACCTGGACAACACATGACCTCAACTAGATTTCCATCGGGACATTTCCCCATCTTTGCCCAAAGTTTTAAGTTGCGGATAGCCACTTTGTCTAAGCCATTGATGACAACAGGTTTGACGGCATCTTTTTCCCCTTTCCAAGCGGCTTGGACGGATCTGGCCACCCCACCTGTCAAAGCAAATTCGCGCGCTTCTTTTGAACTTTTATAGTCAAATTCCTTTTCATCACAAGTATCAATTTCAATTCCCATCGCTACAAAAATGGCGCCTAATTCTTCAAAGTTCAATAGGTAATTTACATTGGGGTTATCCAAAACTTCACGGCGTTTGGCAAAGCAAGGACTGATGAATACTGTCACAGCCTTTGGATGCTCTTTTTTCACAATTTCGGCTGTATAATTAAGCGGTGTTTTGGCATCCGATACATAGGGTTTGATTTCAGTCAGATGTTTTTTTACCAATTCATTATAACCCGCACAACAAGAAGTTGTCATAAAAGGTGCCCCATTTTCCAAACGTTCTTGGAAATCCTTAGCTTCTGTTTTGGCTGTTATGTCGGCACCCTGTGCGACCTCATATACAGCCGAAAAACCTATCTTCAAAAAGGCCTCTTGAATTTGTTCTGGTTTACAGGGTATATGACCTATCAATGCTGGTGCAATCAAAGCAATAACTTCTTTGCCCTCTTTGATATTTTTCAAAATATCTATCACTTGTGATTTGGCATGTGTTGCCCCAAAAGGACAGGCTGATACACATTTGCCGCAAGAAATGCATTTATTGTTATCAATGTGTGCTAAACCATCTTCCCCTTTGGCAATGGCCCCTACTGGGCAAGCCTCCTCACATGGGACAACGGTTTTAACAATGGCCTTATAGGGGCAAGCCGCCATACATAGCCCACATTTTTTACATTTTTCACTATCTATGATAGAGCGATGTCCATCATTGCTAATCGCACCAAAACGGCACGCCCTCATACAGGGTTTTGCCACACAGTTTTGACATAATTCGGTTACGAAAACTTTAGCCGAAGGACACCCTTTACATGCATTTTGTAAAACGGTCAAAGGTTCTGGTTCGGGGTGTTTTCGGGTTAAAGCCTTTTTGGCAAAATCCGACAGCAGTGTTTTTTCATCATCATCTTCCATCGCAAAGCCCAATCCTGCAATTGTTCTGGAACGCAAGATGGCGCGTTCCTTATAAACACAACACCTGAAAGGTACTTCGCAGCCTTTGGGGCGCATTTCATAAGGGATTAAGCGCACATTTTCCGCATAATTATCGGACATAAAAGCCTTGATAATACGCACTAATATTTCACGTTTTATTCGTTTTGTTTCTAATTCTTCACTCATTCTTTAATTTACCTTCAATAACATTGATTACCTTTTCAAGACTTGCTGAAGATATCAGCTCATCATCCACATAAACATAAGGCGCTTTGGAAAAAGAGTCCTGTTTATGACATATTTCGAAACATTTGACCGATATAATTTCAATCTTATCACCATATTTTTCGGTCAGTGTATCCAAAATTGATTTGCTTCCGCTTCCCCCCATAACATAGCAGGTTGTTCCTTGACAAACTTTTACTTGAATTTTTTTCATTTTATTCTCCTATATATAATGAATTGTCACCTGTTTAAAATATTTTTCTTCCAGAAGTTTTTTCATCTTTTTTATAATAGTCCTTCTGACTTCAATTTCAATTGGTAATGATGGGGCATAATGCGCTTGATTCAACATGGCCCCAACCATAAATTCTATTATATCCGTACTCAAGAAAAAATCAACCAATTGACCGGCTGCATCTTGATGATTTAATTCTTCACGTTCCAAGTATTCTGCCGCACGCGTTAAAGTTAAAATGCCTTCTGTCACTAATTCAACCCCCTCCATCGTTGCGACGGGGGGCAAATCGCCAGATTGTGTTTGGGGCAGATTCACGATTTCTTTTTTATTTTGACGGATATAATTTTCCAAAAAGGCGAGTGTTTCATTGTTTCCACGAACATAACACGAACTACCCAAACAAACTTTAATAACTGTCATTTTATTCTCTTATTGTGATTTTTTTCACATAATACAGAAAAAAAACGAAATTGTCAAGATAAAAATTTCAGGAAAGTACAATATTCTTACGTTTATTATGTATTAATACAGAAAGGGAAAAGCCAATATCTTTGAAGATTTTTTTTAAACAAATTATTCATCTTTTTCATCTGTTTTTATGTGTTCCAATAAATCATCTACTCGTTGATAAGCAACGGAATTCTTATCCAATTTTTGAATCACTTTTTCGGCTATTTTTTTAGATTGTTTTGTTTTACCTGTGGCATAGTAGTATCGTGCCATAGCATATTGTGCTAAATCATTTTTATCCATACGATCATAGGCCGTTGCCATTAAACGCCATGGTAATCCCGTATCGCCTTCTTTTAAAATTGCACGATCTAAATGAATCAGTGCACTTTCCGCATCTTTTTTATCGCCTTTTTCCAATAATGCTTGAGCCAAAGCAATTCGAATGAGAGGGGCATCAACTAAGCTTAGAGCCTTTTGGTAATTTTGAATTGATTCATCCATATTGCCTGTTTCAAATTTAAATTGTCCTTTTAATTCGTAAAGGTAGGGATTATTTGGTTCTTGCTCAATAATTTGATCTAGTTTTTGAAAGGCGTCATCTAAGCGATGCTGACGATAATCAATAATTGCTTGTGCGTATAAATCATCGTTCGTTGTGCCACTATATTGGTGTTGAGCCTGCTTTTCATCCCCCATAAAAGCCACCAATTTTGCGCGCATACGCCGAAATTTTGGCTCATCCCTAAAATGGGGTGCATTGATTAAAAAATGGCTGATGTTTTGTTTGCGATCAGATGTCATTGGGTGTGTACGCAGATAGGTCATTTGATATTCACTCGCATTCAAACGTTCCTCAGCTTGAATCATATCCATAATACTACTAAAGCCTTTCATAGAATATCCCAATTTATTGACGATATCCACTGCAATACGATCGGCGGAGCTTTCTTCCACTTGACGATAAGCTGTAAAAGTTCCCATTGCTGAGCTTTGCGAGCCTATCATAACCGCAATTCCTGCATCAGGCCGACCACTGGCAACAGCTAGAATCCCCCCTAAAATTGTGGAGATAAGAGCCGTTTTTTGTGCCTTTTTATATTCGGTAATGCCGCGGGTAATGTGCCCCCCAACAATATGTCCTGTTTCATGAGATAATACAAAAATTAAATCATCCACATACTTAGCGTGGGTAATTAAACCTGTATGGATAAAAATTGTCTGACCTCCAGCAACAAAAGCATTGATGCTTGGGTCATTTACCAAAACGATTTCTGCGTTTTCAGGGGGAAGACCAGCAGCCTTAAAAATCTTTTGTACGTAGGAGGTTAAAGTTTGTTCTACCTCTGTATCACGAATCAAATTCAATCCCCATGTTTGGCAAGAGATAAAAAGTAACCCCAAAAGCAGAACAGTTTTTTTCATGTTTATAGGATAGTTTTTTTTGGAATAAATCGCAAGAAATTATTTTTGATTTAAAAATGTTTGCAATATGACACGTGCACTTTCTGCATCCAAGATCTTTTTGCGTTTCTCGGGACGCATAAATAGTGTATCCCGTAAATAATTTTCTGCTCGCTTTGAAGTTAACCGTTCGTCCACCCAATAAATGGGCAGGGCAAACTCTATCTTTAATTTTTCGGCAAAAGCACGTGCTTTACAACAGGTTTCTCCCTCTGTACCATCGGGTTGTAAGGGTAATCCCACTACGAAAGCATCAATTTGTTTTGCGGGAATAATATCTTTTAGTTCGGATAATTTATGGATAGTTTTAAAGGCGCTGGCGATTCTGTCAGAATCACTTCCAAGCGCTAATCCGATACGGCAAGTGCCATAATCAATTCCCAAAAAAGTTTTTTTTACTTGTATTTTATTCATTTTTCGCCTAAAATTATACCAGTAGGAAAGAAAAAATGCAAGATAAAACAATTTTTTTGGCTTCGGATCATGGTGGCGCAAATTTAAAAAATCATTTGCGTGATTGGTTGCAGGCTCAAGGATATAGCCCCAAAGACTTAGGTGTGGAATCGCCTGAAGCTTCCGTGGATTATCCAGATAAGGCCCTTGCCTTGGCGCAACACATAAGGGAAAATCCAGCAGGACGGGGTATTTTAATTTGTACTACAGGTATTGGCATGTCTATCGCGGCCAATCGGTTTGATTTTATTCGTGGAGCATTGGTAATGAATACCGACATGGCTCAAATGTGTCGTCGGCACAATGATGCTAACGTGTTGATTTTGGGGGCAAAATATATGGATAAAAAGATAGCCGAAGAATGTACTCAGATATTTTTAACAACAGATTTTGATGGAGGGCGCCATGCGCGTCGTGTCAATAAACTTGGTTGTTTGGGAGGTCAAAAATGAAATGCCCTTTTTGTGGTTTTTTGGATACCCAAGTGAAGGATTCTCGTCCCAATGAAGATAACACGATGATTCGCCGTCGTCGTGAATGTCCCAAGTGTCATGCGCGCTTTACAACGGCTGAAACAGTTCAGTTGAGGGAACTGATAGTGATTAAAAGGAATGGGGAGCGTCGGCCCTTTGATCGGGACAAATTGATGCATTCTATTGTTTTGGCATTGCGTAAAAGGGACGTTTCTTTGGAACAAATTGATCAGTTGGTCAATAATATTGTGCGCCATTTGGAACAATCGGGTGAATCTGAGATTCAATCGGCTGAAATTGGCAGTTATGTGATGCAGGCACTATTGGCGCTGGATAAAGTGGCTTATATTCGGTATGCGTCAGTTTATAAAAATTTTACGACAACCCGTGATTTTGAAGATTTTGTAAAAAATTTAACAGGAAAAAGAAAGGATAAAAATGAACCGAAAGTTAGAAAAAATTATTGAGGTGCGGAGTTAGCACCGAGATTAGTTTTTCTTATTTCGATACATTAGATTTTCAAAACAAATAAAAACATGAAGAAAGGATAGAAAATGACAAATTCCAAACACCCCTTTACGAATGCACGTTTGATGGCAGTTCAGGCGGTATATGCTCATACACAATCAAATGAATCTTGGGATAAGGTCATCAGTCGGTTTTTATTGGGTGAAGTTGGCGGTGAAGCGATTTTGGAAGAAAATGGTTCAGAAGATTATGTGTCTTTGCCGGAGGCTGATCAAAGCTTGTTTGCGCATTTGACCCAATATGTGCGTGATAATGAAAAGCAGTTGAATGAAATGGTTGAAGGGGTATTTTCTGAAAAAATTCAACGTGATAAAGTGGATTTGACTTTACGGGCAATTTTAATAGTGGGATGCGCTGAATTTTTTGTAAATGATGCGTTGGATACACCCATTATTATCAACGAATATACGGATATTGCCCGTTCGTTTTATTCGGGGCCTCAAATAAAGATAGTCAATGCTATTTTAGACAAACTGGCCAAAGTTTTGAAAAATTAAACGTTTTTTCACTTTTTTCTTGCACTTTTTCAAAAAGATTGCTAGCTTAACTCTAAAGAGGGGCTGATGCTTTATTTAGTTTATGTTTTAACGTTTTTGGCTGGCATTTTATTTTATGCACTTTCACCACGGGATGATCAAGTGAATTTGGATGCTTATCGTGCGGAAGGCTTTATTGCTTCATTTTTGGCGCAACATCAAGCCGCCAAAGACTATATGACCCAATGGTTGGGATTTGACTTATCTACAAGCAGTTCAGCTTTTAATTTAGTAAAAAAGGAAGGGGGGGATTTTGAATTTAGTTATTTTTTCCCTAACAGTATATATCCAGAAATTTCTGACAAACAAGATGACACGACTGCGTCTTCCTATTTAAAAATAGGTACTAGTGAAGATAGTGCATATCAAACGAGCATTATTTGTGAGAATTCTAGCAATAAAGCCGATCCCAATGGAATAGAGTGTCAAAATAGCAATGCAATACCTTATTTGGTAACGTATGCAGGGGGGAGACTTGCAAATAGACCCGCTTGGTGGCCTTCAAAGAATAGTAATCGTCAGCGTCGCTATGAAGCATGGCGTAATGCGATAGCACGCCGAACTGGTGGATCACATAATTGTGGTGTGTTGGTAAAAGTGGGTAGCGATTGGTGTGTGGATAATGGGCAGAGGGTAAAATTACCAAATGGTCAGTGTGCCAAAAAAGTGCCTGCAGTTGTAGCTCATCAATTGTGTGAAGGTGGGGGATGTGATGATGCATTTTTTTGTATTACAAAGGTTAAACAAGGCCCTGACAAATATTATGTTTCGGGTTTAACCGCCTTTTACGATGGCATCAACAATATAAATAAGGGGGCGGAAGGGGACCGTGGTTCAAACGTGTGGAAGGACATGGTTCGTGGCAGTGATTATGATGCGCAAAATGTTGTAAGCTCAGGGTTGGCATCTAACAATGGCGTTTTTTTCCCACAGATGAATATTACCCGAAGAGGACCGGTATATCATAATTTTACACTAACGATCTTATTGGCAGGTGCAGATGGCGACAATGCTATTTCGGTGGGATTGGATGCGCCAAATAAGGATGGGACAGCTTATCACATATTGAATTTGACCCAAGCGAGCGGTGATGATGTCTTAAAAATACAATTTTTAGGGGATGGATATAGCAGTGATATAAAGTCAACTAATGTAAGCCTGCGGAAGGAAATTGTTCAGGATGGGGAACCTATTACGCAGGAGAACATTGTTTCGCTTACATTGATTGGAACAAGTGCAAAGCTGTCAGTTTATTTAAATTCAAACCCGACACCGGTACTTGAGGTCCAACCAGGCGGCGAGGGGGTGGCTGGTAGATACAATGTGCCAAGAGGTCTCGGGGGAAATTTGTTTAATACAGGGTTAAAGATTAGTGCTGGTGACAATCCTGCCCATGTTTATGGGGTGCGCTATTATGCGGATAGGACCTTGACTACCGAAAGGGGAAGTATTCCATCAGAATTGGAAAAGAACTTTAAAATGGATTCAAAACGCTATGGGATTAGTACACCTAGAAATTAAAACACAAGTATTTTTAAAGGAGGCATAATGTTATCTTTTCACAATAATTCAAAAAAAATACAACGTGGTTCCATTATGTTGGAAGTTATCGCTGTATTGGCCTTGATGGGGGTAATGGGGGCGATGTTGTTTCGCCAAATCTATCAACGCAACCAAGAATTGCATAACATTCAAATGGCATCCGAAATGCGCACAGTGAAAGAGGCTTTTTCAGCCTATATTCAAGCTCAAAGGGCTGAATTAATTACTATGTGTGATGCAATAAACATTACTCCCAACCCCTGCACAAATGTTTCAGGAAATGTGTCTACTTTTTTGGCAGGCGATGTGAATAGGGGCATTCGATCCTATTTGCCGGCGGGATGGTTTTCGGATAATAATTTGCAAGACTACTATACGTTTAGTTTATGGGCGTACAAACAAAATGATGTAACCAAAAAAACAATTTTATATGGGGTGATTGTACCAACTCAGATGACATTACCCACCACTGGGTGGAACTTTAAACGAGCTGCCCGCGTTGCATTGTTAATTGGTGCCGATGGTGGCGTGTATCAAGATGCAATGACGGGGCATAATCTAATAGCTGGGGCATTGGGAACATGGCATTTAGATCTTGATGACAAGATGTGTGATGATAGTGAGTGCCCTGAACCGACTTATGTCGCTATTACGTCAATGGATATTTTTACCCCCGAATACGAATTGCCAGAGGGGGAAGTGAATTTGCCAGAAAAGTGGAGTTTAGCGTTGGAAAAGGCGCATGCTTGGAATCAATTTTCCGCTGGTGCTGATGAAAATCAGTGTCATAAAATTCTTCATACTGGCTATACCTCAGAGGATGATAAGACTGTTAACTCGGATAGTATTTACCCAACGAGCTGTAATCCACTATTTTGGGTAAAAAAGGACGGAGAAACAGCACAGGTTTTTGTGAATAATGATTTGGAAATCGGCAACAATGGTACCGCCAATGTAACCATTCGTCAGGAAGGTCCCATTGTCTTTAATGCAAAAGATCAGGATAATCAGGCAAATAATGAGGAAACGTCCTATGTTTTGGATCCGGCCTATACATCCACAATGAATGATATTAAAATCATGTCCCGCGGTGGCGCAAAGTTATCGGATATCTTACCCAATTATATTTTAAAGGAAACGAAAGTAGGTTCATGTAAAGTAAAAATAAATGAGTCTGGTGAGTACGACAGTGATGAAACCTATTATTCTGAAAGTAATAGTAAGAAGAAGACCTATTCTTGGTGTGATTTAAAGTGGAATGATGGCTCAGGCGATGCAATGGGACATTCCCTTAAAGACAGGCTTAAGTGTCCAAAGGGATATAAGTACGCTGTTGTGGTTATCCCCAGCCAATTTGGTTATTTGCCAACCGTTCTTAATAAAAAAGAAAAGCATACCCATACTATACCACTAAGTGGAGAACATAAGCATGGTGAAGTGGATGTTAACATTGGAGAGTTAAAAGATGGGGACGGCGCAACAATAGCAACTGGTGTTACAGGAAAGGCTACTATTTCTGAAAGTGGAGCGCATACGCATACTGTAGAGGATGCTACGACTAAATTTGTATCAGAGATATCGGATTGTCAATTTTTTGTAGCGATGGGACAGTATAGTGGTGTTACCAAACATGTTAATTCAGATTCAGGCTTGCACTCTTATGATGGGACTGGTAGTCCACTTCATGTGATTATGGGATACCAAAAACCATCAGGAGAAAAGTGTGAAGTTTATGATGCCAAAAAGAAAGAAGAAACACTGAAGGCAATCATACAAACCTATTGTGTGTTTGATACGTCATCAACAGACAGTAAGAGCAGGAAGAGTGATTTTTCTGATTGGGATACTTTTAAAACAAAAATTAAAACACAAGAGGAATGTTTATCCTATGGTGGCACATGGGCGTCAGGTACATGTAGTTAAGCATTTAAAATAATCCTTGCGTTTTGGGGCATAAAATGATACAATAAAGTCATTCAAAAAATGCCCCAACTGAAAGGATTTACAATGTACGCTCAACTCTCCTCTATTATTGATTTAGTTGCTGATGAAGATGCCGATGTGGCGGCCTTGATTGCGGCCGAAAATTTACGCCAAAATGAAAACATTCCCTTGATTCCATCCGAAAACATCGTATCGGATGCGGTGGCGGCTGCTTTGTCCAGTTGCTTCACCAACAAATATGCCGAAGGCTATCCACATAAATGGAAAGATGGCGTTGCCCAAGTGGCCAATGGCCGTTATTACCAAGGTCAAGCCAACACCAATCAATTGGAACGCTTGGTCATGGATCGCGCTTTAAAATTGTTTGTGGGTGATGAAGCGGATAAATATCACGCCAATGTTCAGGCTTTATCGGGCGCCCCCGCCAATTTGGCAGTGCTTTCGGCCTTTTTATCGCCTGGCGACACCTTTATGGGGTTAGCCTTGGATAATGGTGGCCATCTCACCCATGGACATAAAGTCAATATCACGGGTAAATTCTTCCACGCCGTTCAATATGGCCTGACAGCCGAAGGTTTATTGGATTATGATGCCATTGAAAAATTGGCCATGGAAAATAAACCCAAAATCATTATTTGTGGTGCAACCGCCTATCCACTCACCATTGATTTCAAACGCTTTGGAGAAATTGCCAAAAAATGTGGAGCCTTGTTGATGGCGGATGTATCCCATATTGCGGGATTGATTGCAGGCGGTGCACATGAATCGTGCTTCCCCTATGCCGATATTATGACCACCACCACACACAAGACTTTGCGTGGTCCACGCGCGGGACTGATTATTTGCAAAAAAGAACTGGGCGAAAAAATTGATAAAGCCTTGTTTCCTGGATTACAGGGTGGCCCCCATATGAATACAATTGCAGCCTTGGCAGTCGCTTTAAAAGAAGCCTTAGATCCCAAGTTTAAAGATTATGCCCATCAAATTGTGATCAATGCCAAAGCTTTGGCCGAAGATTTAAAAGCAGCAGGCTTTAAATTGATTGGTAATGGTACCGAAAACCATTTAATCTTAATGGATGTCATCCATAGCTCTGATGCTGTCAAAGTGGATGATGCCAGTCGTTTTGCTGAAGATTTGGAAACAGCACATTTGGTTGCCAATAAAAATGCTGTGCCTGGGGATTTAAAGCCTTGGATTCCTTCGGGTATTCGCTTGGGCACACCGGCGGTAACAACTTTGGGCATGAAAGAAAATGAAATGCATCAAATTGCGGGCTTTATTATTCGTGCCGCTCAGGCCAAGGGAGACAGTGAAAAATTAAAAGCAATTGGGGAGGAAGTTAAAACATTCTTACAACCCTTTACAAAAGGATAAAAATGCAAATTAAAACGAAAGAAACTGTCCAAAAAACTTTGGCCAAATACCGTTGGGATGATTTGGAAAATTGGGAGCCGAAGGGGAATGTAAAAGATCGCACCTTTCAGCGTTTGGTTTATCAAAAAGATAATGTGGCCATTATGCAAAGAAAATGGGCAAATGGGTACGGAATATCCTTAGAAACTCCTGAATATACCTTATACATATCATCTGGTCAACATCCGGATTTTTTCGCAAAGAAAAAATTAACCCCCTACTATGCAATCAGCATTGCCACCACGCACGCTGAAAGGAAAGTATATCAAGATATGATGGATGAAAAAGGTTTTAAAGATATTCGTGGTAATCGAGATCTTTTATTCCATTTTATGGAAAATGTTCCCGATCGTTTTTGGGAAATTGCAATAGATGAAAAAGCCAATCATATTTCAACCTATTGGATGCGTATTCCCAGTGAAATTGGGGCAAAAAAATTAAAAAGACGCTTAACTAAGGAGAGAGAATGAGACTCTATAATACACTCAATCGTTGTGTGGAAGAATTTAAACCTATTCAAGAGGGGCAAGTAAGTATGTATTGCTGCGGTCCTACCGTTTATAGTTATGCCCATATTGGAAATTTAAGGACTTATCTCAATGAAGATTTTTTGCATCGCACATTAGAACGTGCAGGCTACACAGTGCATCATGTTATGAATATTACAGATGTGGGGCATCTCACGTCTGATGAGGATACGGGTGAAGATAAAATGCTCAAAGCCGCTGAACAAGAAAAAATGGATGTGTTGGCTTTGGCTCGCAAATATGAAGATTTCTTTTTTGAAGAAGAAAAAGATCTCAACATCATTCGTCCCGAAAAAGTGTGTCGTGCAACAGAACATGTGCAAGACATGATTGAATTTGTTAAAAAGTTGGAAGAAAAAGGATTGGCCTATGTCGCAGGTGGTAATGTCTATTTTGATACCATGAAATTTGGTCACTATGGCGAATTATCGCATAAGGATATTGACGGCTTACAACATGGGGCGCGTGTGGAAGAAGATACAAATAAGCGCAATCCAACGGACTTTGTGTTGTGGTTCACTTCGTCCAAATTTGAAAATCAAATTTTACAATGGGATTCCCCATGGGGCAGGGGCTATCCTGGGTGGCATATTGAATGTTCGGTTATGTCATCTAAGTATTTAGGGGAACGTATAGATATCCACTGTGGTGGTGTAGACCATGTGTCTGTGCATCATGAAAATGAAAAAGCCCAATCAGAGGGGTGTTTTGGTCATAAATGGGTGAATTATTGGGTACATAATGAATTTTTACAACTTAAAGATATGAAAATGTCCAAATCCTTAGGAAATATTTTAACTATCCCTGCTTTGAAAGAAAAAGGATATAATCCTTTAGCCTATCGTTACTTGGCTATGACTGCTCATTATCGTTCTTTATTACAATTTACTTGGGAAGCGTTGGATGTGGCACAAAAATCTTATGATAATTTAAAGGCACGTGTAATTGAAATTAAAAAAGATTTAACTGGTATTGTGGATAATGAAAAGAAAAAAAACGCTTTGGATAAATTTGATCATGCCCTTTTCAATGATATAGCAATGCCCCAAGCACTGGCTGTTATGTGGGAAGTAGTGAAAGATTCTGATTTAAATAATGCCACCAAATGGACTATCTTATTGGATATGGACAAAGTGTTGGGGTTAAATATGGATCAAATGCAGGAAGAAAAAGTTGAGATTGATTCAGAATTGCAAGCCTTACTTGATGCGCGTAAAATTGCACGCCAAGAAAAAAATTGGGCAAAATCCGATGAAATTCGGGATTCCTTAAAGGCCAAGGGCTGGACAGTGAAAGATTTACCCGATGGAACGGTGCAATTGCTGAAAATATAAGGAGATATGATGTTTGATCTAAAAACGTTAAAAACAATTGATGAAGCATTGGATATGGCATTAGATAACTTAGTGGAAGAGAATGCTTTCAAAAAAGATTCTCCTTACGCACAAAGTTTTGTGCGCGCGAAGGAAAAGGTGCAAACAGAAATTACACGCCATCAAAAACAAAGCAAGTTTTTGATATCAAATGCTTCTTTGCGCAGACGCAGATAAATACTTTAACGAATAATCAATTGTGGAAATATTGCTTGAACGGGGCCTAATGCTTCGTGTGAAAAAAAAGATTCTATATCCAATAATGAAGGAGGATTTTTATCTTCAGGAAAGGTATGGTATTTTTGAAGCGCATAAGTCCTCACACCTAAAGACTTTAAATCTTTGGCAATATGCAATATATCAGTCGGTTTTAAATTTTTGGGATCGCAAGTGGTACGGCACTCAAAATTAAGTTCACTTTCAATCAAAATCTTCAAACTTTCCTGCACTTTTTCGGCCATTTTTTTACGACCACAAAGAATATCATATTTATCCCAAGGTCCTTTTATATCTAATCCCACCCAATCCAAAAGGGGGAAGATTTCTTTTAATTTTTCGGGGTAAACACCAGATGTGTGCAATGCCGTTTTAAAACCTAAATCTTTAATTTGCATTAGCATATGGGGCAAATCAGATTGAAGTAATGGTTCCCCTCCACTGAATACGACACCATCTAATCTTTTGCGACGTGTTTTTAAAAAATTTAAAGTTGTAGACCAATCTTGTGTGGAATCTGTCAAAGGTTGCAGATTTGGATTATGACAAAAGGGGCATCTGAGCGGACACCCCTGAAAAAAAACGACGGCAGCCAAATATCCTGGAAAATCAATACTTGTAAAAGGGACTAAACCCGCTACCGTCCGTGCCATTATGGCTCCCTAACTGTTAACCAACTTTTTGCATCGCGCAAGAGCAATTGGCGCGTTCTTCTGTGAACCATTGACGTTCATCAAATTCACTCTTCTTTCCCTTATTGAAGTGGCTGTATGGGCGGAAATAACCCATTACACGCGTCCAACATTCACAAGGTGTTCTTTCGTTTTCATTGGCTGATAAAATTTCGATATCTGTCATTTTTTTATTTCTCCTCTTTTGTTGTTTGTTGCCGTTTTCTTTCAATTAGCTCTTTATCGCAGATAGGACAATATTTATGCGCCCCACTGATATACCCATGTTTTGGGCAGATGGAATACACCGGTGTGATAGAAACATAAGGTAACCGGTAGTTTTCCAAGACACGCCGCACTAAATCCTTACAAGACTTAGACGACGAAATCCGCTCATTCATATACAAGTGTAAAACGGTTCCACCTGTATATTGAGATTGCAGATCATCCTGATAATCCAAGGCTTTAAACGGATCATCCGTGAAGCCTACGGGCAATTGTGAAGAGTTCGTATAATAAGGTGCATCATGTGTACCTGCTTGGATAATATCAGAATAACGCTTTTGATCCTCCCGTGCAAAACGATAGGTTGTACCTTCAGCTGGCGTTGCCTCCAAATTATACATGTTGCCTGTCTCTTCTTGAAATTTTATTAAACGTTCGCGAATATAGGTAAGCAATTTTTTGGCAAATTCGCGTCCCCAATCTGTTGTAATATCTTCCTTGTCATTGGTAAAATTACGAATCATTTCATTGATACCATTGACACCAATGGTGGAAAAGTGTGAATTAAAACGTCCTAAATAGCGTTTTGTATAAGGATATAGACCACGTTCTAATTGCATGGTAATTGTTTGGCGTTTCAATTCCAAAGACTTTTTGGCCAATTCCATCAGTTCGTCCAAACGCTTATACAAACCCTCTTCATTGTTTTTAAACAGATATCCCAAACGTGCACAGTTGATTGTTACCACACCGATAGATCCTGTTTGTTCCGCAGAACCGAATAAACCACCGCCACGACGTTTGAGTTCAGTCAAGTCTAAGCGCAAACGACAACACATGGAACGGACATCGGATGGCTTCATATCAGAATTGACATAGTTGGAAAAGTAAGGTAATCCATATTTCGCTGTCATTTCAAACAATAAATCAATATTTTCAGAATCCCAAGGGAAATCAGACGTGATATTATAGGTTGGAATTGGGAATGTGAAGGGACGGCCTTTGGCATCACCTTCGCCCATGACCTCCAAGAAAGCACGATTGATCATATCCATTTCTTTTTGTAATTCGCCATAGGTAAAGTCTTGCTCTTTACCTGCGATAACGGGATGACGATCTTTCAAATCTGCGGGGCACGTCCAATCAAATGTCAAATTGGTAAATGGTGTCTGAGTTCCCCAACGTGATGGTACGTTCAAATTAAAGATGAAGGATTGCATAGCTTGCTTGACATCTTTATATTGTAAATTTTCAATACGAATAAAGGGAGCCAAATAGGTGTCTGCAGATGAAAAAGCCTGAGCTCCTGCCCATTCATTTTGAAGCGTTCCCAAAAAATTGACCATTTGTGAAAAAGCACTGACCAAATGACGTGGTGGGTTTGATTCGGTTTTATTAGGGACACCATTAAAACCTTCTGTTAACAATGTACGTAAAGACCAACCCGCACAATAACCCGACAACATATCCAAATCATGGATGTGATAATCACCATTCAAATGTGCTTGACCGATTTCGGGGGTATAAACATGTTTCAGCCAGTAATTGGCCACTACCTTCCCAGAAACATTTAAAATCAAACCGCCCAATGAATAGCCCTGATTAGCATTTGCATTGACACGCCAATCAGATCGATCCAAATATTCATTAATGGAAGAAATCGCGTCAATCGCCACTTTCTGATCTTGACGTTGCCGCTCGCGTTGTTCGCGATAAACAATATAAGAACGTGCGGTTTTATAATAATTGGACGAAATGAGAACCTGTTCCACGACATCTTGAATTTGTTCAATGGTGGGCACCACAGCGCCAGCGAATCGATGACGAAGCACCTTAACCACTTGTTCGGCTAACAAATGAGCCTCATCCTCACCATATTCACCAGTAGCTGCCCCTGCTTTAGCAATGGCAGACACAATTTTAGTGGCATCAAAAGTACGTTTTTCACCATCACGTTTAATGACCTCAGAAAGGGGGCCTACATCTATGGTTTTAAGATTTTCTTTGGATTCAACAACTTCCAACATTTTGTGTCCTTTCTTAACTTTTGATACTATATATTGTGTTTTTTGCGATTTTCGCTCAGCCACTAATAAACATTTTTATGCCCCGAATGTCAACCCCTTTTTTTACAAAAAAAATAACTTTTTTTTTAATCCTTTTATTTTCAATGGTTTTTGAATAAAAAAATATTTTTTTTATGTTATAATCATGAAGCAAAAGCGATCAGATTTTTGACAAAAAATCTCTCCAAAAACATCTTTTTTTATGTAAAAGTCAGTAGGCACAATGGATTGAGCTAGAAGAAACGATTCGAATCGAAAAAACAAACAAAAAAATTTATTATTTTATGGAGGGGGGATAGCTCTATTGGAATTTCCTTTGTATATGAATTCTTATTTTGCTACTTTTCAATAAAAAAACACCGATACAATATCAGTGTTTTATCTTGGCGCGCCCGGCAGGATTCGAACTTACAACCTTCTGATCCGTAGTCAGAT
>DFFU01000020.1 GCA_002372315.1 Alphaproteobacteria bacterium UBA3768
GAACCTCTGCATCCCTTTAACAGGATGACGGATTAGCAATCCGCTGCATTACCACTCTGCCAACGCTCCTGACAAGTGACAAATTCATTTTATCAAACTCCCACCTAAATGTCAAGATATATTTGTTTTTTAAAAATCATCAATTTCCATACTTCGCCTTGGAACAGGACGAGACATTCCTTGATTTGTTGATCGTTGATCCAAAGAAAATTCTTTTAATCTTTTTTGACCTTCTTTTGAGTAATAACTGATGTAGCCTTTGGCCTTTTGTAAATGATCTTGTAAAGATTCTTCAGCCATCTCAATCAATCTAGAACTTGAACCTCTTGCTTTTAAGTGGGCAATGTGCCTGCGTGAATTTTCAGCCAAGCGCTTATGGAGCTTAATCGTTTGTTTAGATAAACGGATGCGGCGAGCTTCATATTCTTGTATACTCTCTCCTACTTTTGGCATCAAAACGCCTGCTTTCAACTCATACTTATCGTGTGTAGACTGAGTCATTGTTGTACGGCCATTGTATGAAGATGAATAAGTTGATGCCATTTGAGCATGTGCCCCCATAATACCAGCCATTGTCATCGTCGCCGACAGTATCCACGCTTTACCTGATTTGGATAAACCTTTTAATTTTTCATTTAATTTCATCCGCTTATCCCTCTTTTATATATATCAAATCAACCCCTCTCTTAGATTGCAAGGGGTTGACTTAGCCTTATTTCCAAAGTTCCAGTGACTGAGTGTCATTGACTTGCTTCACAATCTTGATAAACTCATCCAAGGAAATAGCATTCTTTTGTGTTCCTGTTCTATCTCGCACAGAAATAGTATTGGATTCAATTTCTTTGTCCCCGATAATCACGGCGTAAGGAATTTTGGCATTGTGGGCTTCACGGATTTGATAGCCAATGGTGTTGGATTGACGTTCCATTTCGGCGCGAATGCTGGCCTTTTCCAATTCAGCCAAAATCTTGTTCGCATGTTCACGATGTTTATCGGACACAGGCAATAAGCGCACTTGAACTGGACTCAACCACACAGGGAAAGCCCCCGCAAAGTGTTCAGTTAAAATCCCAATAAAGCGTTCCAGTGATCCGTACAAGGCGCGGTGAATAACGGGGGGCATTTTTTGATTTCCCTCTTTATCCACATACTTACAGCCAAAGCGATCGGGCAATTGGAAGTCCAATTGGAAAGTCCCCGTTTGCCATTCGCGCCCCAGCGCATCCTTCATGGCGATATCTACCTTTGGGCCATAGAAAGCACCATCTTTATCTTTAATCAGGTAATTTCCTTCACCGCAGTGTTTATCCAAGACTTTCCGCAAAGCGGCTTCGGCTTTATCCCAAGTTTCAATATCGCCCACAAAATCATCTGGGCGGGTTGAAAATTTCATTTGATATTTTAGGCCAAAGACTTTATAGAATTTGTCGGCCAACGCAAAAAGACGGGAAAATTCCTCTTCAATTTGATCTTCGGTAATGAAGATATGCGCATCATCTTGGTGAAATTCACGCACACGAAAGAGGCCATTTAAGGCGCCAGAAGCTTCGTTTCTGTGAATCATATCCACGTCTGAAAAGCGAATAGGCAAATCCTGATAAGAACGTGTCTTCATATTAAAGAGCAACATCGTTTGAGGACAACTCATCGGCTTTAAGGCATAGCTTTCCGTTTCTGGCATATCGTGCGCAGTGAGCAGATACATATCGTCTTTATAATGATCCCAATGCCCTGAGGTTTCCCATAAAACGCGGGAATTCATCAAGGGACCAGAAAATTCTTGATAGCCCGCCCTTTCATGTTCTTTGCGCCAAAAATCCAGCAGTAAATTGTAGAGTTTCCACCCTTTGGGCAAGAAATACGGGCACCCTGGGGCAGTTGTATCAAAGTAGAACAAATCCAGCGCTTTTCCAATTTTGCGGTGATCACGTTTTTCGGCCTCTTCCAACAAAGTAAAATAAGCCTTTAATTCTTTATCTGACCAGAAAGCCGTACCATAAACACGTTGTAAGGATTCACGGTTTGAATCCCCACGCCAATAGGCTGCTGCTACCTTGGTCAATTTAAAAGATTTCCCAACACGCCCCGTTGAGGGTAAATGCGGCCCACGGCATAGTTCCACATAGTCGCCCTGTGAATAAAGGGAAACTTCCTTGATATCCTCTGGCAAATCATCAATCAATTCCACTTTGAAATTTTCACCACGATTGGTAAAGATTTCTTTGGCTTCTTTGCGCGATACGACAGAACGTGTAATTGGTAAGTCTTGCTCAACGATTTCGGTCATTTTGGCTTCTATTTTGGCTAAATCTTCTTCCTTTAAAATAATACCATAAAAGTCGTAATAAAAACCATTATCAATGGCAGGACCGATGGTGGCTTTGGCTTTGGGATAAAGCGCCTCCACTGCTTGCGCCAAAATATGCGCTGTTGTATGACGCAACACTTCCAAACTTTCGGGGTTTTTATTTGTTAAGATGGAAAGAGTGCTGTCAGTTGTGATGGGAGTTGTTAGATCTATTAAAGTATCATTGACTTTGGCTGCAACGGCAGCTTTGGCTAAATTCGGACTAATTTTTTCGGCGACTTGCAAGGCATTCACCGAACCATCAAAGGGCATCTTAGACCCATCTGGCAACGTAATATTTATCATTTTCTTTCCTTTTCTATTTAAATTAGATTCAGGCAACCCCTGCCTGAAAACAGAGTTATTATAGTCTTTTTTAGCAAAAAAGTAAAGGATTTTATGAATCTTCGCACATCAACCGCGCCCCGAAAATCTATTACGCCAAACGCGACTAACATATTCAGTACGACGATGAGGATGACGTTGTTCAATTAAATGAGTTTGGGCTGCTTTTTTCATAATCAACGCATTCATATATCGCATTCCGCCTAACAGATGTTTCATTTGATTAAAATTATATCGCATACCAAAACAATTAATCCAATTGTCAAAAGACCTGAAAAGACGGTCATCAGGAACATCAAACACTTCTTTTTGTAACATTTCAGAACGGTCAAATTCATTTTTATCATAAAAAATAGGAGAAACACCCTTTTGTAACATAAATACATTTTCTTTGGGAAGTCTTCCCCGCTCATGTAAGAAGCAAGCACTTGCCATAGCATGATTTGCCCGTTGATGTGCATTTACAACAACTTTTGTTGCCAATAATTTTATTAAATCTTTTTCGTTTTCATCCACTTCAATAATTGTACCATTTTTTACAAATTCATTTGCCGTCAATAAAATCCGCTCATGGTCCTTATCTGTTAAATTTCGTCCAAAATGAGACACACAAAAATCATGCACACTCCCTAAATAATAATCTTTTGATATTTTATCAGCAATCTCTTGTGGAACACACAACCCCTTTTGTATGACTTTGCTTGTGAAATCGACAATTCCTTCAGGCGGGCAAATATTTGATAACTGGCATCTGTATCCTGCCCACATAGCTGGTAAAACTTGAGTACAAATAGAGGAATCCTCAGGTAAAGTACGCATCAAATATCCTTTCAGCGAGAACTGAAAGAAATAATACCACAAAAATCAATTTTTGTCAATATTTACAGAATATCCAGAGGAACGAACTGTTCGAATCAAATTCCCATCATCCTCTAATGCTTTTCTTAATCGACGTATATGAACATCCACAGTACGATCTTGTACATGGATATCACCTGCCCAAACCAATTGTAATAAATCTTCGCGGGAAAAAACATGTCCTGCCTTTTCCATTAAAACTTGAAGTAGACGAAACTCTGTCGGCCCTAATTCCATGATTTTATTGTTTCTAAAAACTTGCTTGGTGGATAAATCCATTTTCAAAATGCCTGCTGTCAAAGGCTTTTGTTTTAAAAAAGTTTTTGTACGTCTCAAAAGTGCTTGAATCCGCGCCAATAATTCGGGGATAGAAAAAGGTTTGGTCATATAATCATCTGCCCCAATAGATAATCCTTTCACCTTATCAGATTCGTCACCCCGTGCTGTCAACATAATAAGCGGTAGATTCTTAAAGCGTACATGTCGGCGAATTTTGCGACAAATATCCGCACCTGATACATTCGGTAACATCCAATCCAACAAAACAAAATCAGGACATTCTTTTTCCATCAAAGACATGACTTTAGCGCCATCCATACAAACACAAGTTTGATAGGACTGACGCCCCAAATTATACTCCAAAAGTTTAACCAAACCTGGTTCATCTTCAACAATCAAGATTTTGGTCATCGCCCCCCCTTTAAAGCTTGAATTGCTTGGGCATAATTTTTTTGATGAAAAATTGAACTACCTGCAATCAATACATCTGCACCCGCTAAACGACAAGCCTCTGCCGTAATAGGATTGATACCACCATCCACCGCAATTTTAATTTTTTTGCGACCAATTAAATCCTTTAAGGCCACAATTTTTTCCAATGTTTTCGGTATGAAAGATTGCCCCCCAAAACCAGGTTCCACACTCATCAGCAGCACCCAATCAATCATAGGCAAAAAGGGAATTAAATCGGCCACCTTCGTTTTGGGTTTAATGGAAAGACCGACTTTTTTATGAAGTGATTGGATATGCGAAATTAAATTTTCCGTTTGCCCCACTTCCAAATGTACTGTAATTTGATCAGCCCCTGCCAATGCACAATCATCAATCAGTTTATCAGGCCTTTCCACCATCAAATGCACATCAAAAGAAACATCTGTATATGAACGCAAAGTCTGAATGACGGGGACACCAAAGGTCAAATTCGGCACAAAATGCCCATCCATCACATCCCAATGAATATAATCTGCTCCCGCCTTTGATACTTTCTGCACCTCTTTGGCAAGATGCGCAAAATCAGCAGCTAAAAGACTGGGAGCAATTTGAACCATTTTACCCCACAACTTTCGGATCCAATTCACCAGAAGCATAGCGTTTGGCCATATCCTCCAATGAAATAGGTTTAATGTGGGCAGCCTGCCCCGCAGCACCAAATTCTTCATAACGTTTGATACAAACTTCTGTCATGGCAGCCATTGCCGGTTTCAAATATTTACGTGGGTCAAATTCGGCTGGCTTTTCGGTAAAGACTGTCCGAATAGCCCCTGTCATTGCCATACGTAAATCTGTATCCACATTGACTTTACGCACTCCATGCTTAATGGCTTCTTGAATTTCTTCCACAGGTACACCATAGGTTTGTGGCATTTGACCACCATGGGCATTGATAATATCTTGCAAATATTGAGGCACACTGGAAGAGCCATGCATCACCAAATGAGTGTAGGGCAATTTTTCATGAATTTTTTTCACAGTATCAATGGACAAAATGGCGCCATCTGGCTTGCGAGTAAATTTATAGGCCCCATGGGAAGTTCCAATTGCCACAGCCAAAGCATCCACTTTTGTTTGACGCACAAAATCAACTGCTTGATCTGGATCGGTGAGCAACTTGGATTTATCCACAGCACCATCAAAACCATGTCCGTCCTCTTTTTCACCCTTGCCAGTTTCCAATGAACCAATGCACCCCAATTCACCTTCCACAGAAACACCAGCTGGATGCGCTGTATCCACCACAGTTTTGGTCGTATTAGCATTATATTCATAAGTAGCAGGTTTTCCTTCTGCATCCAAAGAACCATCCATCATGACGGAAGTAAAGCCAGCCGCCATTGCGGAAAAGCACACTTCTGGGGAAGAACCATGATCTTGGTGTACACAGATTGGTAAATGCGGATACATTTCCACACCTGCCATCATCAAATGTTTTAAAACTGCGTCATTGGCATATTGACGCGCACCTTTACTGGCTTGAATAATCACGGGTGCGCCCACTTTATCAGCAGCAGCCAGGATGCTCAACACACCCTCCATATTATTCACGTTAAAAGCCGGAATACCATACCCATATTCGGCCGCATCATCCAATAATTGACGTAAAGATACTAATGCCATTTTATTTTTCCTTTCATTTAATTGAACATATTTTGCAGTGTACTGTATTTTTCCAAAAAAGGCAAGACACAAAAAATATAAAATAAGTTGACAAAATACATATATGTGATATAATATTCCTATATGAAAAGGAGGAAATATGTTCAAACGTTTGAAAAATTGGATCTTGAATCGCCCCGCTGAAGATCACGCTATCGCCAGTTTTGCATGGTTAGGTGGCGCATACTTGGCCGCAAGTACGGCTTTAGCCTTTCCTATATTGACACCAATCGCTGCAGGCAGCGCGTTTTTGGCAACCAAAGTGGGAATTTTGGAAGGAATCATTACAGGTGCTCATGTTGTTAATAACGTCTTATCGTGGGGACTTAACAAGCTTTTTGGACCTAAGGAAAAATCCACCTCCCAAAAGAATGAACCATCCGAGTCCACCCCAAATGAAAACGAAAAAACAAATCAAAAAACAGAAGAAAAAAATCAAACAACTGAAATTTCTAAAACAGCAGGAAAAGAACAACCTGTTGTCCTCCCAAAAATGACACCCACCACTGCGACAAAGCAAGAAAATATTTCTGAGACAACACCCAAACAACCAGTTATTTCAGACCAACCCCAAATCATTCAAATTTCTGCCACAGAATTAAAAGCACTTATACAGGAAATCAAACAACTCAGCATTCAAATCAAACAAATGCAGCAAGAAATAGCGACTTTACGTTTAGAAAATCAAAACCTAAAACGGCAAAATGAAATGATAAAAAAGCGTCTTTCTGTACGTCGCCCAGAAAGACCTCAAGTCAGAACTCAACACCATCTCATACCAAATAGTCGCTTAGCGCATGAATAAAATTAAATCCCCGAATCATCGGGGATTTTTCTTTTATTTAAAATAACGTTTTAATAAAGCATCCAAGGCCTTTCCGTGACGCGCCTCATCACGGGCCATTTCATGCACGGAGTCATGAATTGCATCCAAATTTAATTCTTTGGCCTTTTTGGCAATCGCTTGCTTGCTATGACAAGCCCCATTTTCACCATTTAACATTTTTGTTAAATTTTCCTTTGTGGAATCTGTAACCAATTCTCCTCCCAACATTTCGGCAAAACGAGCCGCATGTTCAGCTTCCTCATGAGCAATTTTATCCAATACCAAAGAAATTTCAGGATAACCTTCACGCAAAGCTTGACGGGACATCGCTAAATACATTCCCACTTCAGAACATTCCCCCTTAAAATGATCCTTTAAACCTTGCAAAACTTCCGTATCTACCCCATCAGCAATACCAATGGTATGCTCAGCTGCCCAAGTCATTTCGGCTTTTTCTTCATAAGGCACCAATTTATCCCCTGTTGCACCGCAAATCGGACAAACCAATTCTGCACCATCAGGAATATCCACGATTTGACCACATACTAAACATTTATATTTCATATTATTTTCCTTTCTTAAAAGAGTAAAACAATGGGGCATTTTAGCGAATTTTACTATTAAAAGCAAGAAAAATTAATTAGTTTTTATTTGTTTTAAAAGTACCCGAACCGGCATTACAGAAAAGTTTTTTTGTTACTTTGTCAAACATACAGGGTGCACCAACATACTGTGATGATTCTGGCGAAAGAACGGGGATGAAGTTGCGAACGAGTGTGTTATTTTCTTTTATCCAGCATTTATAAATCCTACCACTAAACAAAAGTCCAGCCCCTCTATTTGCATCTCTATATCCAAACAAAGCAAAATCTAATGTCCCTGCTCGTCTTGTAATTGTACCCAAAGCAACTCCATTAGCATATACAGTATTGCCTGACAGCTTCATTGTTATTTTTGAGTTGTCATGATTATAAGTAGCATATTGTTGAAAATTTGATGTTGAACTATTTGTAATTCCTATTTCTACAGCATCTGCATTTTGTCCTTTATAATGAACCCCAACCCAAGTGGGACATCCCATAGCCCAAACAGTATTAGTTCTTGTAGAACTTAATTCAATTTCAAAATCTGTATCAACCGTTGGTGTAAAACCAGTTAGAATATACTGAGTTCCTGTGGACTCCAAATACTCCACCCTTTCACAACCATTTTTGCACATGTTTGATTCTGTATCACAGACCATACATTCATTTTCTTGATTGCAATCAGTGTGGACTTGGCAGAGTTTAACTGGCTCTTCACATTCATTGGTACATATTCCAACTTCTTCCCCTTCTGGAATGTCACATGTGGCACAAACACTTTTAC
>DFFU01000002.1 GCA_002372315.1 Alphaproteobacteria bacterium UBA3768
TCTACCAACTGAGCTATCTGGGCAACACAGACATTCTAATGGACTTTTTAATAAAAGTCAAGGAATTTTTTTATTTATCCCAATAATTTTAGAATATCCTGAGTTTTTTGTAGAGCGTTTTCGCTATCGATGAGTGATTTCTTCTTTTCTTCAACGATACTTGCGGGTGCTTTTGAAATAAAAGCTTCATTCGATAATTGTCCTTTTAATCGTGTGATAAATCCTGTTAAATTGGCAATTTCTTTATTTAAACGTTCCTTTTCTTTTTCAATATCAATAATTCCAGCCAAAGGAATCAGTAATGTTAAGCCATCTAAAACTTGTGCCACTTCTCCAGTTCCTGCAACATCAGTAAAGCTGATATTCTCTACACGAGCTAAAGATTTGATAATCTCTATATTTTCATTAATGGATTTGATTTGTTGATCGTTGGCATCTTTTATTTTTAATTGAATCTTTATACTTGCAGGAACATTGACTTCTGTACGCACAGAACGCACAGATGTAATTAAATCAAAAATCCAATCTTGAGATTTTGTGGCACTTTCGTTTTCAAAATCATTCCAATTGGGCCAGGACATTTCCATCAACATTTGTTGACGTGAGGCTGTTTTATCCCATAATTCTTCTGAAATAAAGGGCATAAATGGATGAATCAGTTTTAACATTTCATCTACCACAGCACCCATCACAGCTCTGGATTCCATTTTTGCTGTTTCATTTTCGCCATAAAAAATGGGTTTTACGGCTTCCAAATAACGATCGCAGAAAGTATTCCATACAAAGTGGTAAAGTACATTACTAGCTTCGTTAAAGGCATAAGTTTCCAACCATTTTTCAATTTCTTTTGCGGCTTGTGATAATTTTGTAATAATCCACTGATTGATAGACAATTGAACACCTTTTAAATCAAAGGTATCATGTGTCATTTGGTTCATTTCACAAAAACGTACAGCATTCCATATCTTGGTGGTAAAATTACGGTAATTTTCCACGCGCGATTCGCCCATCAAAACACTACGACCTGATCCCTCTTGAATCACCAAAGAAAAACGCAAAGCATCAGCACCATATTTATCGCACATTTCCAAAGGATCAATTCCATTGCCTTTGGATTTGCTCATTTTTTGTCCCTTTTCATCACGAACTAAACCATGTAAGTGAATTTCGCGGAAAGGCACCTCATGCATATTATACATGCTCATCATCATCATACGGGCAACCCAGAAAAAGATAATATCAAAACCCGTGATCAATACAGATGTCGGATAGTATTTATTCAAATGTTCGTCATCTTCATTGGGCCATCCCAAAGTAGAAAAAGCCCAGAGTCCTGAAGAAAACCAAGTATCTAACACGTCTGTATCGCGGGTCAATTTTGTTGGCTTGCCATAATGTTTATCTGCTTCAGATTGTGCTAACTCTTCTGTTTCCTCACAGAAAATTTGACCATCAGGACCATACCAGACGGGCACTTGGTGGCCCCACCATAACTGACGGGAAATACACCAAGGTTGAATATCATTCATCCAAGAATAATACATATTTTCCCAGTTTTCAGGAACAAATTTTGTAGCACCAGATTTGACTGCCTCAATGGCGGCAGGTGCCAGTTTGGAAGTATCCACAAACCATTGATCTGTCAACCATGGTTCAATAATCACATCCGAACGATCACCATAGGGGATCGTCATGGGGTTATCTTCTTCATGATCATAAAGCCCCAGTTCTTTTATTTCATTTAAAACCAAAGGACGTGCTTCTAAGGGAGTCATACCCTGATATTTTTCGGGCACATTTTCATTTAATTTGGCTTCTTTTGTCAGTAAGTTGACAAGTGGCAAGTTATGGCGTTTCCCAACTTCAAAGTCATTAAAGTCATGGGCAGGTGTGATTTTCACAGCTCCTGTTCCTTTTTCGGGGTCAGCATGCTCATCAGCCACCACGGGAATAGGTTTATTGATAATCGGAATTAAAACATTTTTACCGATGAAATCTTGATAGCGTTCATCTTTATCGGACACAGCCACAGCTGTATCACCGAATAAAGTTTCAGGGCGAGTCGTTCCCACCATAATGAATTTTTCGGGATTATTTTCCAAAGGATATTTAAAATACCACATTTTACCCACAGTTTCTTTTTGAACAACTTCCAAATCAGAAATAGCGGTTTGTAGTTTTGGATCCCAGTTCACCAAACGTTTGTCGCGATATATTAGACCATCTTTGTACATTTTAACAAAGACTTTACGTACAGCAGCGGATAAGCCTTCATCCATTGTAAAACGTTCACGTGCCCAATCGCAAGAACACCCTAAACGCTTTAATTGATTGACAATTTGACCACCAGATTGAGCTTTCCATTCCCAAACTTTTTCCAAAAACTTTTCACGTCCCAAATCATGACGGGAAATGTTTTGTTTGGCAAGCATTCTTTCCACTACCATTTGTGTGGCAATACCCGCATGATCTGTTCCTGGTTGCCACAAAACGTCAAAGCCTTTCATACGTTTATAACGACAGATTGTATCTTGCAAAGCATAATTTAAAGCATGTCCGATATGTAAATTTCCTGTTACATTTGGGGGGGGGATAACGATAGAAAAGGGAGATTTATCAGATTCGGGATGACAGGCAAACAAATTTTTGTCTGTCCATTTTTGAAAGATTTCTTTTTCGGCTGTTTGAGGGTTAAAAGCTTTTTCCAACATATCAAATTCCTTTTGTTAAATAATGGCGTCTATTATAATCCAGCCTTGGTCAAAAGTCAAGAAATAAAAAGAAAAAATCCCTAGGTAAATGGGATAAAGTAATCATGCTATAAAAGGCTTATTTGTATTCATAATAGACATGTTTTAGACATTTACTAAGGGACACCTTTATTACCAAACGGATAGGTTTTATTTTTTCTACGTTTTGAGTATTACAACATGACTGTAATTTGAAAGTGGTGCCCAGGAAGGGACTCGAACCCCCACCCATTTGACTGGACTCGCACCTGAAACGAGCGCGTCTACCAATTCCGCAACTCGGGCTTCCAATAGTTTTAGGAAAAAAATGCAGAACCGCTGTTCTGCACGTTTAATTTTTCCTACTGGAGCGGAAAACGGGACTCGAACACGCGACCCCGACCTTGG
>DFFU01000031.1:0-5431 GCA_002372315.1 Alphaproteobacteria bacterium UBA3768
ACGCATTCGTAATGCGTGGGTCGTGTGTTCGAATCACATTCTCGGCACCACGTATTTAAGTCCTCAAATAAATGAGGACTTTTTTTGATTGTCAGTAGGTTATTGCATTTAAAGTTTTTTCTGATTGGAGAGTCCGTGTAGGTGGAATTTTTTGATATTTTAAAGGGGACTGCATAAGCAATTGGAAGCCCCAAAAACCTCAAAAGATGGAGCTTGCAAAAACTGATGGAGGGAATCCGACCCCGCACGGACTGAAATTTGATGTTGAAATATATTTTTAGATAAAGTAGAATACATAGGAAGGAGGACAATTTAATGAAATTTCTATCACATTTTATTTTTATAACCATTTTGTTCTTTGGAGGGAAGGCTTTTTCAGAAACCCAATACAATTTTAGCGATAAATTACAAACCTCCTTGCAAGATTGTATCCCTTACAGTGAAGTCATTATGAAGGATTCTGGAGAAGTTGCCACCAGCATGATGAATGCTCTTGCAGAGAGTCATTTAGAAGCTTTCCCGATGACTACTGTTTTCACAATCAACGGCAAACAAAATGATTTATGCAGTATTGTGATTAAGGAAAATGGATTGTCTGAGGTAACAATAGCATGCAATCTTGATCAGAGTTTAAAGTCAAAAATATTACAAGTGATGAAGGCTGATCAGTCCGTCATAGAAAATAGAACAATCCATATGGAAGATGAACATGGATATACAGATATCGATACATCCGGTGCCTCGTGGACCAATATGATGGCAGAGCTTGCAAACAACAGCAAACAATGCACTTTTGAATTAGATAATTCAAGACTCAGAAGACAATTAGAACGGTAGTATGTTTAGGGATAAACTTTAATATTCCGGATGGTCGGATATTGAAAACAAAAGAAAAAGTCGTCATTTCCGACGACTTACCTGAACTGGTGGAGGAGGTCTTGCATGGTACGGACTAAACAGGACAAAAAAATAACCCCTACCATTATGTGGATAGAGGTTAGAAATATATCTATTTTATCTTGATTTACCAGCTTTTTGAATCGCTTTAGGCTGAGTTGGAGGAATGAGTCCCAATTTCATCTTCCTATTATTATTTTCAACTTGAGTCCTTGCAATCATATCTTGTAATTTACTAAGGTCCTTAATTCTTCCACTTAAAACGGCCTTTTGTAAAAGGTTAAGGACACAAATGCTATATGCATTTTGGTAAGTGGTATATGTTCCCATTTCAGCTTTCATCAATTGGCAACGTTGTGGGTAAGTCATTCTTGCAAGCATATCGCCTTTAAGAGCTTTCGCTTCTAGTGCTTTTACTTCACGGAATCGTTGAGCAATCTCTGCTTCTTTTTGTCTGGCTTTTGTTATATGAGCGAAGCTACCCCAACGAGCGGTTCCAACTAACTCAGATGCTTTTGGAGTCTTATCCATCTTTGATTGTTTTTCTCCTTTTTGCAGGCGTGTGCAAAAATTGAACATTGTCATACTATCTTTGCTATTCAATATAGAGCATAAATTTTTCAATTCTACAGGGCTGTTTAATATTTTTTGTAATTCCTGTTCAGCTGAAGCCTCTTGAGATATTGCAGCCTCTTTTTCCTTCGTTTCTCGACTTTTAAATAAATCTTTTAATCCCATACTATTCTCCTTTGATTTTATCTTGAACCTTTTTTACCTTGGAAAACCGTGTTCCAAATTGCCCTTACCGAAGCAGTTTCCTTTAGCATTTTATTGTGGTCCTCACATTCTTTCTTACTGACTACGCCCCCCATGCCATAAAGTTGGCCATACACCAAAACAGTTGCTGCTTTCATGGCCAAGGAATCGGTTATTTTTTGATGATTGTTCAATGCTTCAAAAACATCATTGACATTTTGTAATAATTTTTCGGGATTTGAAACATCAGCCCCCAAATATTCTTCGGCAACTTTTGTTTTCTGTTTGGCATTTCCGGATAAAAATGCATCAAATGCCGCATCCAACATGGTCTCAGCTTTTGTTTTTGGACCATTTTCCATAGTACTTTCAATTTTCTTTTTGATACTTTCCTGAGTTTTACGATCTTTTGTCTGATCATAATCGGCAAAAAGTTTATCAATGATTGCGTCTTGCTTCTCATTTGTATTTGCTACTTGCAATAATTTCTTTCTGGAAGATTCGTTTCCTAAAATGGTCTCTAATTCTTTATTGGCTCCGCTTTTTTTAAAGCCACTTAATTTATCAAGTAATCCCATTTTTTCCCTTTCATTTACCTGGTTGTTTGTTTTTTAAATTTTAAAGCTGTACGATTTTCTTTTAATAATTGCTCGCGTTGCCATTTTTGTGGAAAAGCATATTCATCTGGGTGAGATACAGATTCATGATATTCTTTAGCAATAGCCATTTTTTCATCATGTGTCTTTGCCGCCTTGATTTTTTCTGCTACTTTATCACGTTGTTCACTTCTAGAAATTACTCCTTTTGGACGCTTAAGAGACTCTTCAATTATTTTGCGAAGGTTGAGCCTTTTTCCCCTACTTTTAGGTGTTTTTTGGCGTTCTTCAACCTCTTTATTATAAGTTTCTTCTCCATCGCCAAAAGCATCATCAAAACTTGCTAAATGTTCTTTCACCATTTTATTTCCTTTCTGTTAAATTTATTTATGTCTCCATTAAAACAAAAGTCCACCGAAAAGTCAACAAATTTTGAATTAAAATTTCTGGGAAAAATTTTAGTATTCCCGAGGGTGAGATATTGTATTTAAAGGATTTTTCTGATTGGAAAGTCCGTGTTGGTTGAATTTTTGATAATTTTTTGTCGGCTGCACACGGACTCGCACAAGTGCTTGTAAACAAAAGAAAAAGTCGCCGATTTTGGCGACTCACCTGAAATGGTGGAGAGGGGTGGATTCGAACCACCGAACTCATAAGAGGGCAGATTTACAGTCTGCTGCCATTAACCACTCGGCCACCTCTCCACAGAAAGTTCGCTCCTTATTATGCCTGATTTTTTTATATTTGTCAAGGAAAATAAATCAAGTTGATTCTTTTTGTTTAAGTGCGGCTTGAATAAATCCTTGAAAAACAGGGTGAGGAGCAAAGGGTTTGGATTTGAATTCTGGATGGAATTGTCCTGCGAAGAAAAATGGGTGATTGGGAATTTCAATGATTTCTGGCAATAAACCATCAGGAGATTTTCCCGAAATCACAACCCCTTTATCAAACAATATGGCTTCATATTGAATATCCATTTCATAACGATGGCGATGGCGTTCACTGATTTGGCGTGTGCCATATAATTTTTCTGCCAAAGATCCTTCTTTTAATTCGCAGGGATAAGCCCCTAAACGCATTGTACCTCCCATATCGTCCGATTCGGCGCGAATAGTTTTGATGCCATCTTTTTCCCATACTTTCATATGGGTAATAACGGGTGTGCAGTCATGTGTAAATTCTGTGGAGTTTGCATTTTCTATGCCACATAAATGACGCACACATTCTATGACAGCCATTTGCATACCCAAGCAAATCCCAAAAAAAGGCACTTTATTTTCGCGGGCATAGCGAATGGCGGTAATTTTGCCTTCAATACCCCGATTACCAAAACCACCAGGAACTAAAACGCCATGATATTCGTGCAAAGTTTCGGCCACTTCTTCGGTGGTTTTGTTTTCCAACGAATCGCTTTCAATCCAATCAATATCTACTTTTGCATTTTCGGCAATTCCTGCATGAATTAAGGCCTCTTTTAATGATTTATAAGTATCTGGCAGGTGGCAGTATTTTCCCACTACAGCAATTTTAACACGCTTTTGAAAGTTATTCATTGTAGCAACGATTCGTTCCCATTTGCTCAAATCTACGTTAGAATGGATGCCAAAATAATCCAAAACGGATGTATCTAAACCTTGTTCATGGTAGGAAATGGGCAGACAATAAATATTTGGCACGTCCAATGCAGCCACTACATTTTGTGGTGGGACGTTGCCAAAAAGGGCCAATTTCCTACGTTCATCCTCCCCTAAAGCGATTCGACTACGACATAGCAAGACATCGGCTTGTATGCCGGCTTGTAAAAGAAGTTTGACGGCTTGTTGCGTGGGTTTTGTTTTGAGTTCTCCTGCTGTTTCAATAAAAGGTAGTAAAGTTAAATAAACAACACAGCAATTACGCCGTCCTTTTTCGTTCATAAATTGGCGAATCGCTTCTAAAAATAGTGTGCCTTCAATGTCTCCTACTGTGCCTCCAACCTCATAAAGCACAAAATCTTCATCTGTTAAATCCGAATCTAAAAAAAGCTTTAATTCATTGGTAACGTGTGGAATCATTTGAACGGTAGCACCTAAATAATCACCGCGACGTTCTTTAGTAAGTACATTATAATATATACGACCACCGGATATGCTGTCTGTTTTATGGCAAGAAATACCCACGAATCGTTCATAATGTCCTAAATCTAAATCTGTCTCAGCCCCATCGTCTGTTACAAAAACTTCTCCATGCTGATAGGGGCTCATGGTACCAGGGTCTATATTTAAATAAGGATCCATTTTGCGCATACGAACCTTATAACCACGCGCTTGCAGCAGGGCTCCCAAGGTTGCAGATGCAATTCCCTTTCCTAAACTAGATACACATCCCCCTAAAATAAAAATATAACGTGTCATTATTTTTCCTTTCATTTTTTTCTTTGACGCTAGCGGATTTTAGGGGCTATTGCAAGTAAAAACATACAATTTTAATAATTTTTTTTATAATTTTTTGGATTGCTTAACATGCTCAAAAATATGGGAAAAATTGAAAAATAAAACCCTGTAAATGGTGAGGATGATAAAAAAAATAAAAAATTTTCAAAAAAGTGCTTGACAAGCGATTTGATTTATGATAAAATCCTTCTCACTTCGCCGGCAGCAGGCCATCAACGAAGTTGTTGTTAGATTTAGTGAATAAGGATGAAAAGAAACGGATGCACGGATAGCTGTTGATCGACAAGATTATGGGCTGTTGTGCATCAGGAACTATAAAACGAAAAAGTGTATACAAGTTATGTACTGGTAAAGTTTTGTAGGGTTTCTGTTAATAACTTTTTATTGAAAGTAATTATTTGATGCACAGGACAGCTACTCAAAAGTTTTTAAACATGAGAGTTTGATCCTGGCTCAGAACGAACGCTGGCGGCAGGCCTAAAACATGCAAGTTGAACGGCTGTAGCAATACAGCAGTAGCGCACGGGTGAGTAATATATGGGAACATGTCTTTTGGTGGGGAATATTCTTTGGAAACGAAGAGCAATACCGCATAAGCCCTACGGGGGAAAGATTTATCGCCGATTGAGTGGCCCATATTGGATTAGCTAGTTGGTTAGGTAACGGCTGACCAAGGCGACGATCCATAGCTGATCTGAGAGGATGATCAGCCACATTGGGACTGAGACACGGCCCAGACTCCTACGGGAG
>DFFU01000031.1:5526-5683 GCA_002372315.1 Alphaproteobacteria bacterium UBA3768
CTGATCCAGCCATGCCGCGTGAGTGTTAAGGCCTTCGGGTTGTAAAGCTCTTTTGTATGGGAAAATGATGATGGTACCATAAGAATAAGCACCGGCTAACTTCGTGCCAGCAGCCGCGGTAATACGAAGGGTGCAAGCGTTGTTCGGAATTACTGGG